>JAICIO010000201.1 GCA_025924315.1 Phycisphaerae bacterium
CTCCCGTTGTTATCCCGCTTCGGGTTCAGAGCGTCGCGGTTCCGTGCGCGCGGTTGACGATGACGACGGCGATTCCGCTTCTTCTTCACCCGGCGATTCGACGTTGTCGAGTTTCACGGCGGTTGTTTCAGAGCCGCCGGCTTCTTTTTCCAGTTCTTCGTAGAGTGCGCGTTCTTCGTCGGTCATGCCGGCGTGGGCGATTCCGCCGACGGAATCGGCGACTTCGTTGTCGGCCTGCAATTGGGCGAGCATTTCCTCGGCCGCGGCGGCATCGCTGGCGATTTCTTCGCTGTCGGGGAGTTTGGCCTGCTTGCCTTGTTGCGTGAGTTCCAAGTTGTGCAGGTGCGTGCTGACGACGTTCACCTGCTGGTTGAGCACGGTGATGAGTTGCTGCCGACGCTCGAGGTCTTTGCGCAGCTGCACAAGCTGGCTCGTGATCCGGCGGCGCGTCACGGGACTCGTGGTTTCCTTGAACTGCTGCGTGAGCTCGGCGTCTTTTTTCTCGAGCGTGCCGATCTCTTCGTACGATCGGTCGCGCTGCTGGCTGAGCGCGGTGCGGCGCTCGGAGAGGAAGGAAATCTTCTTCTCCGTCGCGCCTTTGAGCGAAAAGATGGAGCGAATCTTGTCCACGAGTGGCATGGCACCTCCCGTCGAGCCCGCGGGCGAAGAAGAACCTTCGCGGAAGAGAACGACCCGGCCGTCGAGCCGCTTGGCGGACAGGCCGGCGGATTCCTTCGCGAAGTTCTTCAGCTCGCTTTCAACCCATTGCAGCGGCAGCTGCAACTTGGCGGCGATGCGATCGCTCGCGACGCCGCTCGTCAGCATCTCGGCTTTTTGTTCGTTGATGTACTGTTCGAGGCGATTGCGCTTCTCGGTGTCGGCCTCGGGATCTAAGAGATCGACGAGCTGCTTCTTTTCCGGCGGACCCCACGTGCTCCATCCGCCGGCGTCGTTCGGTTCGACGAGCACGACCGTGCGATCGGCGCGACGATCGGTCACTTCATGCGCGTCAATGGTGAAGCCGCTGGTCGAGAGGAGCACGATGGTCGTCGGCGCGCCACCGAGCGGTGGCGGTTGCTCGCCGAGGATTTTGTTCACTTCGGCACTCGTCATCGGCGCCGGCTCACCACCGCGGATGAGCGTGCGCGTGGGTGACACGCACACGACGCGCAGCCGACCGACGGTCTTCTTGAAGATGAGCAGCGCCTTCTGCGACAGCGTGACTTCGAGCACTTCGCCGATCGGCATCTGCTCCTGGAGCTCGCGGTCGGGTTTGTTCAGCTCGGTCATCTGGCGTTTGACGTCGGTGCCTTTGTCGCTTTTGCTGACGGACTGGATCATCGTGGTGACGGAGCGCGCGCCGGCGCTGGTGTCGAGGCGGAAGCGCGAGTCCGTCAGCAGGCGCTCGATGTGCGCGATGAGCTGCTGCTCGCGCTGGCGATGAACGGATGGATCAGAGCTTGTTTTCATGATGAACGACTTCGAATCCTTTCGAAACTCGCTTCTTCCACGGAATCAACCGAATCGCCAGAAACAGCGCGACGAACGCGGTCCAGTACCATCCGACGACCGCGAGGATTTTGTACATGTACCACATGATTCAATTGTTCATTGTTGATTGTTCATTGTTCATTGCCGAATCGCGAAATGAACAATGAACAGTCTTCAATGAACAATCCCTCTCATCGGTCACGCCACCAGCGCCACGCCCGTCGCGGTGCCACATCGCGGGCAGTAATTCGCGCCGGGTGGAATCTTCGCGGCGCAGCGCTCGCCGGGGCACGTTCGCAGCAGTGTCACGGGCATCGGCACGTTCATTTCCGGGCGGTGCGTCTGCATGATTTCGCGGACGCTTTGCGCGAGGCGATGACGCGTCGCGACGCCGATACGGGAGGTATATCGCCTCTGAGCCGCGGCTGCCAGCATCATCGGAATCGCCCAGAACGCCCCGCCCATCGAGAGCAGAATCCCGCCGGTGAGCCACAGCGGCCGCAGGCCCAGCGACGGCCGCGGGGTCGGCACGGTGCTCGCACCTTCGCGCGTCGCGAAGACGTCGTACATCCGCACGAATCGCCTGGACGCATTGTGTTGAAGCTGCATGCCGAGCCAGAGGCTGATGTATCCGATGCCCAGCGGAATCGCCCACGCGGCAAACAGCCCATCTGCAAAGCTCGGCGCCGAATCATTCGCCGACGCGGGGAAGTATCGATACGTGCTGTCGAGCAGTTCGCCAAATGTCGGCTCGTAATGAATCGCCGCGAAGAGGAGCACGAAGAGCGCGACAAACGCACAGAGCGGCTGAAGGATTTTCAGCAGCGGGTTGAGGCGGATCTTCTCCGCGTTCTCGACCAACGGGGCGGCATCTTCACCGCAGTTCGTTCGCATCCATTCCGCCAGGTGCCAGAACTGCGTTCGCTCGAGCGAGGTGCTGTGGCCCAAACGTTTTGAAAGCGCGAGCAGCGGAGCGACGCCGAAGGTGATCGCGCCCAGGATCAGCGTGCGGAGAAGTCCCCACGAAAAGAAATCAGTAAACGGCCGCGAGAGGCTGATCAGCACGGCGCCCGCGAGCGTGTCGGGGCGTGGCGTCGGCGGGGTTGTGGGATCGAGGTTGCTCACCAGAGGAGAGATTACCACATCGCGGCGCGTCGCACAGTGACGCGTTGTGCCCGCGGCATTTGTCGCCCACACCGTCTGCAAAACGCCGCGCCGGCTGGATTCGGCGCGCGGCAATTCGCCTGCGGACACGTCGCGCTGTTTTGACCCGGCAGTGGCATCGGACGCGCGCGCTGCCCATCGATGTCGAACAAATACATTGCGAGGCGAATAATCCCGCGGATGATCGTGACGACGAGCCATCCACCGAAGATCAACGCGGTGATCGCGATAACGGCGATGAAGATGAAGATCGATTCGATCATCGTTCGATGCTTGTCTCTCGCGTAGGGTCCGCTTCAGCGGACCGGTTATTTCTTCTGTTCGAAACGGCGAATAACCGGTCCGCTCAAGCGGACCCTACAAAACGATTACGTCAGCGCGCCAACCGGAAGTCCTTCTCCACAAAAAATGCAATACCGATCCGATGCATCCGGATATGCGCCGCACTTCGGGCATCGCTTGATCGTGTGCACGAGCTGTTTACCGCAGTGCATGCAGAACTGGTCGGACGCATCGACCGATCCGCGGCACGAGGGGCATTGTCGCGCTCCACCGCGAACGCCCGGAGACGGCGCGATCACCGGCGGACGTGCGACGATCGGTGGCGGCGCCACATGCAACGCGTTCGCGAAATCGTCGGCGCTGGCGAAGCGCTTCTCGAGACGCGTGTAGGCGCGGCGGAAGACGTCGTCGAGATATTTTGGGATCGATGGATTCACGTCACTGGGCACTTCCGTCCCCGCGGGACGCTCGCCGGTCAGCATCTCGAAGAGGATCACTCCGCAGGCGTACAGGTCGCTTCGCGCTTCGGCTTCTCCGCCCGATCGCACTTCCGGGGCCATGTAGTCGATCGTGCCGGCCAGTTCTCGGCCGGCGTTGTCATGAATTGATTGCGAATATGCAATCGACTGGGCGGCGGTTTCGCTGGCGACTTTGCCGAGGCCGAAATCGGTCACCTTCACCATGCCCGGCGAAGCGTATCCGAGCGTTTTCGCCTGCTCGTTGATGAGGATATTCTCCGGCTTCATATCGCGATGGATGATGCCGGATTTGTGCGCGTGCGAGAGGCCCGCCAGCACTTGCTTCAAGATCGCGAGCGAATCGTTCACGGAAAGCGTCTTCGGACGGATCAACGGCCGCAGGCTCGTGCCGGGGACGTACTCCATCGTGAGGTATGCGGGATCGGCGTACGGATCGAAGCCGAGCGCGCGGGCGATGTTCGGGTGGATGAGACCGTGAATGGCCGCCCCTTCGCGCTGGAGGTTGCGAACGTACTGCGGATCGGTCGGGATCTTGATCGCGACGAGCTGATCGACCCAGACGTGATGATGCGCGCGCCAAACCTCGCCGAAGGCCCCGCCGCCGACTTTCGCATCGAGAATGTATTCGCCAATTCGCTGGCCCGGGTTGGGCATGTCCTGACCTCAAAAACTCGAAATTCGAAACTCGAAATACGAAACAAATTCCAATTCCCAATGACCGAAACCCAGATTGTTTCGAACATTTGGACATTCGCCATTGTCTCGAATCTCGAATTTCGAATTTCGAACTTTCATCCCACCACTTTCTCCGCGATCCAATCGCAGGTGAACAGATTGTAGACGCCGGCGAAGAGTCCGCCGACGAGTAAAAATGTCCACGCCGTGCTATTGGGCATATGCCACCGAAAAAGCCACGCGAGAAGCACGGTTTCGAGAATCGTGTAACCCGCGATGAGGGCGGCGCCCGCGGCGTTGCTTTCGGTTTTCGCGACTTTGCCGATCACAAAAAACGTCGCCCACGGGATCAGCAGCACTATGCCGAGCCAACTGGCAATCCGGCCACCCCCGGTCACGAGCATGTCGCGCGTGGCGGGGTCGGTGCGCCACCACGAGATTCCGCCCGCGATCACGATCAAGGCGACGATTCCGCTAATCACCTTACCTGTCACACTTTTCAGAAAGTCCATCGCTTCAATATCTTACTGACGGTCGGAGTGGCAGGTCGTTATAAATCTCGTCGATTTGAAGATGGGGGATTTTTGCCACATTTATCCGCGGCGCCAGCCCCGCGCGGACGCCGCGGAGGCGATTGACGCTCGCGCGGGGCAGGCCCGCGCCGCGAAATGGTCAAAGGCTTATTGACGCCTCTCGCCCACCTCCCGATGATCCCCGCTCGCTATGTACCGCCCCAGCAAAAAACCCAAGCGGTTTGATTTCCCCGCCGGTCGCACGATCGCGGGGAAATACGTCATTGAACGGTTGCTGGGAAGCGGGTGGGAAGGCGAAGTCTACGGCATCGTCGAACGAAATACCGGCATCCGGCGGGCGGCAAAATTTTACTACCCGCATCGCGATCCGATGGGCAAGTCGGCGATCGCTTATGCGCGGAAGCTCGATGCACTGCGGCACTGTCCCATCCTCATGCAATACCATCACCAGGAAATCGCCTGGGTGAAGCGGCGGAAGGTGACGGTGGTGATCAGCGAATTGGTCGAAGGACAAAAGCTCAGCGAGTTTCTCGCATCCCAACCGCGGCATCGACTGACCACGTTTGAAGCGCTGCACATCCTTTATGCGCTGGCGCGTGGCATCGCGCCGATTCACGCGCGCGGGGAATATCACGGCGACATTCACGACGACAACATCATGATCCGCCGGCAGGGAATCGGATTCGAGGTGAAGCTGCTCGACTTCTTCGATCTTGGCAAACCGACCAAGAGCAAAATCCACAAGGACGTGCTGAACCTGATCCAGGTGTTCTACACAATCGTCGGCGGCCGGGAGAACTACACGAAGCAGCCGAAGGTCGTGAAAGAAATCATTCGCGGATTGAAAGATTCGCTCATTCTCGCGAGATTCCAAAGCGCCGGCGACATTCAGCGGCATTTGGAGAATTTGGAGTGGAGTGATGGGCGAAAGTAGAACGTGGTGATTGGTGATTGGTGATTGCTGCATGACGCAGTTGTCACGCACCACTCACCAATCACAAGCTTCACCACGGCAACGACCCTCTCGTCTTGCGGATCGACGCGAGCACTTCCTTCTTCCATGCCTCATAAGCCGCGGGATCGCGCTCTTTTCTTAATGCCTCGAGCTGCGTCGAGTCGTAGATGTCCGGCACTTCCGCGCGCGTGTACTTCATTGTGACGAACTGCTCGGCTTCCAGATCTTTCAGGTGCTTCTTCAAATCGGCGATTTGATCGGTCAATTCCTGCTTGCGCTTCGGGTCGGATGATGTCGCGCTCAGTTCTTTCAAGTGAGCTTCCAGCGGCTGGAGTTGCTTGTGGAGGTTCGCCTGCTCAGTAATCACATCCTTGAGGCGCTGCCACCAGATGCGATCGAGGGCGTCGTCGGTGTAGGCGTCGAGGTCCTTTTTCCATTCGGTGTCGGGATGACGGCTGCGGTAGTCGTCGTAGGCGAGGATGGCGACGGCCGGCGCGGCCATGCGGTGGGCTTCGTCTACTTTTTTCCAGTCTTCGTCGCTCGCGCGCGGGTCGACACCTGGTTGCGTGGGTGCGGATTGGGCGGGTGTGACCGGCGCAGTGGGAACCGGCTTTGGCGCCGGGACAACAATCACTTTGACCGGCATCGTGGCCGGGGCTGGCGGTGGCGTGTTCGCGACGGCGATCGCGTTCTGTTTCGATTCGGACAGGCGGTAGATGAAGAAGACGCCGATCGCGAGGAGGACCAGCATCACCAGCCCGCCGGCCAGCACGGCTTCGGGGGACATGCCGGTTTTGCGCCCCGGGGCTGTGTAGTCCGATACCGGCGTTTGCTGGATGCCGGGATTGAATGGCTGGGCCAGTTCGTCGTGAACCTGCGGCAGCGGCATCAGATCGCTGTCGAAGCCTTCCGCGTCGCCGGGCTTGGGCGGTTTGGTCTCGGAGAACACCATCGACGGCGCGCCTTGGTACTCGCCAAGCGTAATGCGGTCGCCGGCGATAATCGGTGTACTGAAGCGGGCCTGCACGCCGTTCACGAAGGTGCCGCTCTCGCTGCCCAGGTCCTTCACGAACCAGTGCCCCCCGCTCATAAACACGCCACAATGGTGCTCGGCGACGTTTTCGGAGGCGAAGGGAATGGCGACGTCCGCGCCGCTGCCGATCAGGATCGGTGTGCTGGGACCCATCGGATCCAGCCGATACACCCGCTGCTCGATCTGGTCATCGACGATGAGAAACATAGCTTTCCAGCGCATCCTTCCGATGCAAGCGTTTTCGGTGGCACCGACATTCCTGTCGGTGATGGGACGCCGTCCTCGGCGGCCGATCTGCGTCGAGGAGTACCTCGCCGCATCACAGGTCCCGGCGCGCCGGGATGCCACCAAGAGCCTAGGCGTACTGAATGCCGGGCGACTGTCACAATTATCGCTGCGATTCGCTCAATCACGTTAGAATCTGATAAGAAGACGCACGAGCGTCAACAACCGATCAACACAAGGAGAAAGAAATGGCGAAGAAGTCGGCGAAGCGGAGGATGAAGAAATCGTCCGGCAGGAAGACGGGTGGAGCGAAGGGCAAGAGCAGCAAGAAGGCCACAAAGAAGGCTTCGAAGAAGACCTCGAAGAAGGCGATTAAGAAATCCGCCAAGAAAACCGCGAAGAAGGCGTCGCGCGGGGTGATGAAGCGCATGGCCAAGCCGATGAAGAAGGCGAAGCAGGTCATGTCGCAGGTGAAGGAAAAGGCCGGGGCGGCCGTCGATACCGTGACCAAAGTCGTCGCGACCACCGCAGGGGCGGTTGTCGGCGCGGTGGAATCGGTCATGCCCGAAAGCAACGCCAACGAGACCGGCAGCTCGTCGACGTAAGTTTCGCGCGCTGCGGATGAAGTCAAACTTGTTTTAGGATGGGAGCGGCTCAAGCGATTTGGGCCGCTCTTTTTTATTGTGCTTTGCCGGTTTTGTAGGGTCCGCTTCAGCGGACCGGTTATTTCTTCCGCGTGAAAAGGCGGATAACCGGTCCGCTGAAGCGGACCCTACAAA
>JAICIO010000202.1 GCA_025924315.1 Phycisphaerae bacterium
CGAGCCGCACCGTGCATCCACAAAACCGGCTCGGCAGGAGCCTCGCCCTCCCAGTTGGTCCAAACGCTATGACTTCTTCTTAAACGCGAACGACACAACTTCCGTCGTCTTCCCATCGGCCATGTTCGTCCACTTCTCGGTGAGCTTGTCGCCGTCGATCTTCAGGTCGACCGAATCCATGTGCGATTCATCGCGCGACTTCATATTTCCGCCGGAGACGAACTCAAACTTCATCGTGCCGTTTTCGCTCGACGTGAGCTGCATCCGCGGTTGGTTGTCCATCATGCAGTAATGCGTGAGCACAACTTTGCCGTCTTCGACCGTGTACATGTCGATCATTTCGTGATCCGAACCGGCGAACAGCGTTTCCTCAACTGCCGTCCCACCGGACGTGACTTTGAAAATGGTGGTCATCGGCTTGCCGTCCTGCCCCGGCTTTTCCGAAACCCACGTCCCCGCCAGCGCTTTCAGTTGATCGAGCGCTTTCTCGCCAGTCTTCGCATCTCCCGCCCGAAGCATCGGCACAGCTGCCAACATCAAGGCGCACATTACCGCGATCAATTTAAAGGTTCTCATTTTGGATCTCCGTCTGCGTAGGGTGCGCTTCAGCGCACCGGTTATTCATTCTGTGCGCGCCATCAATAACCGGTGCGCTGAAGCGCACCCTACAATTCATTTCGAATCATCCCGCTCCGCCTCGTCGCGAATATCGATCAGCGCATCCGCCCACAGCGATTCATAGCGACTGAGCCACCGCCGAGTCGCTTCACGCAGCGGAACGACATTCAACTGATTCCACCGCAAGCGCCCTTCGCGACGCGTGACGAGCAATCCCGCGCGTTGCAAGACGCGCAGATGCTTCATCACCGCGAAGCGAGAGAGCTTCGGGAACGCGGCGGCCAATTCACCGGTGGTCCGCTCCTTCTCCGCCAGGAGATCCATCATCGATCGGCGGGTTCGATCCGAAAGCGCCTTCCAGACGCGATCCAACTGTCGCTTTTTCACATGTGACCGGAAGGTAACATGTCATTCGGATACTGCAAGGATAATCTTTTTGAGTCGAAAAGCCCGAATTCCGAAACCCGAATGACGAATCAATGACCGAAGGCTCCAATGCCCGAACAGGTTGGCTCATTTCGTGATTTGATCATTCGATCATTTGACCATTGATTCGGAATTCGGGTTTCGGAATTCGGATTTCACTCAACGACCCGCCTCCGTTGATGCAAATCGCCTCAGCCTTTACGATTAACGGCTCACTCGAAAAGGACTCTGCCTATGCCCGTCGACGATGCTTTACTGGACTTGGAAATGCACTTTGAAAAGGCGATGGAGCATCTCCATCACGAGCTGCGCGGGGTGCGCACCGGGCGGGCGAATCCCGCAATCGTCGAGAACATCAAGGTGGACTACTACGGCTCGCCGACGGATATCCGCTCGATCGCGAACATCAGCGTGCCGGAGGCGACGCAGATTCTGATCAAGCCGTTCAGCCCCGGCGATCTGCGCGCGATTGAAAAGGCGGTCAACGACAGCAAGCTCGGTCTCACCCCGCACAGCGACGGCAAGCAGCTTCGCCTGATCCTCCCCCCGCTCTCACAAGACCGCCGCCTGCAACTCGCCGGCCAGTGCAAAAAGTTCGCGGAGGAAGCCAAGATCAACATCCGCAACGCCCGCCGCGATGCAAATAAGATCATCGAGACCGAGCAAAAAGGCGGACTGCTCACGGAAGACGAAGCGGAAAAAGGCAAGGAGCAGGTTCAGGAATTGACCAAGCAGTTCGAGACAAAGATCGACGAGCTCATCGAGAAAAAGCGGGCGGAGATCATGCAGGTGTAGCTGGTGATTGGTGATTGGTGACTGATCGAAGCGGCTGGTGATTATTGATTATTGATTATTGATTAATCACAGCGGTGGCCATTAATCACGAATCAATAATCCAATAGCTGCTTCATCAATCACCAATAACCAATCACCATTCCTTCACACCGCCACCGCCTCGTTCTCCAGCGCTTTCTCCACTTCCGAGTCCCACGTCCCCTGAATCTTCTCGCCGTACTCTTTCAAACCACCCGACGCTTCCGGGCCGGTGAGCATTGTGCCGATTGGTTTCGCACGGCTGCGCAGTTCATCGGTGTAACAGCTCTGGTGCAGGAAATGAAACGCGACGCCGGCGCGGTCTTTGTCCGTGTTGTTGGCGCCCGTCGCGTGCGGGGTCCCGTAGCAGAAGAACGCGACGCCTCCCGCCGGCAGTTCGATCGGCACCTGCTTGCTCTCGTCCGGATAGCAGCGGATGTGATGGTCGCTGTGCGGATCGCGCGAGTGCTCGAGCTTTGAATTGGCGACATCCAGCCCCGGCACGACGCGAATCGTTCCGTTCGCGAGCGTCGCATCGTGCACCGCGATCCACATCGCGGTGCCGCGCGTCGGCTGTTCGATCTTGAAGTACGCATTGTCCTGATGCCAGCTTGTGCCGGAACCATGCCGCGCTGGTTTCAGGAACACCTGATCGAGATGAAGCACGACGGGATCGCCGATGAGCTGCGGGATCGTCGCAAGCACCTTCGGATGAAACGCGAGCGCGCGGAAGAACGTGCTCTTGGTATAGAGCGGGCAAATCTGCAGATTCTCGTTCGTCTTCGACTGCGTCTTTCCATCGCCGTCGGTCGTTACGTTGCGAAATGCCCCCTCGCGGCGCAGTCGCCCCAGCTCCGCCCTCATCGCGCGGACTTCGCGCTCATTGAAAAACGTCGGCGAGGACGTGTAGCCCTGCTCTTTGAACTGCTTCACCTGCTCAGATCCGATCGACATTACTCACTCCTTCTAGAATGGCTTCTGTGACAACAGGCGCGCTCGAAGCTCAACTGCCCTAGCTACCTTTTTTTCCGCGTTGTCCATGCGACGAGACAGATAAGAACAGTGTACGCGATTAACGTATCAATCAGTTCACGGCCGATCCGACGATGCCGGATGCATTCTCCGCCGACCGTGACGAACGCTGCAGCAATCGCAACAGTCGTCCAGAACCATCGTGACCGTGCCCATACACGCGACCATGGTCGCGCCGCGTAGTCCAGTTTTGTGGGTTCCTCTTCCACTTGTCGTCTTCACACCGATTGCCCAAACTCGTGATCGCGATTCTCCTCGGCGATTTCGATGGCAACTGCTTTTGATAAATCCTCAACCTTTCGCGGCTCGCGCATCGCCACTTCCTGGTAGAAGCTGATCTTGCCGTCCTTGTCGACCACGACCGTCCCGCGTTTCGTGCAATTGTACGGCTCTTCGCCGGCCCACATGCCGTAGGCCTTGGCCATCTTCCGCGTCGGATCGGAAAGCAAATCGTACGGAATGTTGTACTGCTTCTTGTACGCGTCGTGCGAGAAAGGACTGTCGCAGCTCACGCCGAAGACCACCGCATCTTCCCGACCTTTGATGTTTCCGAGCTGCGGACCAAACGTGCAGTGTTCGGTCGTGCAGACGGGCGAAAAATCCATCGGATAAAACAGCAGCACAACCTTCTTTTTCCCGCGGAAGTCGGACAGTTTCACTTTCTCTTTGCTCTGATTCATCAACTCGAACTCGGGCGCGGGTTGACCGGATTTCAGTGGGGCATTTTCGGGCATGCAGATCCTTTCATTGAGACTGCCGGGGCGCCCGTCCCTTCGGGACGCCGCTAAACGATTTTTTGCTTCGTTTAGCGGTGCCCCGCAGGGGCAGGCTTCGAGCAGCGCATCATAAATGCGCGATCCGCTATAATCGAGCGATGAAATTCGGGCGGATCAAACGACAGCACGGGCGCGTCGGAGGACTCGACAAAATCCTCGATCGAATCGTGAAGAATTGTCCGCACGTCTCGCGAATCGTTCCTGGCCGGATCAAAGTGCGCCGCGGAAAAACTCCGCCGAGCTTTAAGGTGCAATATCCGACCGACGCGGGGTTGAAGTGCTTGTTTACCGGCACGGGCACCGTGCAGGAGGTGTTCCTGATTTGCTCGGATTCGACCGCCGCGAAGCAGTGGTTGATCGATCAGGAGATTGTCGAGCGATGAATGAGATCGATCAGGCTGCTGAGCTGCTTCGACGTGGCGGGCTCGTGGGGTTTCCGACGGAAACGGTTTACGGGCTGGGCGCCGACGCGCGCAACAGTAGCGCGATCAAGAAGATTTTCGCGGTAAAGGGACGGCCTTCAACGAATCCGCTGATCGTTCACGTGTCGGGCGTGGCGATGGCGAAGCTGTATTCGGCGCGTTGGCCGCACCAGGCGCGGGTGCTGGCGCAGAATTTCTGGCCCGGGCCGCTCACGCTTGTGTTGCCGAAGACGAAGGAGATCGTGCCGGAAGCGACGGCGGGCCTCGATACCGTCGCCCTTCGAATGCCGGATCATCCGATCGCGATCGAACTCATTCGGAAATTCGATGGACCCATCGCGGCGCCGAGCGCCAACCGCTCGACGCACGTGAGCCCCACCACCGCAGAACACGTGCGGCGGGAATTCGGCAGCGACGTCGAGCTCATCATCGACGGTGGGCCCTGCCGCGTCGGCATCGAATCGACCGTGCTCGACCTGACCACGACGACGCCGCGAATCCTCCGACCTGGCGATATTACCCGCGAGCAGATCGAAACGTTCATCGGCGCGATCGAGATGAACACGATCGTCACGCACAGCAGCAGCCCCGCGCCGTCGCCAGGTCAGCATGAAATTCACTACGCCCCGCGAACGCCGGCGTTTCGGTTTGAGCGTGCACAGCGCGATCGGATCAGTGGCGATGACGTCGGCATGCTCATCATTGGCGATACGACCTCACCGAGCGAGCGAACGATCAGCTTGGCAAATGACCCCGCCGCGTATGCTCACGATTTGTACGCCGCTCTTCGCCAGCTGGACGATCTCAACCTTCGCGCAATTTACGTCCAGTCTCCTCCTGAAACGCCCGAGTGGGCGGCCGTGTGGGATCGCCTGCGCCGCGCGACGCGTCCGCTTCCATGAATTTATAGGACGCTGCGCCTGCATTTGCCTCGAACCCACCCGAATCGTAAGTCACCATCATTGGAGGATTGCCATGGTTTTCGGCGAAGTGCTCGGATTGAAGATCCAAGATCGGCTCGACGCCGAGAAGCCGGTGCCCGCGAGCGCAGCCGTCGAGGTCGCTCCGGCGCCAGTCGCATGCGAATCGTTTCGGATGCTCGGCCTTTACGGTGATATCCCGGGCAGCAGCTACGAACCGATCCGCGTCGAATGCTGGTCAAAGACCGAATAGCCGCTCGGCCAGCGAGCGCGGAATCAACGATCGCCGTCTCCACTCCTTTCGCTTGCGGTTTCGCGCAGTGCAGCTTTGACCTGCGAAACCGCAAGCGGCCGCACAACAAGCCGCATTCCAGACTCACGTAAGGCAGCATGTCCGGTTTGGCATAAATCACGACGTGTGGAGGTGATGAGTTCAATTGACCTGCCTGTACAACCGACCGAGGGCTCCGCTGAAAGCATCAACTGCCCGCTGTGCGATTACGACCTTCGCGGGCTGACCCAACCGCGGTGTCCGGAGTGCGGGCATCGGTTTGATTGGGAGGAACTGAAACAACGCGCACGCGAGAAGCATCCGTTTCTGTTTGAGAGCTATCCCAATCGGAACGCATGGTCGTTCGCGAAGACGTTTCTTGCAGGCTGGCGGCCCGCGCGATTTTTCACCATCCTGAAGCCGCATGAGCGGATTCGCCCGCTGCGGCTCGTGCTCTACTGGGTTGCGACCAGTGCTGTCCTCACTTTGTTGTTCGTGCCTATCCTCCTTCGACAACTGCTCGCGACGCGCGATTCCCTGGCGCAACAGGGACAGTCGCTGGCGAACATCTACCAGTCGCTCCCGCCGACAGATCCGATGTACAAGGCGATTATTACCTCTTACGGATCGATCGCCGCTTACACCAACATCCTGACGAACCCATCATGGGAGAGGGTGTGGATTCAATCGATGCGAATGCAGTCGTATCGGATGCCAATCCTGCCGCTATTCGTCTCGCTCCTCGCATGGCCGTGGGCCACATTCGCGGTGCTGATGCTCTGCCGCGCGTCGTTGAACCAGGCGCGGATTCGTTCATCGCAGGTACTGCGCTGTGTCATCTATTCGTGTGACGCCGCCGCGATCTTTGGCGCGGCGCTCGTCCTCTTTCCACCCGATGGTCTGTATCGAATTCTAGAGCTTCTTCCCCGGCGGGTTGCCTACTTCATCGCGTTTCCATTCCTGCTGCCGGTGTTCGCCACGGCCGTCCTTTTCGGAGGATATGTGGCTTATCGGTTGTGGCAAGCGCACAAGCGTTACCTGCGGCTTCCGCACGCGTTGCCGATGGCAGTTGCGTCACAAGTCATTGTTGGATTGTGCCTGTTGATCTATGCAATGCGCGCAGCGGGGATGTAATCACTTCCACGCCGGCGTTTCTTCGTCGGCGGTTTTCCAATAGGGCGACCACGCGAGCGCGACCGTGCGAATAGTGATGTCCGATTTCTTCGGCTTGAGCGGAACGGTTTCCAGTTCGTCCGCAGCCTTATTGATGTCGGCGTCGATCTCGGAGATTTCGGATTGAAGTTGCTGCTCAAGCGCGTCGAGCTGCCCTTTGATGGCGGCGACGTTTTGTTCGGCGCGATCGACGTCTTCGGTTTCCTTCACCGATCGTCCCACCCCGCGGGCGGCCGTCGTCGCCTTGCCGACCGTTCCCGTGCTGATCGTCTTGCGGCCGAGAAATGCGCCGAGGATCGTCGCACCGACGGAGATGACGGTTTGAACCTTGCTCGCCGTCGCCTGTTTCTGCTGCAGGTCCATCGCCAGTTGCGCTTTGCGGATGCGCTCCTGGATGGCGGCGAATTTCGGGGCGTATTTCTGCCGAAGCTTATCCACCTGTCCGTCGCGATTTTCGCGGGCGATCTGGCGAAGACGCACGCGGAAGTCGCGCTCGCTCTCGCCAGGGTTGGACACGACTTTCAATCCCGTCGATCGCAGCAGATGCAGCTTGCTCGTGCGATAGAGCGCCTCCTGCAGCGACTTTTTCCACGCCTCATAATTCTTCACCTGCGTCGCCGGCTGAGGGACCGGGGCGAATGCGCAGTTTGCCTGAGGTTCGCGTTCAAGATCCGCTTCGGCAATATCCAGTTCTTCGCCGCTTTGCCAGTCGAGGACGACCGGCCCGTCCGAGAGTCTTGCACCGAAAACAACGGAGTGATTCACGTCCAAGCCCTTCCTCGGATCGTTGAAGTAAACGTTCGCACTGCCGATGACCATCGGACGATAAAGAAGCTGCGCGCCTTGCGGTTGCTCGGAGCGAAGCGGAATGAACACCTGTGGAATGCTGGATGGAAGAACCGGTCGATTCGAGACTGGCGTCGAGACTTCTTCTTGAGGCCCGGTCGCTTCAGCGGCAGGGGTCGGTGTGACCCGGACAGTCCCCAGCCCCGGAATCGGCCGGGCCGCAGTTGGAGGTACGACGGGCGCAGTCGGACG
>JAICIO010000203.1 GCA_025924315.1 Phycisphaerae bacterium
CCCGGCGAAACCGTCCGACTCTACCTGCAAGGCCACGGTTCGCTCAGCCGCGTCGATGAAGGCCTGGTGATGCGCTGCCGCGCGTACAAGGATGGCTGGTTCGAAGTCGGCCTCAAATTCGCCGCGATGAAAGAAATCGAAGGCACCGACATCGATACGAAAGCGGCGTGATCAAAGCGCCGCGGCCGCCTCAGCTCCGCTGAGGCAGTGAGTCTCGTTATCAACTCACAAGCTTTGTAGGGTCCGCTTCAGCGGACCGGTTACTGTTCCTGCGCGCACAACGTAATACCCGGTCCGCTGAAGCGGACCCTACAAGGTAGACGGCGCTTTTCAGCGGGTGATCGTTGACAGATCATCTTGCATCGCGCGCACCGCGCCTCCCACCGCATCTTCCCAGCTCTTTCCCGCGTATTTCTCATCGCGATGCGCGTAGAGAATGCTGCGGCTTGCGGAGACGATCGCGCCTTTGCCATCCGTGAACGCCGCCTTCGTCATCTCGCCGGTCGCCCCTTGCGTGCCGTAACCCGGTAACAAGAAGATCGACTTCGGCAGGCGTTTTCGCAACGACTCCATCGTGTGTGTTTGCGTGGCGCCGACCACGGCGCCGAGTGAGCTGTATCCGCTGTCGCCAACGAGCGCCGCGTCCGTCGCGATCGCGTTCAGATTGTCCGCGAGCATTTCGCTGAACGTTCGGCCGTCCTCCAGCTTCGCATCCTGCAACTGCACCGATCCTGGATTGCTCGTCCGCACGAGCACAAACAGCCCCTTGCTGTAATCCTTCGCCGTTTTCACGAACGGCTCGATCGAATCGAGCCCACAGAACGGATTGATCGTGATCGCATCCGGCGTGACAACTTCTTCCATCTCGTCAAACATCGGCGGGGCAAGATGCGCCCCGGCGTACGCGCCGCTCGTCGAGCCGATGTCGCCGCGTTTCACGTCTCCGATGACGAGCAGGCCCATCTCGCTCGCCTCCTGCACGAGGCTGTAATACGCCTCGACGCCTTCCCAGAGATATTTCTCGAAGTAGGCGGACTGAAACTTCACGATCGGCACGTGCGGCGCGACGATCTCGAGAACTTTCGTCGTGAACGCGAAGATCGCGTCGATCGACGCCTCCGCGTCGTTCGCGTTGCGCGTCCGCGAATCGCCTGCAACGGCGTCGGGGAGCAGATCAAAAATCGGATCGATGCCGACGCAGATCGGCGAACCTTTTTGGACGATCGCATCGAGGAGACGATCGGAAAACAGATCGGACATGAGGCGTAAAATACGTAAATACGTAATTACGTAAAGGAATGGCGAGCATTCTTTACGTAATTACGTATTTACGTATTTTCGGCACCCTCACATCGCCAGGATCTTATCCATCGCGACACTCGTTCGCTCGAGCAACCCCGGCGCTGGCGGCATCATTTCAGCGATGATCGTCTTGTCGTAACCGATCTCGCGCAGCGCTTTCATCGAATCCGCGAACGGCACGTCGCCTTCGAGCAGATCGCAGAACCCCGCCAGCGTCCCGACGGAATTCTTGAAATCCTTGATGTGCACCCGGCGGATGCGCGTGCCGAGGTACTTGATCCAGTGCGGCGGATGCTGGTGATAGCCGAGCACGTTCCCGACATCGAAATACACGCCCACGCGCGATGAGCCGATGCCATCGACGAAACTCGCGAATTCGATCGGCGAATAGAACATGCCGTTCCAGACATTCTCGACGCAGAGATCGACTTCGAATTTCTCCGCCGACTCCGCCAGTTTCTGCACCGCTTCCTTCGCCCATTTCACCGCGTTCTCGTACGGCACCGGCTGATATTCCGCGTTCCACGGAATCTTCACCGCCCCCGGAACGAAGAGCATGGCCTCCGCCCCGAGCCACGCGGCGCGTTGCATCGCATCGGTATGAATTGCAATCGATCGCTTCCGCACCTCCGGATCAGCATGCGTGGGTGATACCGCCCACGACATTCCGCTCGCGACGCTCTGAACCTCGATGCCGATCTTGCTCGCGGCGTTGCGCAGCCGATCGCACGTGACCCGCGGGCTGGAGGGGCTCAATTCGCCTTCCAGCGCAAACGCCAGTTCCAGCGCGCCATATCCCGCGTCGCGCGCCTGCTTGAGCGCATCCTCCATCGGCACCTTCGCGCCGATCGACCAGTAACTAATGCCTTTGATCATGTACTAAGCCTCGGACAACAGACGCCAAATCGCAAGCGGGATTCGATCGTCGCTTGCGATTTCGCGTCCGTTTTCGCTATACCGGCAACAAGGGCCCGCCGAGCTCTTTCGTGAAGAACAATACGCCGGGCATTGTCGGCATCCAGCTCGACGGAATCCACGGCGTCGGGCCGTATTGCAGCGTGACGCACAAACTCATTCCCTGCCACATGGCCTGACGATCCGGATAAACGCCATCCGCGCCGCCGATGCAGTAATCGCTTTGCAGAAACAATCCCGGCCCGATCGTGTTCGCCCACGGCGGAATGAGCGTGAAGCGGCTGTTGAAACTGTGCAGCGAATTCTGCTCGATCGTCAGCGGATGCAGCGCCGCGCCGATGCGATGCGTCTGCTTCTTCCATTCGCCGGCGGAATATTCGCCCGCGAGCTGCGGCTCCCAGAATGCGATGTGGCACGCGCGACCGATCCCGTAAACGGTCACGAGTTTTCCGCCGCGGTTGCGAATCGCGGCGATTTTCTCTGCGTACGTCGGCAGATTCTTCTTCGTCGCGAAGTTCCGCTGCCTTGAGGGCACTGCCAGTTTCCCCAGCGGGCCGAACAGCGCCTTGCCCATGATGTACTCAAATCCGCCGGGCTGATCCCCGGGCATCGTGTTGCCCTTGGCGTCCGCCCACTCGTCCATATTGAACGTCGTGACGTGATCCGTTTTCGTGCCGCTCGCCTTCAGTCGCTTCACCACCGTCGCGTACATACCCACGGGACCCACTGGCAAAATCATCGCCAGTTCCTGATTCGCTGCTCGCGTCTCCTCAATCTGATCCGCGATTGCGTCACCCATCCGCTTGTCCATCTCATGCACGTCGCGAACAGTCGTCGCCTTGAAGTTCTTATTCCAGTGCTTGCCGGGCGTCAGAACCTTCTTCAACCCCATCGCGCAGCAATCGTCGATGCGCTGAAGGTCCCAGCCCTTTGGGTAAAAGTCTTCGAGGAGCGAACCTTTAATCGTGCTGAGCATCGTCAGCGGCTTCGTCGGCATGCAAAACACCTCCTTCGATGACAAGCCGCTTGCGGCTTAGCGGGAAAACCCAACAACTCTAATCGCGCGACGGCGCCGTCCGATCCACCGCGCTCGACCCTCACCCTAACCCTCTCCCTTTCAGGGAGAGGGGACAAGAAAGGCTAGTTCGGCCATTTGACGATTGAAAGTGAGGTCTCCGCTTCGATCGCAAGCAACCGGTTGTATTTCGCAAGCCGCTCAGACTGCGTGATCGATCCGATCTTAATCTGATCGCCGGACCATCCGACGGCCAAATCCGCGAGCCAGTCGTCTTCCGTCTCGCCACTGCGGGCGCTGATCGTCACGTTCCAACCGGCGCTGCGCGCGAGGCGGCAAGCGTCGGCGGCCTCCGTTAGCGTGCCGATTTGGTTCACCTTCAGCAGCAGGGCGCTCGCAGCATTTGCGTCGATCGCCCGGCGAATGCGGTCGGGATTTGTGCAGAGAAAATCGTCGCCGACGACGATCGCTTTTCCGGCGATCGCTTCGCGAAGCGCCGGCCAATTGGGCCAGTCGTCCTCCGCCAGCCCATCTTCGACGCTGACAATCGGATACCGATCGACCCATTCGCGCAGGGTGCGGATCATGCCGGCGCTGTCGAGCGATTGTTCGTTCAGTTGGTATCGACCATTCTCGTAAAAATGGCTCGACGCGACATCGACCGCGAGCATCACATCACGGCCGGGCTGAAGATGCGCATCGAGAATCGACTGCACCGCATCTTGCAAAAGTGCCTCGGCGCTCTTCGCCGGCGGGGCAAGGCCGCCTTCATCGGCGCGCAAGAGCCGCATTTGATATTTCTCGTGAATCAACTCCGCTGCGGCGTGATACACGGCATATGTAACCGCGAGCCCTTCGTCGATCGACTTCGCCCGCGCCGGCACGACGAGCACATCCTGGATCGGTACCTGTCCGCCGGCGTGTTTTCCGCCGGAGAAGAGGTTGATCGTCATTCGCGGAAGGGTGGGCGCTTTGTTGCCGAGAATGTCGGCGAAATGCTGATAGAGCGGCTGACGCTTCTCCATCGCGCACGCCCGCGCGAAGGCAATCGAAACCGCGAGGAGCGCGTTCGCGCCGAGACGCGATTTATTCGGCGTGCCGTCCAACTTCAGCATCGCCTCGTCGAGCTCCCGCTGATTCGCGATATCGCGCGCGAGCGCCTTGTTCAATTCGCCGCTGATCGTCTCGACGGCTTTGCGGCAACCTAGCCCGCCGAAGCGTTTCAGATCGCGATCGCGCAGCTCGTGCGCTTCGGCCGCGCCGGTCGACGCGCCTGACGGCACGGATGCATGCGCGATGACGCCGCCCGCCAATTCGCAGCTCGCGCGAACCGTCGGCCGGCCGCGACTGTCGAGAATCTCCAGGCCCGAAAGCTTGCGAATCACTGGCACGAAACCGCCTCCGTAAAGTCGTCGATCAATCCCTTCATCGTCGCCGGCGGATTGTGCATCAGCTTCACAACGGCCTCTTGTTGCCGCTTTCGCTCCGCCCCATCCAGATACTCAAGTGGCGATCGCCCCGCGACGCGGGCGAGCAGACACGCGAGCGTGTGCTGAATCGCGATCGATTCCGGGCTGACGACCGGGAATTTTGGCAGCGACGACTGATAGGTTTGCCAGAACAACTCCGCCGCGTGCGTGAACTTTTCGCGATGCGGTTCGAGATGATGCGCCTTGCTGAGCAGGTGCGTCATCGAGAAGCCGACGTCAAATGCCGGATCGCCGTAGTGCATCACCTCGTGATCGAGCAGCACGAGCTTATTGTTATGGATCAAGATGTTCTTCGGACTGTAATCGCCGTGCACGAGTGTGATGTGCCGCGAGCGCGTGAGCTCGACGAGCGCTTGGATGAACTCCGCGGCTTCCGGCACCTGCTCGGCCGTGTACAGGTAATACGGCTCGAGTCGCAACGACTCGAAGAACGAAGTGTCGCTGAACGCCGGATCGAGGTGCACGCGCCGGCCGATGACCGAGCGGTGAATGCACGCGAGTAGTTTCGCGAACTGCTCGACATGTTCGTCGCGCACGTCGCCGCGCAGAAGCAATGTCTTCCAATTCTCGTGCGGCTCCGGCACCGCCGCCATCGCCAGCAGATGATTCGCGTCATCGCGAAAGATGAGCGGGGTGATGGACCCTTCTTGGCAGATTCGCGAGAGATGCTCGATCGCCAGCGCCTCGCGCTCGATCCGCCGCGGATCGCTAAACCAATCCACCTTCACGCGCAGCTTTTCCAGTGCTTGTTTAACAACCCACGCCTCGCCGCTCGCGCGCGTGACAAGCACTGTGCGGTTCGACACCCCGCCCCCGAGCACCTTGATCTGTGGCGACTCATCGCGCGCGATGCGATTCGTCGCGCGCAGATAATCGATCAGTTCGTGTGGTTCTTCGATGTCGAGCATCGTTTTCGTTTAGCCGCGAGCTTGCTCGCGTCGTTTTCCGTCGAGAATCCAACGCGAGCAAGCTCGCGGCTAAACGCAGACGTGAAGTGTACCGATTCGCGCGATATGCTTCCACGCGATGCAGTACACCATTCGACGCGCGAAAACTCCACCTCAACTCGATTCCGGCTGGGATGGCCCCACCTGGCGCGACGCCGAAATCGCCGAGATCAACCAATTCTACGAGAAGGGCTCCGATCACAAACCGCGCACGCGCGTGAAAGTGTTGTACGACGATTCCGGCATCTACGTGCAGTTCATCAACGACGACCGCTACGTGAAATGCGTGCACACCGAGCCGCACACGCACGTCTTCAAGGACAGCTGCGACGAATTCTTCATCATGCCCAAACCATTCGAGGCGGGTGGCCACGGCGGCTACTTCAACATCGAGATGAATTGCGGCGGACAGATGCTGCATTACTACATCGAAGACTGGACCTTGCTGGGCGGCGGGCGCTTCGGCAAGTACACCAAGATCGATCCAAAGGATCTCGCGACGATCAAGATCTTCCACACGATGCCGACGACGGTTCCCGAAGAAATCACGGAGCCCGTGCAGTGGCGGCTCGCATATCACGTCCCCAACGCCTTCTTCGAAAAGTTCGTCGGCCCGCTCGAGAAGCCGAGCGAACGACGATGGCGAGGAAATCTCCAAAAGTGCGCCGACGGCACGAGCCATCCGCACTGGGCGAGCTGGTCGGCGATCGTGCCGAATGGGCCGTTTCATCAACCCAAATTCTTCGGCGAACTCATCTTCGAGTGAGCGGTTGCCGAACGTCCGTCGACGATTTAGTTTCAAGACGATGAGAATACGTTGGCTCGCCGTGATTGTGCTTCTCGCCGTGGCGACGGCGCGCGGCGAGACATTTACTGCCGGCATCGACGACCTGCGTGATTCAACGTTCTGGAAAAAGGTTGGCGAATCGCTCGAGCGCGAGCCCGCGGACGTCGCGATCAAAGACGGCGCCTACACCGCGGTTCCCGTCGTGAGCATCGTGGGTGTGGGGCAGCCGCGAAACACGCTGACGATCCGGCCCGCGTCGGCCGGGAAGGTGAGCCTCTCCGACGCCGCCGGCAACGCCGCCCGCAACGTGCTCGTCGAGCTACGCGGTTGCCAGAACGTGACGCTTCGCGACCTTACGTTCACCACCCCGGAGCCGATCGCCTCGGCGCTCTCGGTGCGCGACGGTCGAAACATTCGCATCGAGAATTGCCGCTTCATCGATCTGCCGCAGGCGTTCTATTCGGCGATGTCCGTCACCGGCGACGAGACCGACGGCGTGACCGTTCGCGGGTGCCAGTTCAAGCGCGTCGGCCTGGACTCACATGCGCACATGATCTACAGCGCATACGGCGTGCAGCGGCTTAGCGTCGTCGATTGCACTTTCGAAGACTGCGCGGGCGAGTTCGTGCGCTTCCGCGATGAGACCGACTACGGCGTCGTCTTCGGCTGCACGTTCAAGTCCACCGGCACGTATCGCGGGGCGAATCCCGCGATGATCTCCGTGCCGCTCTTCAACGACGACAATCCCGCGTCGCGCCCAGCGCACCCGAACTACGAATACTTCGGAACGCACTTCATCTTCGCGAACAATCGCTTCGCATACGCCGGCGACAAGGGCAGCCAGGCCACGCGCTTCGCCGTTTCGTTCTCGCACACGGGCTTCGATCCGCCGGGTCGCCACCACTTGCTGAGCGAGGCCGAAGCCCGGACGCTCAAGGAGGGCACGCCCGACCAGCGGCGAGCGCTCCTGAAAGAAAACTGCGGGATCGAACTCGAA
>JAICIO010000204.1 GCA_025924315.1 Phycisphaerae bacterium
CAGCCGCTGAACGAATTCGATACCGTTGTTCACGGTGATCGGATAGGTCGAATTCGGCGCAACCAGCGCCGGCTGAAGCGCGCCGCTGTTGCCGATTTCTTTGAAAAGCGGCTTGAGGATGTTGTTCATGAACGTCCAGTTAAAGCCGAGCGGCGCATCGGTCGTGTTCAGCGTCGCGGTGAGTGTCCCGCCGAAGTATTGCAGGCCGCGCGCGCCGTGGATGATCGCCTGGTACGACATGAAGCGCTCTTGAACGTAATTGGGGAAGCGCAGGCGCTTGGCGGGTGGATTCGTTCCGCTAAATGCGATCTGCAACGTCATCCAGACCGGTTTTGTGCCCGCGGCGGTTTGAAAGGCGATGTCGGTGAAATCGCCGACCATGCTGATCTCTTTATTCGCCGCGATCGAGTGCACGCCGGGCGGATAGCTCACGGGATAGATGTCGATGCCGAGGATGTCGAGGCCGACGTTGTACGGTTGCAGATCCGCCACCGTTCCACGCGGGGCCTGGACAATCCAGACGGGGTGATTGCTGTCGTTTGCCTTGATGACGGTGTAGCAATTCTGCACGCTGGAGACCGGGGTCTTTCCCCACCACGGCTCATCGGCGCCTTTCCAGATGCCAAGCCCTGGGTTCGTCTTGAAGGTGTTGACGATCGACTTGAGCTGATCCATCTGCGCCTGTGTGGTCGGCGCCGCCAGATCGCGAAGCCAGCATTGGCAATAGAGTCCGTACTTCGCGGCGGTGTCCTGGTAGGATTTTTCCAGCGCGATACCTGCGGCATCCCACGCCGTGTTCACGCCGGTACGAATGAACAGCACGCCATCATTCTTCAATTCCTGATAAGCGGGCGTGCCGGTCGGGCCGAGCGCGGTCGGCGGCGGCGGAATCGTCAGGCCGATCGGGAAGACCTTTCGGGCGTTCACATTGATGACCATGTTGGTGTCGAAACCAACATGTGCGGGCACCGTATTCGGCACCGTAACTGCATCGTCGTCATCGTCGCCGTGGTGATGCTTCGGATGATCGGGATGTTTCGGGTGTTCTGGATGCTCAGGATGCTCAGGATGCTCAGGGTGCTCGGGATGCTCGGGATGATCACGGTGAGAGGGACGGTCGTGGTCGTCATCATCGGCGACGACCGCGCGGACGAGAATCAGAAGCGTACAAACCACAGCCAAAGCGACAACGAACCGTTTCCAGGGGTGATTGATCACGTCGCCCGCTCCTTACTTTTTTGTTTTTGCGCGTTCGATTTTTGCCGGATTCCAGCAAGTTCAAGATATATCGCCCGCTTTGGGCCAATGCAAGCGAACAATCTATTGCAAACGATTGTTTTGCGCTTACTTATTCAGCGGCAGCTTGAGGAGACTCGACTGAATTACCTGAGTCGCGGAATCGGGCGAGCCCATGTGCACGTTGATGGGCGCCGGCGATTTGATCTGGATCGCGATGTTCTGGGCGTCGCGCGTCCATTGCACGGTGATTGGACCCTTCTTCGTCGGCAAGACGCCGGATGCCTGCTTGAGCGATCCCGACCAGAGCTTCAGCACGTAGTGATCGTCGCCCAAATCCATCCGCGGATGGAGACCGAGCACGTAACGTGACAACTGCCACGTCGGGCAGCCCGACCATTGATGGCAGTGACTCCACCGCGGATCGAAAACTTCGAAACACGTTGTCGCCCCCTGGTCGATCATCCATCCCCAGCACTTGCGATACTGATCGAGCACGAAGTCCATCTCGCCACGATCGATGAGGGCGGGGAACGCGAAGTGCGCGAAGTACGGCGTGATGAGCTGGCGGCTCGTCACCTGCGGATCGCTCAGCCGCGGCGCGTCCGGATTGTTGGGGAAGCAATTGAGGATGTGCTGCTTCACATGCGCGACGCAATCCTTTTCGAGATTCGCATCGACGAGACCGAGCCGAAGCGCGAGCGCGTTGGTGTGATAGCCGAGCTTCTGCGCGCCTTCGGGACCGGCCGACAGCGCCCCGCGAATCGTGTCGCGCAGGACTTTTTCAATGTGATGCTCGCGCTCGGTGAGTAGATCGACGCGCTCGTTCTTCTTGAGCAGGGCGCACCAGCGCAGCATCTGGCGTAATGCGGACAGATAATGGCAATTCATCGCGAGATCGATCGGCCCGCCGCCGCGATCGTAGCCCCAGTCGATGAACGCCCAGGCGAGTCCGTCCGTCAATCCCTGCTCTTTCACAAATGGCTCGAAGGCTTCGAGGTTTTTCAGCGCGAGCGGGTACATCTCTTCGAGCAGCGACCGATCGCCGGTGAGCTCGAAATAATGCACGCATGCGTCGACCCATTGAGCGGCGTAGCTCGAAAGATATCCGCCCGGCGGAGTGAGACCGGAGACGAGGCCATCCGCGCGCGCCCCATAACCGGCTTGCGTTAATCCGCGACGAAGGACGCGCATGTCGGCGAACCCGACGGCGGCGATATCCATGCCGACCGAAACAACATCGCCGGTCCATTGCCCGCGCTCGCGGGTCGGGTTGTCGATGATCGAATCTTCCGAGCACGCGCGCAGCGATTCGATGCCCATCGTCCAGATCTTGTTGAGCAGCGCATCATCGCACTGAAACGCGCCGTCGACTTTCGACCAGTACGTTCGCTCGATGAACCCTTCTTCGACGAACTTGATCTTGGCTGCCGGCCCGAGCACGTGGACTTCGAGATATCGCCCGCCGTTCGGATTCAGCGGGCAGAATTCCTGCACGCCTCCGCGCGCGATGAAGTGATCGAAGTTGCAGCTCGGCCCAGTCGAAAGGCTGATGTACGGCGTGACGCAATCGACGCCATAAAAGTGTTCCGCCATCGCCCACTCGACCACCGCGCCCGCGGGCAAATCCAATTTGAAACGCGGACGACCGAGCCGCACGCGACCGAGATCATATCGCCGCCACACGCCCTGCGGCGGAAGCGTCGTATGCAGATCGCGCAGCGTGAACCGGGCGGGAATGTCGTCGAGCTCGTAGCCGAATGATTCAATCAGATTCCCCTGCGCCATCGCCTTGAGCGAGTGCGAAATCTGCGACACTTCACCAATCGTCGGCGGATGCGGATCAGGGAGATCGATCTTCGCTTCAACCGGTGCGCTCCACTTCCAATCATTGGTCGCGACTGCGCGCCAATCGGGAGGATCTTCCTGTGTGTTGTGCCATTCGATCCAACTCAATTGCGGATTGATCCGGCGAACCGTGCGCGCGTAACCATTCAGCGGCTGACATTTCCACGCGATCGGAACCTCTTGGCCGGCGCTGAATGCTCGGCACCACAGAAACGGCGCCTGCTTCACCAGCATCCGCGTCGTCTCGCCAACCCAGTGCAGATGCACGCCGAGCACGTGCGTGCCCTTCTTCAGCACGACAAGATGCGACGAGTATTCCGGATGGCTGTGCTCGTAACGAATCGGCCCCTGCGTGAGGAACTCATCGTCGAGCGAGACTTCATAGAACGATGCGCCGAGCAACCGAATCTCAATCGACGCATCGGCCACCAATTCAAACTTTCCGCGAAACGCGCCGTGTTGATCGGGATGAGTCTCGCCGGGAAGCCAGATCGCACTGAGCATGGCGTCACATCTTGATAAACCTTCACGAAGACGCAAGGGAAGTTATGCGATGGGCTGTCAACACCTGTCATTCTGAGGGAAGTGAAGAATCTGGCTCGACTGCGCGAGTGGCCAGATTCTTCGCTTCGCTCCTAGCGTGTGATCTTTTCCGCGTGGCGAGGGCATCTTGCCCTCGCCAACGCGGCTGTAGCCGCAAATCCGAGGGCGAGACGCCCTCGCCACGCAAAAGATCACACGCTCTTAGGATGACAGCTGGACGGCGCGCATGAACGCATGGAGCTTGTCGGCATCGAGCCGGCCATCCGTTCGCACACCCGTGCACAGATCGAGACCGAACGGTTGCACCTGCTCGGTCGCATCGCGAACGTTGTCGGGACGCAGGCCACCGGCAAGAAAGACAGGCACATTCACCGCATCGCGAATCCGTCGCGAGACCGTCCAGTCGTGCACGCGACCGGTTCCGCCGAGCTCCTTCCTTGTGGCCCGAGGCCGACCCGAGTCGAGAAGAATCGCATCAACATGAGCCGCGACCGCATTTGCCTCGTCCAGCGAATTCGCATCCTGCACGTGGATCACCTGCACGATTCGAACCGCCGGACATGCCCGCCGAATCTGTTTGTAATCGCGCGTCGATATCTCATCGCAAAGCTGAATCGTGTTGCAATGCGTTCGATGCAGTTGATCGACGATCTCGCTCGCATTTTGCTTACACGTGAGCAGAAAGGTCGCGACGCCGGGTGGAATCTTCGGTGCAATCTGCGAAATCTCTTCTTCTGAAATCGGCCCGGGACCCGACGGCATCGCCGAGACGAGGCCAAGCGCCGACGCCCCGGCATCGATCGCCATCTTCGCTTCCTCCAGCGACGCGATGCAGCAGATCTTAACTCGCGGCGAAGCTTTCACAGGAAGCATTCTAGGCGTCCGCATCGGGAGGGCGAGGCTCCCGCCGAGCCGTCTTTGCGCGATCACCCGAAGCGGCTCGGCGGGAGCCTCGCCCTCCCATAGCTCGACACTTTCTTTTCGCGGGCGCTTGCGATATTTTTCTGTCGACGCGCAGGGAGCGCGTGAAGTGTTTCAGGGCGAGGAAAGACATGTCCGTTGCCACCGCTCCGTTTACCTATCGTCAGAAAACCTACGAATTGAATGACGTCGCCGGAATGGTCCGCGGACTGGAAGACGACGGCTTCGCGCTCGTACCGGGCGTGCTGTCGCCGGAGCTCGTGCAGCAGGCGCGCGATAAGGCGGATCAACTCAAGCCATTTCACTGGGACAACAGCGGCGGGACGCTCGACCACTTCAAGAATGTGTTCCAGCAGGACACGTTCTGGCTGCAATTCACCGACATGGCGCCCGCGATCGACATCGCGGAGGAGACGATGACGAAGGATTGCCACATCATCGGCGAAACGGTGTGGCGTTCGCGGCCGGGGCAAAAAGGCTGGGGCATTCACATCGATCAGATGTTCATCGGGATGGATGAAGAACTGCTCACGAGCGGCCGCGTGAAACTGCCGGTTTATATCTGCACCGCGCACTATTACCTGTCGGACATCACGATCGATCTTTGTCCCACTTGGGTGATTCCCGGCTCGCATAAATCTGGACGTATGCCCAATGGCGACGAGCGCGTGTGGAACGGCCGCGAAATCGAACCGGTGCTGTGCAGAGCCGGCGATATGCTTTTCTTCCGCAGCGAAATCTGGCACACGGGATCGAACAACGACACGAAAGATCAAGTACGGTATCTGCTGCAGGTCCATTACGGCGGCCGAAACGTTGCGCAGCATTTCGCGCCGTTTTTGCATTGGCAGTTCAAGCCGGAAGTGCTGGCCGCGGCGAATCCGAGACAACTGCGCCTGCTCGGCGATCATAAGCGCATGGCGTATGATTGAATTTCGCCGATGACGGTGTGGCACAGCCGCCCTCGGCTGTGCTCGGTGCGCGAGCAGAAGCACAGCCGAGGGCGGCTGTGCCACATGAGTGACGGGATCGTATGATCGACCTGACGGGCAAACACATCTTCATCGCGGGTGGAAGTCGGGGAATTGGACGCGCGAATGCCCTCATGGCCGCCCGCGCCGGCGCGGACATCACGGTGAATTACCTGAAGGACTCCGCCGCCGCGAAGGCCGTCGTTGACGAGATCAAAGACCTTGATCGCAAAGCTTTTGCCATCCAAGCCGACATCGCCAAAGACGGCGAAGCCGAGCGGGCGATGAAGGCGGCGTTCGAGCAGCTCGGCCCGATTCACGGACTCGCCATCTCCGCGGGAATTTTCGAAGGCGCGCCGATCGAGCAGATGTCCGCGGAGTTCTGGGACCGCACGATGTCGATCAACCTGCGCGCGACGTTTCTCGCGGTTAAAGCAGCGGTGCCCTACCTCAAGCAGGCCAAAGGCGGAAGCATCGTGATCTACACCTCGACCGCCGGCCAGCGCGGTTCGAGCGTTTATTCCGCCTACGCGACGAGCAAAGGCGCACAACTTCTCTTCATGCGTTCGATGGCGAAAGAGCTCGCCGCCGAGCGCATCCGCGTGAACTGCGTTGCCCCCGGTTGGACCGAAACCGACATGAGCCGCGAGGCGATGGACGCGGAGGGTCGCGACGGAATCATCGCGAGCATTCCCCTGGGCCGAATCGGCAAGCCCGAAGACCCCGCCGCCGCCGCGTGTTTCCTTCTCTCCGATCTCGCACAATTCATCACCGGCAGCACAATCACCGTTGACGGCGGATTCGACATGCGGGGATGATCATCACATGTAGCACAGCCGCCTCGGCTGTGCTTCGTACCGCGCACAGCCGAGGGCGGCTGTGCCACACGGAGTGTCGTGATGATTGTGACTTGCCCTAATTGCGGCGCGAAGAACCGGATCGACGAACGTGCAAACCAGATGCAGCCCGTGTGCGGACGATGCAAAGCTCCGCTGTCCATCGGTCCCGCGCAAGCGAGCAACACGCCGATCAAAATCACAGACGCGGATTTCAATCGCGTGACGAGCCAGGACATCCCGGTGCTGGTTGATGCGTGGGCCCCGTGGTGCGGCCCCTGCCGCATGATCGCACCGATCATGGACCAGCTCGCCGCCGAGTCGAACGGCCGATACCTCGTGACGAAACTCAACGTCGACGAAAACCCGGTCGTCTCATCGCATTACCAAATCTCGAGCATCCCCACGATGCTGATCTTCAAAGGCGGAAAGATGGTCGATCGCATTGTCGGACTTCAACCAAAGCAAGTCCTGCAACAGCGACTCGCCGCTCATGCATCCCCCGCCGCGAATGTCTGACGCCGCGCCTTGTCCCCTCTCCCGGGAAGGGAGAGGGTTAGGGTGAGGGTCGAGCGTGAGAGTGACAAGGCGCCGTTATCGCGATAAACATACGATGTCATCCTGAGAGCGTTTGATCTTTTGCGTGGCGAGGGCATCTTGCCCTCGCCAACGCGGCTGTAGCCGCAAATGCGAGGGCGAGACGCCCTCGCCACGCAAAAAAACACAGACTCTCAGGATGACGCTCTTGGGTATTCAGATCACGGTCGTTTGACTCTCACGCTTCACCCTCACCCTTACCCTCTCCCTCGCAGGGAGAGGGGATAACAGCCG
>JAICIO010000205.1 GCA_025924315.1 Phycisphaerae bacterium
CGTGCCGTTCGACGAGTTCGGCCGGCAAATGTCGCTTCCGCCGAACAGCGCCGCCAATGCAAACTATCTGCAAACGCTCCGCTACATGCTCGTGCAGGATTACGACACGGATGACGATGGAAAGGCCGACACGCTGCGCCTGGGTTTCGGCACGCCGCGCGCGTGGCTGGCTGAGGGAAAGACGATCAACGTTGAAAAAGCCCCCACGCAATTCGGCGAGATTTCGTACTCGATTCGATCGTATCTGAATCACGGCACGATCGAAGCGACGGTGCAATTGCCGCAACACCCGCCGAAATACGCATTCATCCGCCTGCGCCTTCCCGACGAAAACAAGATCACCAGCGCCACCGCCGCTAATCATCCGCTCAAAGTGATCGATAGCGAAACGATGGATCTCAGCGGCCTCACCGGCTCAGTCACGATCACTATTAAGGTTGCCAAGTAATGAAAAAGTTCTTGTTTATCGTCGTGCTTCTCCTGGTTCTTCCGAGCATCCTGCGCGCGCAGACCGCGCGCGAGGTGATCGATTCGAAACTCGATCTCTGGGCCGACGCCGCGCTCAAGCAGCCCGAAGGCCCGACCTACGACTTCTTCGCGAAGCTCCTTCCGCCGCTGCGCTATGTGGATGCGTATTTCCTGCATTATCCGATTCTGCTCTCGGCGCCGAATTGCGAAACGAAGTCGCGCTTCATCAGCAACGGCAGCGGAATCAATCTGCTGGCGCGGATGGTGACGTGGAGCAACGAAACCGGCACGCCGGTCGAAGTGCACGTCGGCGACACGCGCGAGCTGTTCGGCAATGACCTGTCGCGTCTCGACGGCCCGCACCTGATGGATGGTTATCTGCCGATCGTGCAGCTCAAATATCGCCAGAACGAAGACACCTTCGGCGAAGAGGCCTTCGCGAGCGTCGATGAAAAGCTTTCAAAATCCGGCGCGACGCTCCTTCGCATCGACTTCTCCGCGGCGGATAAGAATCGCGTCGACCTGCAGCTTCAGTACGACAACACGCTTCTGAAAAGCAAAAACGGCAACGTTCTTGATCCCGATGGGAAGGTGCTCGTCGCGTTTGACGAAAACTGGGAATGGCAAGGCGCCCGCGCGATCCTGATGAGCAAGGAGCAGCATCCGAAGAGCATTTACGTCGTGATCTTCACCAAGCCGATCGACGCCGGCGAAGCGCCCAAAGTGAGCGCCGAGCTCTTCAATCAGGAGCGGCAGCTCGCGGTCGCGAAGTGGAACGACATCCTCGCGCACGGTACGCAGATCAGCGTGCCGGAGCCCTACGTCAACAACGCCTGGCGCAACACGCTCATTCAGCAATACGAGATCCTGGATCGCGATCACATGAACTACAGCGCGATGAATCAGTATCAGCGCCAGTATGCCCACGAGTCCGGCGAAGCGATGCGCGGCCTGCTCTACTATGGCCAATCGGAAACCGCCGCGAAGACGCTTCCGCCGATCTTCGACTACTCGCGCAAGAACATCGAGCTGCACGACGGCGCGTTCAAGTTGATGGACCTCGCGGACTACTATTTCCTCACGCGCGACGACAAATTCATCCGCGACACAAAGCAGCTCTGGCAGAAAGAAATCGATTACATCGTCTCGAAGCGCGACAAAACCAGTGGCGTGATGCCGCCGGAACGATACTGCTCCGACATCGCCACGCCGGTCGTCTCGATCAGCACCAGCGCCAGCTGCTGGCGCGGCCTGCGCGATATGTCGATCGTTTTGCGCGACATCGGCGAGACCGAACAAGCCGACAAGCTCGCGAGCCTCTGCAAAGATTTCCACGAGAGCATCTTGAAATTCATCGACGCGTCGTGGATCCGCGACACCGATCCGCCCTTTCTGCCGCTCGCGCCCAGCGTCGAGAAAAAGCCGTACGATCCGATCACCGCGACAAATCTCGGCAGCTACTGGAACCTCGTCGTCGGCCAATTCCTGAACTCCGATGTGTTGCCGTACGACTCGAAAGAAATCTCCGACGTCCTGCGGTACATGCAAACCCATGGCGGGCTGTGCATGGGAATGATCCGCTTCCAATCGCCCCGCTCGGTCTGGGTGAACACGCAGAACCTCGACGATCTCTATGGCCTGCGCTACGCGCTGCTCCTGCAAAAGCGCGACGAGGTCGATCGCGCGCTGGTCAGCTTCTACGCCAAGCTCGCCCAGGGCTTCACGCGCGACACGTTCGAAGACGGCGAGGTCACTTCGATCGTCGAGATCGACCAGAATGGCCGGCAGATCAGCCTTCCGCCGAACAGTCACGCGAATGCCAGCTTCCTTCTCCAGCTGCGTTATCTGCTCGTGCAGGATTGGGACCTCGATGGTGACGGACAGGCGGAGACGCTTCGCCTCGCCTTCGCCACGCCGCGCGCCTGGCTGAAGGATGGCCAGAAGATCAGCGTCTCGAAAGCCCCCACAACCTTTGGCGAAGTCTCCTACACGATCGAATCGAAGCTCAAGAGTGGATCGATCGAAGCGAGCATCGAGCTGCCACAGCGCTCGCAGCCGAAGAAAACGCTTCTTCGATTCCGTTTGCCGGATGGAAAGAAACTCGCCAGCGCGACCGCGGGTGATAAGAAACTGCAGATCAGCAATGACGGTGAGACAATTGATCTCACTGGCCTCGCTGGCGCGATCAAAGTCGAAGCAAAGGTGGCCAAGTGATGGCGATACTCCGCCATTGTCATCCTGAGCGCAGCGAAGGATCTCGATTTCGAACGGTGCTTTCGATCCCGAGATCCTTCGCTTCGCTCAGAGTCTGTGATTTTTTGCGTGGCGAGGGCGTCTCGCCCTCGCATTTTCGGCTACCGCCGCGTTCGCGAGGGCAAGATGCCCTCGCCACGCTGAAAAGATCACACGCTCTCAGGATGACACGTGCACTTCTACTGTTCGCTGGGGTCGTTTCGATCAGCGCGATCGCGCAATCGCCTTCGACGCAGCAAATCATCGATTCCAAAGTCGATTTCTGGGGAGAAGCGGCCCTCAAGCAGCCCGGCGGCCCGAGTTACGAGTTCTTCGAAAAGCTCCTTCCGCCGTTGCGTTACGTGGACACGGATTTTGTTTGTTACCCAATCGTGCTCTGCGCTCCCGGTTCGGTCGTGAAAGCCCGTCTCGTCAGCAACGGCAGCGCGATCAACGCGCTCGCCCGCCAGCCGAACTGGGATCACGAGCAAGGCATGCCTGTGCAAATTCGCGTTGGCGCGACGCGGGAATTTTTCGGCGCCGATCTCTCGCGCCTCACCGGCCCGAAGCTCGAGCAGGATTTTCTGCCGATCGTTCACCTCAGCTACAGCACGCCGGACGGAACCTTCGGCGAAGAGGCCTTCGCGAGCGTCGATGACAAGCTCGCGGAAGCCGGCGCGGCGCTGCTGAAGCTCGATTTCCCTGCGAAAGATCGAGGCAAGATGGATCTGCGCTTTGAGGCCGGCAACAAGCTGATGAAGGCGAAGGACGGCCGGATCATCGATGCTTCCGGAAAGGTGGTCGCGTGCTACGAAGACGCGAACTGGCAATTCCTGCCCGGCCGAAACATGCTCATCGAGAAAGAGCATCACGCCGCGTCAGCGTTCCTCATCATCTTCACGACGCCCATCGACCCCTCTCTTGCCCCCACATCTTCGGAAGATCTTCTGAACCGCGAGCGGAAGCTGGCGGTCGCGCGTTGGACCGAGCTGCTCAACTCCGGCACCACGCTCGATATCCCCGAGACCGTCGTTCAAAATGCCTGGCGCACGACGCTTCTCCAGCAATACGAGATTCTTTCCGGCAAGCAGATGAACTACAGCGCGTCGAATCAGTACGCGCGAAAATATTCGCACGAATCGGGCGACTCGATGCGCTCGCTTCTCTACTACAACCATTTCGCCACCGCCGCCAAAACCATCGCGCCGATCTTCATCTACGTGCGCGACGGCATCGAGCTGCACGACGCCGCGTTCAAGCTGCAGGACCTGGCCGACTATTACTTCGTCACCAAGGACGACAAGCTCGTGCGGGATACGCGCGAGCTGTGGCAGAAGGAAATCGATCGCGTTCTCTCGGAGCGCGACAAAGCGACCGGCCTGCTTCCGCGCGAGCAATATTGCTCCGACATCAAGACGAAGGTGATCTCGCTTAACACCAACGCCAACTGCTGGCGCGGCCTGCGCGACATGGCGATCGTGCTCGACGACATTTCCCGGGAGGGCGAGGCTCCCGCCGAGCGGTCTTCCTCCGACGCTAAAACGGCTCGGCAGGAGCCTCGCCCTCCCAACAATGCCGATGCCGTTGAAGCCCGTGAGCTCGCAACCGTCGCAAAACAATATCGTGAAGACATCCTGAAGGCCGCGCAGAAGGCGTGGGTGCGCAGCGTCGATCCGCCGTTCTTTCAGCTCGCGCTCGGCGAAGAAGAACCGCCGATCCCGATCACTGTTTCGCGCATCGGGAGCTACTGGAATCTCGTCATCAACGCATTCCTCGGCTCGGGCCTGTTCACCTATGACTCGCCGGAGACGACCAACATCCTCCATTACATCCAGACGCAGGGCGGGCTGTGCATGGGCATGACGCGCGTGCAGTCGGCGCACGAAACCTGGATTAGCACGCGGAACATCGACGATCTGTACGGTATGCGATACGCGCTGCTGCTGCAGAAGCGCGACGAGCCGGATCGCGCGCTCGTCAGCTTCTACGGCAAGCTCGCGCAGGGCTTTACGCGCGACACCTTTGAAGACGGCGAAGCGACATCAATCTTTCCCACGAACGAATTTGGCCGCCAGATCAGCCTTCCGCCGAACAGCACCGCCAATGCGAGCTTTCTCCTTCAGCTGCGCAATCTGCTCGTGCAGGATTGGGACCTCGATGATGATGGAAAACCGGAGACGCTTCGCCTCCTCTTCGCCACGCCCAGGCGATGGCTCGAAGACGGCAAGCAGATCAAGGTGAATCGCGCGCCGACGCAATTTGGCGACGTGTCGCTCGTCGCGACATCGAATCTTGCGAAAGGCGAAGTGACCGTCGACCTCGACTTGCCCAAGACCGCTCCGTCGAAGACGCTCTTGCGACTACGATTGCCCGAGGGCTGGAAGATCGAGTCGGCGAAGGCCGCCGATCAATCGCTGAAGGTCGACGGCGACACGATGGACATCACCACCCTGCGCGGTAAAGCAACGGTTGAGGTGCGCGTAAAGATGTAGGGTCCGCTTCAGCGGACCGGTTATTCTTCGCCGAAAAAGTAACCGGTCCGCTGAAGCGGACCCTACGGGAGCAGGTCAGTATTTCATGCACATCAGCTTCATCGACATCGCCGTCATCATTGTCTACCTGCTCGTGACGCTTGGCGTCGGTGTTTACCAGGCGCGCAAGATCAAATCCTCCGGCGATTACTACGCGGGCGGACGAAAGTTCAACAAGTTTTATCTGATGATGCACGCGCTGGGCACCGCATCGCACGCGGACGAGCCCGTCAGCGTCATTGGCGGCGCGTATGAAAAAGGCCTGAGCGGGATCTGGTACACGTACCTGTACCTCCCGCTCACGCCGATTTTCTGGCTGATCGCGCCGTACGTTCGCCGCTCGCGCTTTGTGACGATGGCGGATTTTTTCCGCACGCGCTACGACGAGCAACTCGGCATCCTCTACAGCATCGTCGGCGTGCTGAAGATGGCCGTCGCGATGAGTGTCGTGCTCAAAGGCACCGAGCAGATCTTCACGTCGCTCACCGGCAACATCATCGATCCGAAATGGGCGATCCTGGCGATGACGGTGATCTTTGTGATCTACGGTTTCGCCGGCGGACTGCGCGCGACCGTTGTGACCGAAACGATTCAAGGTCCGCTGATCGTCATCATGTCGATTCTGCTGCTGCCGTTCGGGCTTTATGCGGTGGGCGGATTTCACGGCCTGCATCACGCGCTCGCATCGCGGCCGTCGATGTTCAACCTCACCGCCAGCGGGCAGGAATTCAGTCCCGCATGGATCGTCGCGGCGTCGGTGACCGCGTTGATCGGATGGGTCGCGCAGCCGGGGCTCGTCGCATCTCTTGGATCGGGAAAGACCGAGCTTGAGGGCCGCGTCGGTTACACGTACGGCACGATGATCAAGCGCTTCTGCGCGTTGGGCTGGGTTTTCACCGGCGTCGTTCTCGCAGGCCTCGCGATGACGGGAAAGCTTCCGCTTGATCAGGTGAGCGACCTCGCGAAAAAACGCGAGCTCGCCTTCGGCATCGGCATGCAGCATCTGCTTCCGATCGGCATGCTGGGCGTGATGTTCGCGGCGATTTTCGCCGCGCAGATGGCGACGTTGTCGGCGCAGATGGTGAACTCGTCCGCGCTGGCGTCGCGAAATTTGTACTTGGAGCTGATCCGTCCAGAGGCGAGCGATCGCGAGGTGCTGTTGTTTGGCCGCGTGATCGGACTTTTCCTCGTCGTGCTCGGTGTGCTGCTGGCCTTCGCGCTGCAGCGCGTGGCAACGGCGCTGACGATGCTGCTGAGTTTCCAATCGATCATGGGCATTATCGTCTGGAGCGGCGTGCTCTGGCGGCGAGCGAACTCCAAAGGCGCCTGGGGAGCATTCATCGTGATGATCATCCTGTGGGTGCTGCTCGGCCCTGTTGGCATGATTTTCAATCAACCGCGCGCAGCCGCCCCACCGACGAGCGCGCCCACCACCGCAACGATCGCAGAAGCAACAAGCCCGAGCGAACTTCCACCCGCGTGGATCCCCACGCGCATCGGGCAATACGGCCGCGAGCAGTATCTCTCGCAACTGATGGTCTGGTGCCTTCCGGGCGGCGTGCTGGCGATGATCCTCATCAGCCTCGCGACCGCCCCTCCGCCGAAGAAACAGGTGGATGATTTCTTCATGCTCCTGCGCACGCCGGTCGGACAGGAACAGAAACTGATCGACGCGGGCGTCCATATGATCTACGCCGGCAACACCACGGCGAGCCCGATGGAGAGGGACCATCCGAACCTGGTGCATTGGGGCGGGTTTTTCCTTGCGGCGGTGATCTGCGGATTGATCCTGCTGTTGCTCATGCTCTTGGCGTGGATCGGAAGCTAGTCGACTAGATTGTGTAGGGTGCGCTTCAGCGCACCGGTTATTTGTTTTTCGAACAAATGAATAATACGGATCTCATTTGATCGCGCGCCGACGGTGGCTTTTGTAGGGTCCGCTTCA
>JAICIO010000206.1 GCA_025924315.1 Phycisphaerae bacterium
GAAACCGAACGCGAGCAAGCTCGCGGCTAAACGAAAACAGGCGCCATCACTCCGCGGGTTCGATGGAGACGGTAAGGCCCTTCGATTCGAACTGATCTTTGTACAACTCGGCGCGTTCTTTGTGCGTGGTGAGGAGCAGGGCGACGCCGGTTTTGTGGGCTTCTTCCATTCTGAGCAGGGCGTCTTGTTCCTTGAGTGGGGTGAGGGACATGATCGTCTCGACGACGTAAATCATGTCGTTCTTGTCATCGTTGTGCAGGAGCACTTTCCACGGCGGAAGCGGTTGCGGGGGCTTGCGCTTCGGCGAAGTCTTGCGCGATCTCTTCGGCTTTAGGGCGGTGCCGCTCTTTTCGGGAGTGTCGGTATCGCTCTTCTTTTTCTCCGCCATGGGAAGCGCCTCCAATGCTCAGCGGCGGATTATACGCGAGGGGGGCGGGCGACGCATCGGGAATTTGGAGGTGAGGCTCTGTGTGAAGGCAAGCAAAATCCCGCGGAGCTGCGCTCCGCCGCTAAATTGTGACGCGCGTGCATCCAATAGTTAGCGGCGGTGCGAAGCACCGCGGGTCTGGTTTTCGAAATCGCTCGTTGCTCAGATCAAGCTGAGCAGATCCGGATCGCCCGCTTCAATTCTCTTCGCGGCGAAAATGTTCGACATCGCCATCGCAGCGGAGGGCGAGAACGACAGCGCTTCCGCCTGCTTGTCCGTGACCGGCGCGGACGAGAGGAAACGAATTGCATCGGCGACGACGGTGCCGTTCGTTCCGGCATTGCGGATCGTCACCGATCCGGCGGTGCCCTTGTTGAACGTGAACGTGCCGAGCAGCACCCAGGCGCCGTTCGCGCCTGTGTTCTTCTGGTCCTTGGTGACGGTTGTGAGACCATCGGCCGAGTTGATGTCGATCGGCACGTTGGTCGCCCGGTTCGAAGCGGTCGGCCATCGTCCGTAGACGAAATACTTGCCCGTGATCGGAAGATTCGGCGTGAAGGTGACGCTCTTCTTGCCCTTGGCAGAATTTCCGTCGGTCAGGTAATCGGCGCCGAAAATGCCGGTGCCGGACGTCGAGGTCGACCACGACCCCACCTTCGTCGCGGAATTGTTGTCGACGATAATATCGCCGTTCGAAAGCGAGAACGTGTCGGCACGTGTCGCGGCCGAGTAGCCGTTCGGGCTGAACGCCCGGAGACGATAGTAGTAATGCGTGTTCGGATTGAGATTGCCGTCCACGACGCTGGTCGCGTTGGCCGCAACGTTGATGACCTTGAGGCCTGCGGTGAAGTCCGGGTTGGTCCCGCGTTCCAGCTTAAAGCGCGTCTCGTTGTCGGAATTATCGACCCACTGCAGCTGGATGCTGCTGCGCGACAGCGCGGTCGCCGTGAGGCGGCTCGGCGCGGCCGGCGCCGCATGGACGATGTGCCACTCTTCGCGTTCGTCCGCCATCAAGGCGTGTCCGCCGAGATCTCGGATTGTCGTTCCGTCGGTCCCGCCCGGTTTCAGGGTGAGCTGATAATCGCCGTTCACCGTGGTGAGATTGCTCAGGCCATTCAGGACCCAGGTAACGTTGTCGCTGGTCGTGAGCGACACGCCGGCGATCGGATCGCCATTGGTGTCGTGCAGAAGGTCTGGGCCGCGCTGGCCGTCGCGCTTCAAGTTCAGGTGAGCGAGATCAAATCCGCCGACCTCACGGCTGAAGGTGAAGCTGACGGAGTCGACCGGCGCCGATCGCGGATCGGGCACGACGCGCGAGATGTTCACATACGGCGCGTCGTTCTCGACCTCGAGTGCGCGAACCGCATCGACGAGCCCCCAGCCGCCCTGCGGGTCCCAGGTGTTGTGCTTCGCGTTGTTCAGCGGATGAATCTTCGCCGACGAGATCAGCGCGGCCGTCACCTGATCGGGGGTGAGATTCGGTTTGAAGCTGAGGAGCAGCGCGGCGACGGCTGCGACGTCGGGAGCAGCCGCGGAGGTTCCACGGAAGTTCGGGAACGCGTCCGTGTCGTTGGTCGAGTCCTGCAGCGTGAAGAACGACGTGTTCACGTCATCGAGGCCCGAAAGGTCAGGCTTTTGCAGAACGAGCGGCTTAGCGCGTCGTGTCCCGTCGCCGTAGAAAATTTGTGTGACCGGCCCGGAGGAACTGAACAGCTCGTTCGCGGTCTGCGCAATGTCGTCAACGAACGGCGCAGCGCCGGCCGCCGGAACCGCGCCGACCGAGATGGCATAGCGACTTGAGTTATGGCCGAAGCTCGTCGAACGAGTGACAGGGTATTCGGTATCGCCGATCGCGGATTGTCCGGTGGTAATCTTAAAGATCGTCGGGCGCGCGGCGCCTGGCGCAAGTCCGGTCAACTGGATGCGCATTTGCAGATCGCCGCCCGGCAGGATGAACTGCTCCATCGGAGCGCCGGTGAAGAAGTTGTCGTCATTCCCCTGCGCGACGATCTTGCCGCTCGCTCTATCGTAAAAAGTGACGTCGAGGTTTGCTGTGACTCGGCCCACGACGCCGTTCCACGGGTTATCCCACTGCATCGTGTAGAAACCGCCCTCATCGACCGTGAGGTTCATGGCGGAATCGACGCCGTTGCCGGGACGGAAGTCTACGTATGAGGTTCCATCGGGCTGATCGTCCCAGTGGATGTTTTCCTGAATCCCGCCGAAGCCACCATTGCCGGCGGAGCTCAGGTAGGTCACGCCGCGTGCACGCACGGTTCCGATTGCTTCCGCGACGACGCCTTCCTGGAAGAACGATTCCTCAAAGTAGCCGACGTCATCGACAATGACCGTGCAGCCTTGGTCGGCGAGCTTGATGATGTTGTCCGCGAAGTGCTGTGGACCGCCATTCGCTGTCGCGAAATATAATTCTGCGCCGGGAGCTACATCGTGAATCAACTCGAGAATGGCGCGGCCTTCGTCTTCGCCGAAGCTGTCTTCCACCACATGCACATGTCCGAGATCGCCGGTGCTTTGCGAGTCGGCCAGACCTCCGCCCGCGCTGTCTACGCTGTCTGACAGGACCCCGACCTTCACACCCGTTCCGTTCACTCCGAAGATCGCGCGAGCTTTGTCGCCTTGTTCTGCCTGGTTTGCCTGGTTGTCGACGCTTCCTTCCTGGTTCGTCTGAGCGTTCGCAATTCCCATTACCGTCGCGACGTTGGTATTCGCCACCAATGAGTGCAACTGCGAAATCGGGGCAAAGATCGTGACCAGGTGATCCGCCGCGTCTCGATCGAATACTTGAATTCCGAGAGGTCGGAGCTGGCTGATCAAATCGTCGACGTTTTCCCGCGTGCGAATGCTCAGTTCGACGGAATCGCCCTGGCGGATGAACATGTCCGGTTTCGGGCTGAAGGTTCCGGAGCCGCCCGCCTTCTTCCACTTCTGATAGCTGATGTAGAGGTTCGCGAGATTTGCGCCGCCTTTGGTGAAGGGGCCGGCCTGTACGTCGTACAAATCAGAACTTGTCGCGACAAACGCCGGCGTGCCATCCAGGCTATATGCGCCGCTCAGCAGCTTGCGCTCCTCGAGCTGTTCGATCGTGAACGACAAAGCAGTGGCGACGGGGAGCTTGGACGGTAAAGGATTAGACATACAGCAACCTTTGCCCCTTCAATGATGGAAATCGTGATGCGATAGTGCCACGGTTGGAGTGCAACGAATGGCCTGCGCCGATCGGAATTCTGCTTACGTTAGGGATCACTGTCAAATGAAAAAGTACCTGCCACGGCGCACGCCTCGCGCACTCACCAAGCGACTATATCTTGGACCGTGATCGAACACACAATTTGCACTCCGATCGCGACATGCGACGATTCCGCCTAAGATTTGAGACCATGAGTTCCGACACGATACAGACGCCGCAACGACCGCCTGATTTCAACCGAACAGCGGTCAACTTTCGCTCGCCCATGCCGCGTCCGCCTGTACGCGGGCTCGTCATCGATTTTCATTGCCATTTACTTGCCCATCGCCACGTAAAAGCCTGGTTTGAGTCGGCCCGGCATTACGGCATCGATCGCTTTGTCACGATGAGCCCGCTGGAGGAAGCCGTCGGCCTCCAACGTGATTACGGTCACCTACTGCACTTTATTACGGTGCCAAAGTTTCAGGATCCCGGACCATTCTGGGTGGATGACTGGCTTCGACGGCTGGAGGCGTTTTACAACCTCGGCAGCCGCATCATTAAGTTCCACATGGCGCCCGGGACCATGAACACCCGCAAGTGGCGGCTCGATTCGCCGGACATTCGCCGCATTATCGATGAGGCCATCGCCCGCCGGATGATCATCATGAGCCACGTCGGCGACCCGGACACGTGGTACAACGGCAAGTACCAGGACACCGAAAAGTTCGGCAGGCGTGAGGCCCATTACCAAATGTGGGAGCGCGTCCTCTCGAGCATCCCGAAAGACATGCTCTGGATCGGCGCCCACCTCGGGGGCAATCCGGAAAACCTCGGACGGCTTCAAGACCTGCTCGATCGCTATCCGAACCTCTATCTCGATTGCAGCGCCACGCGCTGGATGGTCCGCGAGATCAGCAACCGGCGCGATCAGGCGCGCGACTTTTTCATCCGCAACCAGGATCGGATCCTGTTCGGATCCGACCAGGTCAGCGGCGACGAGCGCGGATTCGACTTCCTCTCATCACGGTTTTGGGCGCATCGAAAGCTGTGGGAGACGGCCTACATCGGCCCGAGCCCAATCTTCGATCCGGATTTGTCCGAAGAGAATCAGCCCACGATGCGAGGACTCGCGCTGCCCGACGCGGTTCTTCAGAAGATCTATCACGACAACGCGCAGAAGGTGCTTGCGACGGTGGGTCTCGCCTTTCCGGAATGAACAGCGCCGCCAGCGGCACTTCAGTGCCACTGCACTTCACGACAGCATGCGCCGCTTCGCCTCGGCAAGATGTTTCGCGGCTGAGTCGCGCACGTCAGGCCAGTGTTTCCCGCACCACGTCTTAAGGCCATCGCGCGCAACGGCGTAATTCGAGGGCCTCCGCTCAAACCACGGTGTGTCCTGAATCGAATCGTGTCCTGAGAAGAGACTCGCCGCGATCTGATCGAAGTCTTCCAGTCGCCCGGACAATTGATCGAGTGGAATTTGTCCGTGGTCGGAGGGGTACAGCATTCCGGCATTCTTACCCGCGATCGCGCGATTCCCGAGACAAGCAAAATCTTCGCGACAGCCTTTCAGTTACCGGACGAGCGAGAACTTGGCGAAATCGCAACGCCTGTACGGTTTTCCTTTGCATGAAAGTTTCAGACCGATAACATCACCACTTCACCTCGGGAGTTTTTGGGGAGGCGGGACGTCGTGAAGCATTGTCAGCGATTCGCATTGTCAGAGACGCGAGCGTTTACGCTCGTCGAGTTGCTGGTCGTCATCGCGATCATCGCGGTGCTGATTGGCTTTCTCTTTCCAGCGCTGGTGAGCGCCCGGCGCAAGGCCGCCGACACCGTCTGTGCGTCGCAGCTGCATCAGCTGACGGCGGCGACGATCATGTATCTGAACGAGAACAAGCACTTTCCCGATCCTGACATCATCCCAGCATTCGGCGGATCGTTTCCCTCCGCGATCACCACGCCTGTGCTCGATGGAATCGGGAGGGTCATGCATTGGCCGATGCTGATCGGCACCGAGCGCATCAACGAGCTTCCGCAGATCGCGGTCTGCAACGAGCGCCGCGACTGCGAAGTCCTTTACGATCCATATCCACCTGCCGCGTTCGGCGCGCCATTCTGGCTCACGGGCTACAGCTACTGCGGCGGAATCATGGACCTCAAGATGCCCGATGGATCTCCGACGACCGCGGCCGAGCTGATGCCGAATCACAGCTCCGACCGAAAGGGCAAGCACCACGGCGTGCTGTGGGCGGATCACATGGCGCTTTTGAAGAACGGCAACATATCGATGGGCTGGGGCTACTTTCACTTCAAAGGCTCGCACGCCATCGACAACACTCTGCTGACGATCGTGAACCCCGACAGCTACCGCGGACATCACCGCGCCTGGAACGACGGCAGCGTCGAGTGGATCCCGCGCGGAAGCTTTTCATTAGACCCCGCCGACGCGAACACCGCCGCCGCGTACAAGGTCGGCTACTCGAGCCTTACCGCGTACTGCTATTACTAAGCTGCCGTTCTTCTCGGCCGTCGATGTAGCGCGAGTGCTGTGACCGCGAAAAGCGCAAGGGACGTGGTGGGTTCGGGAACCTCCGTGAACGTGATTGCAACGTCGTTGCCCGTTCCCGCGTGATAATCGATGCTGAACTGCACTCCACTGCGGTTATACGACGTGTTTTCCACGAGGCCATCGAATAGGCCAATCACCGGATCCGTCGAGTCATTATCGATCAGAATGTAGGTCTTTGGAGCGCCGAGTGGAGGCGTGCCGCTGATTAACGAGAACGCGAGCGTGGCGCCTGTGATGTCGACTGTGCCAGTGACAGTAGTCTTATCCGCGGTACTCCCATTGATATCAACTTCTATCGCATAGGTTGAGCCCGTCGCGAGCGTGAGCGCGCCGGTGGAGATCGCGCCGACACTGCTACCGGGCGCTAGCGCGCCGCCTGCGCTGACGAGCACCGGTCGTTGAATGTTTCCAACGCCGCCGAGTGTTCCGGTGTTCGGAACCGTAAGAAGTCCATCAGCAAGAGGCGCCGACGTGTTGATTTTCAACGTACCGCCCGTCCACAAAAAGTTCGCAGGATTGCCGGAAAGATCGAGCACGCCGGTCTGGAGAACGCCTCCGTTCGAGAGCAGCAGCCGTCCGCCGCTATAAACTTTCACACCATATCCATTCGACAAAAGCGCATGGTTATCGATCGAGACGGTGCCAAAACCGTTCTGTGATGCGGAGCCACTTCCGTCATTCCCGATGTAGATCGTTCC
>JAICIO010000207.1 GCA_025924315.1 Phycisphaerae bacterium
GGACGATGACAGCAGCTTTGAAAGCGAGTCCGCCATGCTGTTGAGGGCGGACGAAAGGGTTGCGATTTCGCCGGACGCGCGCGGCCTGATGCGATGCGCAAGATCGCCGTGAGCAAGCGAATCGGCGAATTGCGTCAGCTCGACCAGCGGGAGCGCATGACGGCGAGCGAAATAAAAGCAAATCAGCCCGGCGACCACAGCCGCGACGACTCCTGCGATGACTAGTCCGAGATAAAGGTTCGCAAGCTCGCGGTCCAACTCACGAAGATGAACCGAGAGGCGCAGGATCAATGGTGAGCCGGAGAGTTCGGTGCGCCGCGCATAGTACACGAGGTCCTCGTGAAGCGTGCCGCTCTTTCGAATGCTGATTCCTTCACCGCGGGACATTGCGTCCATCACCTCTGGTCGCGTGCGGTGATTTTCCATGTGCTCGGGGTCGGCCTCGTTGTCGGCGACCACGGTGCCATCGGGTTTGATGATCGTCACGCGGCAGCTGAGTTCCCGGCCGAGCTGATTCACCTCTTGAACGAGCGGCTGCGCTTCGGCAGCACGATTGCGCGCATTGAGCAGATGCGAGATGAGCACGCTGTTGTCGCGCAGCTTGTTTTCGACATTGCTCAGATGAAGCGATCGCAGCCGGCGAGCACTGAGAAATCCGACGACGGCGATGCTGCAGCAAATGACGAGGAAATACGGCAAAAAGAGGCGGCGAAACAGTGGGCTGGTGAACAACGCGCGGCCTTTCGGCAGGACTATTCCCCGGGCACGTCCTGCCACTTGTACCCGAACCCGCGCACGGTTTCGATCTGCTCGCCGCCGCGGCCGAGTTTCTTGCGAATGGCCGTGATGTGAACGTCGATCGCGCGGTCGGTAATCGCCACCTGCGTCCCCAATATGGCATCAATGATATCGTTACGCGAAAAAACGCGACCGGCGCCGCGGGCGAGAAGCGCGAGAATCCTAAACTCTGTCGCCGTCAGATCCACCCGGCTGCCATCGTAACTGACTTCATGCCGCTCTTCGTTGATCACAAGCCGGCCGCGACGAAGGGTTTTCGGAGACGTTTGATCATCGGTGGCGCGTCGCAGTTGCGCCTTCACGCGCGCTACCAATTCACGCGGACTGAACGGTTTCGTGACGTAATCATCGGCCCCCATTTCCAGTCCGACGACGCGATCCGTCTCCGATGCCTTAGCCGTCAGCATGATCACACGCATGTCGCGGGTAATGGAATCGGCGCGCAGTCGGCGGCAAACCTCCAAGCCATCACAGCCCGGCAAGAGCAGATCGAGCACAACCAGATCCGGCCTCTCTTTCCGCGCCAACTCGATTCCGCGCTCGCCATCGCGCGCGTCAAGAACCGCAAAGCCGTCCGCTTCGAGATTACATCGAACCAGCTCAACGAAATCCGGCTCGTCTTCGATAATGAGAATACGACCTTTCATTTTGCCTTTAGGTTTGTACATCTGCATTCGGGTGCGCCGCGATCCCTTTGCCGTGCCGTACATCGCGGCCTTGGATCCAGTAGATCACTTCCTCCGCAATATTGGTCGCGTGGTCGCCGATGCGCTCGAGGTTGCGCGAGATCAGGATCAGTGACAGCGCGCGCTGGATCGTTCCGGGATCGGCCATCATGTACGTCAGTAGCGTGCGGAAGATTTGATCTCGGAACGCGTCGACCTTCTTCTCCTCTTCGAGCACCGTGTTCGCGAGCGCGACGTCCTTCGCGATCATTGCGCTGAGGCTGTCGCGCACCATCTTCTGTGCGATATCGGCCATGATCGGAACATCGACCAGCGGCTTGAGCGGCGGCGCCTCGAGGAGATAACGCAGATTCTCGCAGATATTGATCGCCAAGTCGCCGATTCGCTCTAGCTCGCCTCCGATACGCGACGCCATGAACAGGAACCGCGCATCGCGCGCCACCGGCTGCTGCAAAACGGTCAGTTTAATGGCCAGGTCGTCCACCGCCACTTGCAGCGCGTTCACTTCGCGTTCCTTCTCAAACACCGCGGCCGTCATCGATTCGTCGCGCGCGATCAGGCTATCCACCGCGCGATGGATCATCGATTCGACGATCGAGCCCATCAGCACGACCTTTTGCAACAATTCCTGAAGCTGTTCGTGAAAATGGCGCATAGGGTTTATCCAAATCGCCCGCTGATGAAGGATTCTGTCCGCGGATCGCGCGGGTTCGTGAAGAGCTGCGACGTCGGGCCTTGCTCGACCAGCTCGCCGAGCAATAGGAACATGGTTTCATCCGCCACGCGCGCCGCTTGCTGAATGTTATGCGTCACCATCACCAGCGTGTATTCGCGCTTGAGATGCAGCAGCAACTCCTCAATGCGCTCCGTTGCCAGCGGATCCAGCGCGGAGCAGGGTTCATCGAGCAGAAGCACTTCCGGTTCGACCGCGAGCGCGCGAGCGATGCACAGCCGTTGCTGTTGCCCGCCGGACAGGCTTGAGCCCGGTTTTTCCAGCCGATCCTTCACTTCATCCCACAGGGCAGCCCGGCGAAGGCTTCGCTCGACGCGCTCGTCGAGCATCCGCCGTTTGCGCATTCCATTCAGTCGCAGCCCCGCTGCGACGTTGGCATAAATGCTGAAGTTCGGAAACGGATTCGGGCGTTGGAACACCATCCCCACGCGCCGCCGCAGCTCGACTGGATCGACTGTCGTGTCATACACGCCCTCGCCATCGAGCTCGATGGAGCCGCGCACCCACGCGCCGGGCGTCTCCTCATGTAACCGGTTGATGCACCGGATGAAGGTCGACTTGCCGCAACCCGACGGCCCCATGATCGCCGTCAGCGCTTTCGATTGAATCTTGACGCGCAGGTCTTTCAGGACGGTGTGCTCGCCGAAGCCGGCGCGCAGCGATGCGACCGAAATACCCGCGCCAAACGCGACATCGCCCGCTGCAAGGTTCGTGGACAAAGCCCTCATGCGATGCTCGCTCCCTTTGAATATCGCCACCGCAAATAAACGAATGTCGCGGTGCGGATCAGCAGGATGATCGCCACCAGGACCAGGGCCGCGCCCCAAGCCTGGCGAACCAGCTCGTCGAACGGTTGGCGTGCATAATCGAACAGCAGCTGCGGAAGCGAACTCACAGGCTTGAGCGGCGACGCTGGCCAATCATTGCTCCCGAACGCCGTAAACAGCAGCGGCGCCGCCTCGCCGGCTACACGCGCCAACGACAAAAACAGTCCAGTGAAAATCGAAGGAACTGCCGCGCGAAGGATGATGCGAAGGATCACGCGCCGCCGGGGTAATCCAAGCGCGAGACCGGCTTCCTCGACCGCGCGCGGGATGGCGCGAATCGCTTCTTCGCTCGTGCGGGCAAAGATCGGTAGCATGATCATCGCCAGTGCCAATCCGCCGGCGACCATCGAGAAGCCGATGCCGAGCGAAAATCCTTCGCGTCGCACCACGACCGTATAGATAAAGACGCCAACGATGATCGCCGGAATGCCGGACGTCACGTCCAGGAGCAGTCGCGTGAGATGCGCCAGTCGCGTTGGCGCACGGCGGGCGAGATAAATGCCATTGGCCAACCCGAGCGGAACCGCGACAACCGATGCCAGCGCGAGCAAACTGAGTGACCCAGCGATCGCATGTGCAATGCCACCATTCTCGCCGACAGGCGCCCACGATGCGGTGAGAAAATGCGGGGTAACCGTGGCCGCGCCGTTGGCGGCGAGCGTCCACAGCAGGCTTACGAGCGGCACGAGCGCGAGGAGGAACGTGAAGGCCATGAGACCGAGGATCGTGCGGCTTTTGAAGCGTCGGTAAATGGTGCGGCGCGAGTTCATCAATCCGCGCCTCCAATCGCAACGCGTCGCACGATCAGCCGGGCGATCAGGTTCACCCCCAGCGTGATCAGAAAAAGCAGCAGGGCCAGCTCGATGAGCGACGCGGTGAACAGGTCGCTCGGCGCTTCGGCGAATTGGTTTGCGATCGTGCTGGCGACGGTGTCCGATGCCGCGAACAAGGATTGACTGATGCGATGCTCGTTGCCGATCACCATCGTGACCGCCATCGTCTCGCCCAGCGCCCGGCCCAGCGCGAGAATGCACCCGCCGATGAAACCCGACCGCGCGGACGGCCAGACCGCCAGTCGGATCATCTCCCATCGCGTTGCGCCTAAGCCCAGCGCGGCCTCGCGATAGCTGATGGGCACCGACCGCATCGCGTCGAGCGACACGGAAACGATCATCGGCAGCACCATGATCGTGAGAATGAGGATCGCGCACAGCATGTTCCGCGGATCGAATGGCTCGCTGAAGAACGGCAGAAAGCCGAGCGACTTCGAAAGGACCGGCGCAAGATGATTCATCACCCACGGCGCTAATACGAATACGCCCCAGAGTCCGTACACGACGCTGGGAATCGTCGCGAGAATCTCAATGACAAACCGCAGCAGGCCGCGCAACGATGGCGGCACAACTTCGGAGATGAACGACGCGACGCTGATGCCGATTGGCGCCGCAAGTGCCAGTGCGAGAATCGAGCTGATCAGCGTACCGAGGATGAACGGCAGCGCGCCGTATTCCTCTTTGTCGGGATTTGGCTCCCACGCGGCCGAGACGAGAAAATGCCAGCGAAACTCAGCGATCGCCGGCCAGGCGCCGTACGCGAGAACGATGACGAACAAAAGAATCAACACCGGCGGAACGACCGCACAGGCGCCGATTGAAAGATCAAATGCGCGATCACCAATTGGCCGACTGCGCAGTTTTGCCGCGCGCCGCGGAGGCGAAGTTGTGTCGAGGTTCGTCTCGTCCAAATCAAGGGTAGTCATGACCATTATTCGACAGCCGGTTTGCCATCCACTGAAATGGACTTGATCTTCTCTTCGACCAGCGGAAGAAACTCCGAGGGCAGCGGCGCGTAGTGCAGCGGCGCGGACAATGCCTGCCCGTCATGCGTGCACCACCACAGGAATTCCGCCAGCGCTTTTGCTTTCGCGGCGTCGCTCTGATCTTTGTAAACGAGGATCCAGGTAAAGCTGCTGATCGGGTACGCAGCATCGCCCGCGGCATTCGTGAGGGAGATGCGCAGATCCGGCGGAGCCTTGGTTATCGTTGCGGCGGCCGCGGAGACGCTCTCGACCGACGCATGGACTGCTTTCCCCGCGGGGTTGATCACGTCGCCATACGCGATGTTGTTGTTGGCCGCGTAGATCAGCTCGACATATCCGAGCGAGCCCTGGTTTTGCTTCACATCCGCGGCGACGCCATCGTTGCCTTTTGCGCCGCGCCCGGCCGGCCAGTTCACCGTCGTTGCACGGCCGGGGCCGCTCTTCCAGGCATCGCTGCATTTTGAGAGAAAATCGGTCCAGATGAATGTCGTGCCGCTGCCGTCGGAACGATGCACGATCGTCACGGCGCGATCGGGAAGAGGTACGCCGGGGTTCAACTTGGCAAGCTTGGGATCATTCCACCTGGTGATCTTGCCGAGATAAAGCTCCGCCAGCACTTCACCGCTGAAAATGAGGGGCTTCGCCGCGTCGACCTGAGGGAGGTTGTACACCGGCACGACCGCCCCCAGCGTCATGGGGATATGCAGAATACCCGGCGCTTTCTCCAATTGTTTGTCGCTCATCGGGCCATCGGTCGCGCCAAAGTCGACCGTTTTCTCCGTGATCTGCTTGATGCCGCCGCCGCTGCCGATGCCTTGATAATTGATCCGCACTTCCGGATGCTGCCGGTTGTATTCCGCCGACCACTTGTCATACAGGGGCTTCGGAAATGTGGCGCCGGCTCCGGTTAATGTGACATCAGCGCGAGCGGCACCCGCGAGCAACCATCCACACGATATGGCGAGAACGAGAGCGATGCAGCGATTCATGTTTCCTCCGATGAGACAAGTAATGCTGCGCAATTAGCCGCGCGCAAGTGAATTGTTAAGAACACGTGAGTCACTACAGCAGAAGTGGAAACTGGGCCCGCAGGCTAGTGGATCGTTTTGAATCCCCGCAAAAACCGATTCCGCTTGACGCCAGAATGTTTTTTCGTTTCGCGCGGGGCGGTATCAGATCTGGGTTCGTTTCGCATTTTCAGGATGTCCGTCAACGGCGGTAAACCGTAAACGCTGGTCAATGGCGGTAAACGAGAGGGGCTGCTTACCCATCGCTGACCACGGCCCCAAAGACCCAAACGGAACGCCCTCATCTCCTGTTCTCTCCTTTCCTCGCGGGCTTGGGTTCGTTTTGTCAATTCAGCGACATGGTCAATGGCGGTAAGTGGCGGTCAACGGCGGTAAACGAAACGGGCTTCGATCGGGTTGGAAAAGTAGGCCACATGAGCACCAAAGGAAGGCTCGGCCGAGCGAATGTCGATCATAGACCACAAAGATGTCGCCCCACTCCATCGCCCCATGTTCAGAGCGCGGGTGATCGAGTGTCTTTGCTATTCCTCCTGACCCCCGTCGCTGTCGTCCCCTGATCGGACATCGTCGGCCTCGTCCCGCGGGGCAGATCGAGGACGACTGCATTCCAACGCGCGAGCAACCCGCCGCCCGCGCCGGGAGCGAACATACCACTCCGCCATCCGCCTGTCCGCGGAAATCCGGTGTGATTTTGGGGTTGCCTCTGCGGCCGATTTGCTTCGCAAACCCACTTCGTGGGTGCCCACATTGCAGCTATCGCTGCAGACTGTCGGCATCCACCAATAGAGACTCGCCGCGGCAAGGCAGCAAGCGATCTGACTCATCCCCACTTTGGTACTGCCTCCTCGGTGGCGGCGATCAGAGCCGTCAATGTTGGTGATAATCGCGTTTTGATGCGATCCAGCATGATCCGACCGATCGTAAAGACGCTGCATTCATTTCGTGTGCTACTGGAC
>JAICIO010000208.1 GCA_025924315.1 Phycisphaerae bacterium
CTGCTCAACCCCGATCGCCCGCGCCGGTGGGAGCCGCGAAAGTTGAAACGAAGGCTGAAGGAATACGACCTGCTTAAAGAGCCACGACAGAACCTAAAGGCAAAACACCGCGCGCGTTACGCTTAACCGAATGGCATTCGGTCCTGTCCCTTTTAATTGAAGGGGACAGGACCCTTTGATTTTTAGCCGGGCGGTTTTTTTTAACTGCGGAGGGCGCGGATTTTGGATTCCATCGACGGGGCCCACCAGATGTGTACGTTGAAGTTGTGCAGTTCTTTGATCGCATTCGTCGGCGACATGCCTTCAATTTCGCAGCGATAAATCGCGACGGCGAGGCCCGTGCGATCTCTGCCTTCGCGGCAGTGGATGAAGATCGGTTTGGGGCTGGTGGCGATCGCCTTTAGCAGCGCGACGCGGTCGACCCTGTCGCAGCGGAAGGGGCTGACGGGGAGGCGGACGTATTGGATGCCTTTGGGGATCTCGGCGGTCGCGTCGCGAAGCTCGAGGTCGATGATCGTTTTTACGCCCATCTGCTTGAGCGTCTGCATGCCGACCGAAGTCGGGCGAGCGCCGCGCCAGAGTTCGGGCGAGATCACGCCGAAGTTTTCGACGCCGGCGACGTTGGTTTGGCCCGGATGCGTTGGGAATAGATTGGCGACGGACGAGATGCCGGGCGAATCGATTGGTTGAATCAGGTCGGTGTGGACCGTTCGGTTTGAGGCGCAGCCGAGGGCGATGGTTGTCACAACCGCCAAGATCCATCCCGAGTTTGCCCGCATCATGGAGACCTCTGCGCCCGTAGGGTCCGCTTGAGCGGACCGGTTACTGTCTTTGTCCGAAGAGAGCGAATAACCGGTCCCCTGAAGCGGACCCTACAAATACGTGATCAATCCACGTGTCGTTCGGATCACCTGTCAATCATCGTCATCGTCTTTGATTTTTCCGTCGAATTTGAGCTTCAGCGCCTTGAGTCCCCGTCCGTGCGGGCCGGCAAATTGAACCGGGTAGGGCTCGTTGCCGCGCATCGCGAACCAGAGGATGCGGTTGAAGGCGTCGTCGTCGATGCGGTCCGGTTCGGTGAGATTCTGTTGTTCGCTCAGTTTCGTGAAGTGGCGAGCGCTGGCTTCTTCGCCGGACTTCGGTGCGGTCGTCGTGCCGGGCTTTCCGTTCCGCGTGTCGAGCGGGAGGTTGCTCGGAAGGCACGCGTACGGGGTGGTGTCCGGGGTGTCGGTGAAGCAGTCGGTCATGACCGGCGCCATCGCGTCCATCTGGGTCATCGGCGGGATGCCGAGGATCAACTCCATCGTGTGGAGCACGCTCGTCTGGTTGTAGAAGTTGCTGACGACCTGGCCGCGTTTGGTGTAGGGGCTGGCGACGAGGCAGAGGGAGCGGTGGCCGTCGACGTGATCGAAGCCGGACTGCGGATCGTCTTCGATGACGAAGATGCAGGTCTTCGCCCAGAACTTGCTGTGCGAGATCGCGTCGACGAGCTTGCCGAGCGCCAGGTCGTTGTCGGCCACCATGCATTCGGGCCTGGGAAACGCGGGGCTGACTCCGCCGGTGTGATCCTCCGGCAGATAGACCATCAGCATGTTGGGCAGAGTTCCCTTTTCCTCGAACTGCTTGAATTCGCGGAGGAACGCTGCCATGCGCTGCTGGTCCGAGATGCGCACCATCCAGCCCGGGTAATCCGGGCAGGTGTAGGGGCGAAGCGCTTCGAAGGTCATCGGATATTCGATCTTCACCTTGTTCGCACCGCTGGTGAAATCCTTGTACATCTCCCACCACGTCGTGCGGCCGATATTCGGGAAAACCTTCTCGCCGTAGTTGCGGAACGACAGGCCGTGCAGCAGCACGTTGTCCCAGATAAATCCGCTGCTCGCGGGCGTCGTGGCGTCGCCCTGGAAATAGATGCGTGTGAATCCGCCGAAGGATTTCTCCCAGTAATCGCTGGCGTAGCCCTCATCGGTCCAGGCATGTCCGTCGCCGCTGACGACGCCGTTGCAGTAAAAGTTGTCGAGTAGGACAAACTGGTCCGCCAGCGCGTGATGGTTGGGACTAACATTTTTGCCAAAGATGCACAGCTTCGGATCGCTGTTGCCTTTGCCCATGTCGCCGAGCACCTGATCGTATGTGCGATTCTCCTTGATCACGTAAACGACATGCTCGAACACGGACGGCTCGCCGATGCGCTTGGGCACGGGCAGTGGTTTCTGGTTCGATTGCGCTTTCTCCCACGCGCGGAGCGATTCCGGGACATGCGCGTCCGCCTTCGCCTGCTCCGTGTACTTGGCGAGCTGCTCGGGCGTCGGAAGCTTCACGCGCGTCATCGTGCCGGCATAGTTTTTCACATGCCAGCCTTTTTCCGGCTCCGTCGGCGTGCGCGAACCTATCCCCTTAACGTTGGCGATGAAGAGCTCGTCGTTGCGAAGGGCGAGCGCGCCGGGATACCAACCGGTGGGAATGAAACCGAGGACTTTGCTCGGCTTGTCCAATTCGATCACCGCGACGGCGTTGTTGCCACCATTCGCCACGTAGAGCCGCTTGCCGTCATCGCTCAAGGCGAGCGCGTTGGGCGCGCTGCCGAAGTTGAGGGCGGGATCGGGTCGGACGGCGATCGTCTCCGTCACTTGCCGTGCGTTTGTATCAATCACAGTGACTGAGTCGGAGTTCGCATTGGCGACGTAAAGCGTTTTGCCGTCGCGCGACAGCTCGAGATCCGACGGGTGGAGGCCGGTCGCGATCTCCGCGATCTGTTTTTTCTTCTCGAGGTCGATGATGGATACGGATCCGGTCGATGCGATGTCGCGGTCATCGACGGGGATGGTGGTGCCGGCGGTCTGGGCGGTCTTGTCGCCCTCTTTGGCGAGGCGGCCGCCCCAGTTCGACACATACGCGAGCTTTTCATCGGGCGAAAGCACGACGTCGTATGGCGCGATCCCTGTGTCGATCGAGTTTTTCAGCTCGCCGGAATCGAGATCGACGATGCCCAGTTCGTTGAACAGCGCCATGCAGACGAGAATCGATTTCCCGTCTTTCGGCATTGCCAGGCCGACCGTTTGGGACGGGGCATGCTTCGAGTTGGTTAGTTCGATCTTGCGGGACCAGTTCACGTTCCCGGTCGCGTCGATCTCGCCTTCGTGGAGCGTGTGCTGGGAATCGGTGAGGTAAATGTGCTTGTTGTCGGGTGCCAGCAGGATGCCGTGCATCGACGCGCCGGGCGACAACGTGAGTTGCTGCTTGACGGCCCACTTCTCGAGGTCGATCACCGTAAGTGATCCGTTGCACTTGAGATACGCCGTTTTTCCATCGGGCGAAAGGCATAAATCGACGGGTCGCCCCGGGAACTGGATCGACTCGCCGGCGGGGCGGATGAGCTGCTGTGTCGAGACGATGATCCCGCCGTCGACCTTGTCGCCGACCTGTATGGGTCGATTCTCGGCGCGAAGCGATACCGTTAAAAAAGTTGCGATGCATACAAACGCGAGGTGACGCATAGCGGGGAGCTTAGACGATGATCATGGGTGTGTCATGGGGTGCGCGGGGCTTGGCCCGCGCGGACGGCGCACAGGGAATCACGGCTCGCGCGCGGCAAGCCCCGCCGCTAAAGGTAAGGCCAAGCTATGGAGATGCGAGCAACGGTTAAACGGTCGTAAATGCGGCAAAAATCCGGCGTTCTCCCTTGCAAAATGAAAGCAGCGTGTTCATCATAATGCCGCAGGAAACGCAGTACGCCTGTCCGCTCTCGGTCATCATGGACGGATGCCTCAACGCAGTTGATCCCTGTTACCCGAGGAGCGATTTTGTGCCCGCGCGAGCTTTTTCGCGTTCAGAGCGTACGATTTTCTGAGATCCGCCCAACAATTTGCCGATGGGCAGGTCTACAATGTCGGTTTAAGACAGTGCATGGCCGCGGCGCGTGCCCGGATGCACCAGGTTTAACCAAGGAGTGTCTAGCCATTTCTACCAATTTCCGTCACAACGAGCAGATCCGCCTCTCGCCGATCTTTCTGATCAACGATAAAGACGAAAAAGTCGGTTCAGTTTCGACCGCGGAAGCCTTGCGCATGGCTCGCGAAGCGGGGCTTGATCTCGTCGAAGTTGCTCCCACCGCTCGCCCGCCCGTTTGCCGAATCATGGATTACGGCAAATGGCGATATCAGCAGCAAAAGAAGGAAGACAAGTCGCGTGCATCCAGCCGCGCCGGCCAGCTCAAGGAGCTGAAGCTCAAGACCGTGCGCATCGGCGATCATGACCTCATGATCAAGATCAACCACGCGCGCGAATTCCTCAAAGAGGGCAACAAGGTCCAGTTCACCCTCCAGTTCAAGGGCCGCGAGATGGCTCACCTCGAGCTGGGTCGCGAGCTGTTCAAGAAGATCAAGGAAGAGCTGTGGCCGGTGAGCAAGATCGAGCGCGACGCGAAGATGGAAGGCCGCCGCATGACGCTGGTGCTCCAGCCGGATCACAAAGCGCCCGGCGCCAAGCCCCCGGCAGCCCCGGCCTCAGGCCTCGGTGGACGCTCGCCGGCGCCCAGCGCCGGTTCGAGTCTGAATATCCCAGCGCGTCCCGCGCCCGCAGCTGCTCAACCTGCTGCTCCGCGTCCGGCGCCACAACCCGCGCCTGTTTCGCGCTAAGCTGCGGGTTGGTGAGCGTTTGAATCATGCCCACCCCTTCAGGGGTGGGCGTTCTTTTTGGCCTAACTGGACGATTCACGCGCACGTTGTTATTATCCCACCCCCCTCAACCCGAGGGGCTGTTCTCTTTTAAGGATTGCAATGGGTTACAAGTTCAAGCCCAACAAGGGCGTTGCCAAGCGCGTTCGCGTTACCAAGAGCGGAAAGCTCAAGCATTCTCACGAGCTGAATTCGCACCTCCGCTCGAACCGTTCGCCGGCGAAGAAACGCAAGCTCGGCCGTCCGTCGGTGCTGGATGAAACGCAAGCCAAGCGCCTCCGTGGCCTGCTCGGCATCAGCGGACAGCGCCCGAACCAAGCGGCGCATCGTAGAGCGCTGGCCCGGAAGGCCGCAGCTGAAGCGAAGTAATCCATTTAGCCGCGGGGCTCGCCCCGCGCGGAAGCCGCGGAGGTGAATCGCGTCTCGCGCGACGCAAGCGTCGCGGCTAAATAGGAAAAACCAAACAGCAAAGCACCAGCACGTTGCCGGTGCAGCTAAGCCGTCCCGAACTTTCGGGAAAGTGCCTCTGGCTCCAGAAAGATCTCGACTTCGATCGAGATCGATTTTGAAAGGACCTCATCATGCCTCGAGTTACCGGCGGACCGACTCACGCCCGCAAACGCAAACGTCTCCTCAAGAAGGCCAAGGGCATGCGCGGCATGTCCGGGCATAACTATCGCCCGGCCATCGAATTCACGCGCAAGGCCGACGTTTACGCCTACGAACACCGCAAGCAAAAGAAGCGCAGCTTCCGCCAGCTCTGGATCACGCGCCTCAACGCGGCCCTCAAGCAGCGCGGCATCAACTACAACCGCTTCATCCCGGCGCTGGTGGCTGCGGGAATTGAATTAAACCGCAAGATGCTCAGCGAACTGGCGATCAGCGATCCCGCGACGTTCGACGCGATCGTCGAAGCCGCCCGCCCGCACCTGTACGACCCCGCGAAGGCGAGCGCGTAAACGCACTCAAAACAAACGCGAAATCGCAAGCGATCCTCGTCGCCGCCGTGCGGTCGAGAAGTCGCTTGCGATTTCGCGTTTTTGTTCTTACTACAGACCCGTGCCAACACTCGAGTACGAGTCCGATCGTTCACTCAAGCGCCGCAAAGCCCACGCGATCCTCGTCATCTCGTTGCTGCTCACCATCTCCGTCGGCGGAACCATCGGCTATGTCTTTTGGAATGACCGCGATTCGATTTCTGGCAGATATCGATTGTGGCAGTTGCAACAGGCCGCTGCGGCGTTCGTCGATCCGCCGGGTAAGGTCATTTACGACGAAGATCCTTCAGAAACACCGAAGCTTCTTGCCAGCGGTGGCTACGCTCGCATCCCTTACAACGGCACCCTCGCGGGAACGGACTGGAATCCAGTCGTCCGGACGTTGCCCCATGCATTCGACCCGTTGCGTTTCCCGAGCATCGTCTGCTTTCTCCACGAGCTGGTACTTCCCGACGGCGAACGCCGAATCTTCCTGGTTCGGCTGGACATTGATAATGAGGAAGAACTGGGGCAGGGGCGCGTGTTGACCTTTTGCGCGATGCCGCTCGACCCATCGGACCTGACGACCGATGAATCGCTCATCACGAAGGCGCAAGTCTCAGGCCTCGGTCCCGGCGATCATGTGCGCGTTCTGGCCGGCCAGGTCGATCCAAAGGATTCCTCGGCCTTCGCAGTCGATTTTCAAATCAATGGTCGAAAACAGACAGTGCGCGGAAAGACCAGAGACATCCGCGGAACGGTCGAACTCAACCTTAAGAAGTAGGGTGTGATGTAGGGTGCGGGTAAGCCCACACGTGATTGTTTTTCTAGACCCGGAGAATATCCGGTGCGCATAAGCGCACCCAACCCTACAGCCGTAAATTGTTGAGCTTGAGCCACACGCCGTCCAGTTCCCACAGCA
>JAICIO010000209.1 GCA_025924315.1 Phycisphaerae bacterium
GGTGCCCTTGGTTGTCTCACGCAGAATGCGTTTCTTCTGCGATCGCATGTTGCGAATCAGTCCGCCGATGCGATCGAGTTGGGCGTTCATCATCGCCCCTTCGAGCTCACTGGCGCGCGAGCCACTCGCGACGAACGGCACAACATCGCCGTTCCGACCGGTCCAGTAGAACCCGCAGCAGTCGACGTGGCATTTCGCGCCCTGCGCGATCGTATGATCGTTCGTCACGACCGCCCCGCCTTCGCCGCAGGTCATGTTCTTGAAGTAATTGAAGCTGAATGCCCCCGCGTGGCCGATCGATCCGAGCATTCGTCCTTCATACGCCCCGCCGACGCCCTGGCACGCGTCTTCCAGCACGAGCAACTTTTTCTTCCGCGCGAGGCGCATGAGACGATCCATGTCGCACGCCGCGCCCCACATGTGAACCGGAATGATCGCACGCGTCCGCGGGCCGACGAGATCCGCCGCGGCATCTGGGTCCATTGTAATCGACTGGTCGATATCAACGATCACCGGAATCGCCCCGCACGCCAGCACCGCCACCGCGGTCGCCATGTACGTATGCGCCGGAACGAGGACCTCATCGCCGGGGCCGATTTTCATTCCAACGAGGGCGGCAGTAAGCGCCGCCGTCCCGCTTGACGTCATGTGAACGTGCTTCACGCCCAGAAACTTCGCATAGCGCGTTTCAAACCGCGCGCACTGAGAGCCTTCCATGTAGCGGAAGAGTTTCCCGGTGCGGATGACTTTCGCAATCGCGTTGATTTCAGGTTCACCGGCTGCGTACATGATCCTCACTTCGTCACAGGCTGAGTCGTTGGCAGGACATCCGAATACTCCTCGCCGATGCGCAGATAGAGCGGGATGATTTTCTTGTCCGTGTTCAGGTTCGTCGTGATGTCGATCCGCTGAGTGAGCGCCTGGCTCGTGTCCGCCGGCGTGATCGTCACCTGGTATTCGCGACCCGGACTGATCTCCTTGAGCTCCGCCGCGAGCTTGTCGCTTTCGGGTTTGGCACTGATCAGCTGAATCGGATCCTTCGCGACGACCTTGATCTTCACCGTCTTGGGTGTTTTCGCGTCGCCTGGCTTCCAGTACGTGAACTTTCGCTCAATGTCGAACAGCTTCGGAACGTTGGTGCGCAGGGTGAGCTGATTCGTTTCGTGCTTCGCGTCGTCCGTCGTCACAGTGATGAATTTCTCCACGACCTCGCCTTCGTGGTGACCGATCGTGAATTCGGATTTGATCGTTCCGGACTCGCCGGGCTGATAGGTCTTCTTGTCGAGCGCCGCTGTCGTGCACGAGCAACTCGTTTCAAGCTTCTTGATCGTGATGGGATAGTCGCCGTCGTTCTTGAATGTGAAATCGCCTTTCACCGTGTTGTCATTCTGCGTCGCGGAAAGCTCGACCGTCGTCTTGTCGAACTTGAGCTGAGCGAAAGCGATGGGAGCTGAGATGAATATGAAGAACAAAACGAGCGATGTGCGCATGCGCGAAAGGATACCGAAACGACGGCGAAAACGGTTGCAGATTTTGATCGCAGGCAAAATCTTGCAACCGCGGTTCTATCGCACCGCCTGATGCCCGATGTCCTTGCGGTAATGCATTCCATCGAAGTGAATCTGTTCGATCGCTTTATACGCGCGATTTCGCGCTTCGGCGATATTCTTGCCGAGCGCCGTGACGGACAGCACGCGTCCGCCGTCGGTGACGACCTTGTCGCCGTCGCGCTTTGTTCCGCCATGGAAAACTTTCACGTCCGGCATAGCGTCGGCGTTTTTCAGCCCGGTAATCGGCATGCCGGTTGGATACGAGCCCGGATATCCGCGGCTCGTCGCAACGACACTCAGCGCCGGCCGCGGGTCCCACTGCAGATCGACCTTGTCGAGTCGTCCCTCCGCGACCGCGAGCATCACTTCGAGCAGATCGCTCTTCAGCCGCATCATGAGCGGCTGGGTTTCGGGATCACCGAAGCGGCAATTAAATTCGAGCACCTTCGGCCCGTTCGTCGTCAGCATCAGACCCGCGTACAGAACGCCTTTGAATTCGATGTTCTCGCGCGCCAGACCGTCGAGCACCGGCACGAGGATGTCGCGCTCGATCTGGCTGATCATCGCGTCGGTGATGACCGGTGTCGGCGAATATGCGCCCATCCCGCCGGTCATCGGGCCGGTGTCGCCGTCGTCCACCGGCTTGTGGTCCTGAGCGCTCTCCATCACGTAAATATTCTTGCGATCGACGAACGCGAGGAGCGAGCACTCGGGGCCGCTGAGCATTTCTTCGATCACGATACGCTCGCTCGCGCTGCCGAATGCGCGATGACGCAGAATCTTGTCGATCGCTTCGAGCGCGTCGGCCGTGCGATAGCAGATCGTCACGCCTTTGCCTTTCGCGAGACCGGCGGCTTTGATCACGCACGGGCCATCGTGGACTTTGACATATTCCTCGGCCGCATGCGCATCCGAAAAGCTCCGCGCCTCGGCGGTCGGCACCGACTGATGCCGCATCAATTCCTTCGCGAACCATTTGTCCGATTCAAGCTGTGCCGCCTCTTTGCTCGGGCCAAACACTTTTACGCCCAGCGCATCCATCCGATCCGCGAGCCCCGCCGCCAACGGATCTTCCGGTCCGATCACCACCAGGCCGATGCTCTTCTCTTTGACGAACTTTTCGATCTTGTCGAACTCCATCACGCCGATGGGCACATTTTCACCCACCTCCGACGTGCCGGGATTCCCGGGCGCGATGAACAATTCCGTCACCCGCGGCGACTGTGCCAGCTTCCACGCCAGCGCATGTTCGCGACCACCATTTCCAATCAGCAGGACTTTCATCTCGATCTCGACTCCGAACGGACCAAGATGGCGTAAAGCACGCGAAATCGCAAGCGATGCCAAAACCGCAGCGCGTGATCGCGATTCGCTTGCGATTTCGCGTGTGTTCCCGGTAGAACACCCACCGACATGAAACAACTTCTCCTTGCAATCCTGCTGTTCTCAGCACCGATTGCCCTGGCTGACAATCCCATGCCGAGCACTTCGCAATCAACCTGGAACGTTCGCGATCACATCCCGATGGACAAGATCATCGTGCAGGCGCACCGCGGCGCGGGAGAGCTGGCGGAAGAGAACACGCTCGAAGCATTTCAACTCGGTTGGAAACTGGGATGCGTCGCGGAGTCCGACCTGCGCACGACAAAAGACGGCGTGATCGTCGCGTTTCACGACAACAACTTCGCGCGCGTCGTCAAAGGCGTCTCAAAAGAGATGGCGAAGAAAGGCGTGAAGGACGTCACGTTCGACGAGCTGAAGAAGCTCGATGTCGGTAGCTGGAAAGGCGATTCGTTCACCGGGCGACACGTCTCAAGAATGAGCGAAGTCTTCGCCCTGATGACCGGCCATCCGGATCGTCGCCTCTACCTCGATATCAAGAACGTCGACCTGAAAGAACTCGCGAAAGAAGTTCGCGCCGCGAAAGTCGAACCGCAGGTGATTCTCGCCTCGACGAAGTACGACATCATCCACCAGTGGAAGAAACTCGTCCCGGAATCGCAGACGCTGCTCTGGATGGGCGCGACCCAGAATCCCGAACCGTACCTCACCAAGCGCTTCGAAGAGCTCCGCAAGGCGAACTTCGCGGACGTGACGCAGGTGCAGATTCACACGCATCTGCCCGACGGCGTCACGCAGATCAAGCGCGACGACGTGAACCCGTTCAAGGAATCGGACGCGTTTCTGAAGGCGCGCGGCGACGAGTTGCGCCAGCACGGCATCCTGTTTCAAACGCTTCCCTACGGCGGAACTACGCGCGAAATCTATTGGCACCTGCTCGACCTCGGCCTGATGAGCTTCGCGACGGATCATCCCGATGTGACGTGGGATGCGATTCACGACTATTACCAGATGAAGTAGGGTGCGCTTCAGCGCACCGGTTATTCATTCGCATAGAAAACAAATAACCGGTGCGCTGAATCGCCCCCTACAAATGCGAGAATGATTGATGCCCGATGATCGAACCAAAATCGACGCAGCCCTGCGCGCCGCACGCGACACGCGGGAACTGGAAATCGGGCCCGGTGTCCTGGGGCGCACCACCGAGGTCTTTCGTCGCCAATTCCCGCAGCAGCGCGCGATGATTGTCGGCGATCGCAACACAATGCGCGTCGCGGGGCAAGCCGTCGCGAAAATGCTCGATGACGATCAGCCGTTCGTCTTCGAAGACGAAGATCTCTACGCGGAACATCGCTTCGTCGAGCGCTTGCAGGGCTATCTGGCCACGCGCGATGCGATTCCCGTGGCGGTGGGGTCGGGCACGATTAACGACGTGACAAAACTCGCCGCGCACGGGCACAGGCGATCCTACATGTGCGTCGCGACAGCGGCTTCAATGGACGGCTACACCGCCTACGGCGCGTCGATCACCTACAAAGGCTCGAAACAAACCTTTGACTGCCCCGCCCCGCGGGCTGTCGTTGCAGACATCGACATCATCCGCGACGCCCCTCCCGAAATGACCGCGTCCGGCTACGCGGATCTCCTCGCGAAAATCACAGCCGGCGCCGACTGGATCCTCGCCGACGCGCTCGGCATCGAGCCGATTAACGAGTTCGCCTGGCACACCGTGCAGGACGGCCTGCTGGAATCGCTCGCCCATCCGCTCGACATCGAGCAGCTGACGCGCGGCTTGATGATGGGCGGATTCGCGATGCAGGCAATGATGTCGAGCCGGCCGGCATCGGGGGCGGAGCATCAGTTCAGCCATCTCTGGGACATGGAGCATCACACGCACAATGGCAAAGCTCCATCGCACGGTTTCAAAGTCGGCGTCGCGACGCTCGCCATCGCGAAGTTGTATGAGACGATGCTGCGGTTCGATCGAATCGAGGCGAAGGGCGACGCGAGCGTCGCCCCTACGACCGCGGATATCGACCATTTATTCAAGCCAGGCGAGTTGCGGGACAAGGCAATCGAAGAGACGCGGGCCAAGAAATTCTCCGGCGAGCATGTGAAGCGACTTCAACGTGACTGGCCGGAACTGAACATGAAGCTTCGCAAGCAGTTGCCGGCGATTCAGCAACTGCCAGCGATGTTACGCGAAGCGGGAGCGCCGACGGACCCGGAGCAGATCGGCATCACGAAGGAGCGTCTCCGGGCGAGCTTTCGGCGGGCCTATCACATCCGCCGGCGCTTTACGATTCTCGATGCTCTGGTGATGACGGGATTACTCGACCGCTGTCTCGATCAGATGTTCGGAGTTGGAAGACTTCAATCGTGACAGGGGCTTCCAACCCGTGCGCACCCTGCACGGGCTGGAAGCCCGTGTCACATTCACGCGATGAGAAGAATGAGATGACCACACTCGCGTACGAATCAGCCGACCAAGCCGAAGCAGGTTACCGCCACTATCGCCCGCGGATTTTGCTTTGGTCGATCATCGGTTACGCGATGTTTTATTTCGTGCGGAAGAATCTCTCCATCGCCATGCCGGTAATGGCGGATCAGCTGCACATTCGCAAAACGGATCTCGGTCTCTTCCTAACGTTGCACGGCGTGATTTACGGCGTGAGCAAATTCGTCAACGGTTTCATCGGCGATCGCGTAAACGCGCCGATCTTCATGGCGATCGGCCTGATCGGCTCCGCGGCCGTCAACTTTCTCTTCGGCTTCAGCAGCGCGGTCGTCTGGTTTGGCATTTTCTGGATGGTCAACGGGTGGTTTCAGGGAATTGGGTTCCCACCTTGCGCTCGATTGCTGACGCACTGGTTCAGTCCGAAGGAACTCGCGACGAAGATGTCGATCTGGAACACATCGCATTCGATCGGCGCGGGCTGCATCGTGATCCTGTGTGGCTTTCTGGTAGACCATTATCACAACTGGCGATTGTGCTTTTTCGTTCCCGCAGCATTGGCAATCGTCACATCGTTTTGCCTGCTGATCTTTCTGAAGGACACGCCGAAATCAGTTGGATTGCCGGAGATCCCCGGCACTGAGGAAGTTATCCCCGAAGACGCGGAAGATCCGAACTTCGCCGCGACGCTTCGCCAGCGCGTTTTCAGCAATCCGTATATCTGGGTCTTTTCGCTCGCGAACTTTTTCGTGTACACGGTCCGTTACGGTGTGTTCGATTGGGGCCCGACGTTTCTCAAAGAGGCGAAGGGAATGACCCTGGTAAATGCGGGATGGATGGTGGCACTTTTCGAGGGGTCCGGGGTGATCGGCATGCTCGCGGCGGGCTGGATCACCGACCGCTACTTCAATGGCCGCGGAGCAAAAGTGAGCGCGATTTGCATGGTCTTCGCGGGACTATCGCTGCTCGCGTTTCGCGCGATCCCCGCGGGCAACATGCTCCTCACGACCCTCGCTATGATGGCCGCGGGCTTTTTCATCTACGGCCCGCAAGCGCTGATCGGCATTGCCGTCGCAAATTTGGCGACGAAGAAAGCGGCAGCAACCGCGGTCGGCCTCACCGGTGTATTTGGTTATGCAAGCACGACGCTTTCGGGATGGGGACTCGGCTGGCTGGTCGAACA
>JAICIO010000210.1 GCA_025924315.1 Phycisphaerae bacterium
GGGGGGGGGGGGTGCCGCCGCCCCCCGGTTCTGCGGGTTACCCCCCGCCGGGGCGGGGCCGGCCCCCCCCCCTCCCCACGCTTCCTGTGCGCTATATATCCTGCCCGCCTCCACCCGAGACGACCTGAGCGTGGTTGATTGCGGCGACGAGGGTTACTCCGCCGATGATGTTGCCGATCAGCGTTGGGACGAGATAGTGGCCGATCACGTCGAACCAGCTTGTGTCGGTTGCGCCCGCGAGGGTGAATACCTCAACCGCGCCGGCGATGATGTGGCTGAAGTGCCCGAGCCCGACCAAGTAGGTGATGATGATGATCACCCAGACGCGCGCGGATTCCGCGAAGGGCAGCAGCCAGACCATCAGCGCGATGAGCCAGCCCGCGAAGATTCCGCGAAGCAGGATCGTATCCCACTGCGGGTCCATCGCCTCCCGGCCGATTGCGAGGAACGTGTCTCGCTGCTGCGCTTCGAAGACGCTGGTTTTGGCGATCACGAGCGCCACGATGAGGGCCCCGATCATGTTGGCGATGAAGACGACGACCCAAAGTCGCATGACGTTCAGAAACACATCGAACGTTTTCTTCTTCAACAGCGGCAAAATCGGTGTGAGCGTGTTTTCAGTGAAGAGCTGCTGTCGGCCGAGAACGACGATAAGAAACCCGATGCTGTAGCCGAGCTTCGCGACGGCGGAGCGCCATTCGGCGTCGGGTAGATGCGCTCGAAGCAATCCTTCGCCGATGAGTGAAAAGCTCATCGACATCCCCGCGGCCAGGCCGGACCAGAAGAGCGCCGATGACGGACGCTTGAGCTCGTCCTCGCCTTCGTTCAGGATTGCCTTGTAGACGACGGCGCCGCTCGGTGAGCTGCGCTCTTCGGCTTCTTCCTGCTGCTTTTCCTTCTTCTCGTCGTCGGACTTTTCCTCTTCCGCCATGGTGATTGCTCCGGCGATCAAACTAGCCTGCGCCAAATACCGTGGCTATCAGGAAAAGCATTATGGGAGGGCAAGGCTCCTGCCGAGCAATCTTCGTGACGCGAGCAGCGGCTCGACAGGAGCCTCGTACTCCCGCTGCACCATCAATTGCTTTAGTTGAAATGTGTCGCGGAAACTTTGTCGCGCGATGCGGCTTCGTGGGAGCGGGCGACGTGATCGATGACGGTGATGAGCTCGTTCGGCTCGACCGGCTTGGCGAGGTGCGCCTGGAACCCCTCGGAGAGGGCGCGAACGCGATCTTCCTGGCGCGCGTACGCCGTCAGCGCGATTGCGGGGATGTCGCGCGTCTGTGGAAGATCACGCAGGTTGCGAAGCAGGTCGTAACCGTCGCGACCGGGCATGGCGATATCGGAGACGATCAAGTCCGGCCGGATGCGCGTGACGCATTCGAGCGCTTCGGAAACGGAGCCGGCGGTTGTGACCGTTGCGCCGCAGTGGCGGATGAGCTGCGCCATCACGTCGATCGCATCCGGCTCATCGTCGACCAGCAGGATGTGCTTCCCGGCGAGGTCGGGCGTCTCGGAATCGTTGACGTCTGTCTTGGTAAGGGCGGGGTGGTCGCCCGTCTCAACATGAAGCGAAATGGTCGGAAGTTCAACGATGAAGGTCGAGCCTTGTCCTTCGCCGGCGCTTTCGGCGCGGACGGTTCCGCCGTGCTGCTCGATGATAAATCGAACGATGGTCAGCCCGATGCCGAGCCCGCCGTGTGCGCGCGTGCTGGTGCTGTCCGCCTGGCGGAAGCGATCGAAGACGTACGGCAGGAAATTTGCGTGAATGCCCTGGCCGGTGTCGGTCACGCGGATGTGGACGTTATGGTCGATCGCCTCGACGCGCACTTCGACACGGCCGTCTTCTGGCGTGAACTTCACGGCGTTCGAGAGCAGATTCCACACGACCTGTTGCATGCGGTCGGGATCGGCATTCACGCCAACGTCCGGGCCGATGCTGCAACTGCACTCGACCTTGATCTTCTTGCCTTCAGCGATTGGACGCACCGCATCGACCGCGGCATGAACCACCGGCACGATTTCAATCGGCCGCGGGGTCATGCGGAGCTTGCCGCTGTTGATCCGCGAGAGGTCGAGCATGTCTTCGATGAGCTTGGCCTGCGCGCGGGCGTTGCGCTCGATGACGTCGATGCCGTAGTTCGTTTCGTCTTCGTTCGGCTTGATCCGCAGCAGGTGCGTCCAGCCGAGGATTGCATTGAGCGGCGTGCGCAGCTCGTGCGAGAGCATCGAGAGAAATTCGTCCTTGATGCGGTTGGTTTCGCGCTCTTCGGCGAAGAGTGCGTTCTCCAGCGCGGTCGATCCCATCTGCGCGAGTTGCACCAGAACCGCTTCATCGTCGCTCGTGAAGTCGCCCTCGTAGCGATCGCAGACGTACAGCACGCCGAGGCGAATGCCGTCGCGCGTGAAGAGCGGGGCGGCCATCATTCCGCCGGTGATCGGCGGCACGCCCGAATTGTTGACCAGCTCCCAATCCGGGTGATGAAGCAGCTCGCTGCGCGTGAGTCGCGTCGCGGTCGAGCTCTTGGCGACGACAGTGTTGGCGATCGAGCCGAGTTGAAGCTTTCGATCGCGCCAATCGGAATACTTTTCGGAAAAACTCGTGAAGCTTTCCGTCTTCGCGCAGCGCTGAAGCCCGCCTTCGCTGGAGATGTACAGCGTGATGCCCTGATGCGCGCCGATCACGTCGCGGGCGGTTTCGGTCACCAGCTGCAGCATCTTCTCGATCGACGGCTGAGCGTTGATCGCGACGGAAGCGGCGGCGAGTTTCTGCAGCTGTTCGGCGCGTCGGCGAAGCGTTTCGGCCTGTCGTCGAACCTGTTCCGTCTTGCGATAAAGATCGACGAAGACCGAGACTTTCGTTTTGAGCACTTCCGGCAGGACGGGCGTCTGGATGTAATCGACCGCCCCGAGCGAATACCCGCGCGAGGCATGGTTCTCATCGCCATATGCCGTCACGAAGATGATCGGAATGTGCTCGCTGCTTTTTCGCTGACGGATGAGCGACGCGGTTTCAAAGCCATCCATCCCGGGCATGTTGACATCGAGGAGGATGAGCGCCACTTCCTCCTTGAGCATTGCGCGCAGCGCCTCACGCCCGGAGTATGCCCGGATGATGTTCTGGTCGAGCTCTTCCAGCACTGCTTCCAGCGCCAGAAGCTTCTCGGGTTTATCGTCAACGAGAAGTATGTTGACTTTGCCGTCGTCCATCGTCTTGTAGGGGCGACGCTTGTGTCGCCCTTCCGCAATTTCAAAAAAGGGCGACGCAAGCGTCGCCCCTACACGTTTATCTGTACAGCCAAACCCTCAACAATGACAATAGCTGTTCCGTATCGACCGGTTTGGCGATGTAGTCGCTGGCGCCGGCTTCGATGCATTTTTCACGGTCGCCTTTCATCGCTTTCGCGGTCAGGGCGATGATCGGGAGACTGCGGAACTTCGCAAGCTTCCGAATCGCCCGCATGGTGTCGTAACCATCCATGTCGGGCATCATGATGTCCATCAGCACGACATCAAGATCGGCATTCTGCTGCAAAATCTCAATTGCCGATTTGCCAGTCTCGGCCGACAGAACCTCCATCTGGTGCGGCTCGAGAATGCTGGTCATCGCGAAGATGTTGCGGATATCGTCGTCGACCACAAGCACTTTCTTGCCCGCCAGCACCGTGCCGGCCTGATGCAGGCCGTTGAGCATCGCCTGCTTCTCCTGGGAAAGCTTATTCACATCGCGATGCAGGAAGAGACACACTTCGTCGAGCAATCGCTCGGGCGAGCGCACATCTTTCAGCGCGGTGGTCTGCGTGACACGCTTAATGTGAATTTCTTCCTTCTTCGAAAGTGCTCGATTACTGAGCATGATCACCGGCAGATCGCGAAGTTCCGGCTTCTCGCGCACCTCGTCGAGCCAGTCGAAGACCTTCACATCCGGCAGATCGATCGGCACGACGACCAGATCGAATGGCCGCGAGCTGAGCAACTCCATAGCGATCATCACGTTCGCGGCGATCGCGATCTTCGTGTCGTCCGCGGCGAGGAGATTGCTGATCTCCTGCTGCTGCGTTTCATCTGGATTGATGACGAGCAGGTTCTTTTCGTGCGGCTCGATGGCGGCCTTGATCTTGGCGAATGTCTCCTCAAGCGTTTCCTTGGTTTTCACCGGTTTGGTGAGAGCGCCGATCGCGCCCATCCGCAGACCGCGTTCGCGCTCTTCATCCGTCGTGATGATCTGCACCGGAATGTGCCGCGTGGTTGGATCGTCCTTCAAGCGATCGAGCACGCGCCAGCCGTCAATGTCCGGCAGATTGATGTCAAGCGTAATCGCGGCGGGCTTCAGTTCCCGAGCCAGAGCGATCGCCGCTGCGCCACGCGCCGCGACAACCGCCTTGAATCCTTGCTCGTGCGCCATGTCATAGAGGAAGTGCGCAAAGTGCATGTCGTTCTCGACGATGAGCAGCACGCGATCATCGGACGAGATGTTCGCTGCATCGTCGACGAACTGCGCGCTTTGCGCCGGCTCCTGCGGCCCGCGCGGCTGCGTCGGAACGTCCGGTTGCGTGACGAGCACCGCTCCGCCTTCGCTCGTGTTGCGCCGCGGGGTGCGGCTTTGCTGGAACGAGACCGGCAGATAGAGCGTGAAGGTGCTGCCTTCGCCCGGCGAACTGAAGAGACGAATCTCGCCGCCGAGCAATCGGGCCAGTTCGCGGCTGATCGCAAGGCCCAAGCCCGTGCCACCGTACTTGCGGCTCGTCGAGCCGTCCGCCTGTTGAAACGCCTCGAAGATGATCTGCTGTTTCTCCGGCGGAATGCCGATGCCCGTGTCCGACACGCTGAACGCCACCACGCTGCGAGCGCGGTTGAGCGAATCGTTGTCGGGCGACCAGCCGGTCTCGGCGAGCCCGACATGCAACGACACGCGGCCCCGATCAGTGAACTTGAACGCGTTCGAGAGCAGGTTCTTGAGGATCTGCTGCAAACGTTTCGCGTCGGTTTGCAATCCTCTCGGCAGATTGTGGTCGACGTCGAGATCGAAGCTGAGTTTCTTGTTGTCCGCGACGTGACGGAACGTGCGATCCACGTAATCCTGCAGTTCGCGGAACCCGACGTCGCCGACATCGACGATGACCGTGCCGGATTCGATCTTCGACAGATCGAGGATGTCGTTGATCAGCGCCAGCAGGTCGTTGCCCGAGCTGTGGATGGTGCGGGCGAAATCGACCTGGCGCGAGGTGAGGTTGCTTTCGCTGTTTCGTGAGAGCTGGTCGGAGAGGATGAGGAGCGAATTGAGCGGCGTCCGCAATTCGTGCGACATATTCGCGAGGAATTCCGACTTGTACTTGGAAGTGAGAGCCAGCTGCTTGGCCTTTTCTTCCAGCGCCTGGCGGGCCTGTTCGACTTCCTTGTTCTTTCGTTCCACTTCGACGTTCTGATCGGCCAGCAGCTTCGCTTTTTCTTCCAGCTCCTGGTTGGTCTGCTGCAATTCTTCCTGCTGCGACTGCAGTTCGCGGGCGAGCGACTGGGATTGCTTGAGCAGGTCTTCCGTACGCATGTTCGCTTCGATCGTATTGAGCACGATACCGATCGATTCGGTCAGCTGATCGAGGAACGCTTCATGGGTTGCGCTGAACCGATCGAAGCTCGCGAGTTCCATGACCGCCTTCACCTGGCCTTCGAACACGATCGGCAGAACGATCATGTTCAGCGGTTTCGCTTCGCCGAGTCCTGAGGTGATCTTGATGTAATCGTTCGGCACGTCCATGAGCAGGATCTTTTCCTTCTCGAGGGCGCACTGACCGACGAGGCCTTCGCCGAGCCTGAAGCGGTTGTCGATGTTCTTGCGTTCTTTGTAGGCGTAGCTGGCGAGCAATTTGAGCATCGGGTCATCGTTCTTGGTAACCGAATCCATGATGTAGAACACGCCTTGCTGCGCACTCACCACCGGCGCGAGTTCCGACAGAATCAGGCGACCGACCGTGAGCAGGTCTTTCTGACCCTGGAGCATTCGGCTGAACTTCGCGAGGTTGGTCTTGAGCCAATCCTGTTCCGCATTCTTAAGTGTGGTGTCCTTAAGATTGCGGATCATTTCGTTGATGTTGTCTTTGAGGGCCGCCACTTCACCTTGCGCGGCCACCGCGATTGATCGAGTGAGGTCGCCCTTGGTCACGGCGGTTGCCACTTCGGCGATCGCGCGCACCTGGGTGGTGAGGTTCGCAGCGAGCTGGTTCACGTTGTCGGTCAAGTCCTTCCACGTACCGGCGGCACCGGGCACGAGCGCCTGACCACCGAGCTTTCCTTCGACACCCACTTCGCGGGCCACCGTCGTCACCTGGTCGGCGAAGGTGGAGAGCGTGTCGATCATGCCGTTAATTGTGTCGGCGAGCTCGGCGATTTCGCCTTTCGCGTCAACCGTCAGTTTGCGCTTCAGGTCGCCATTCGCGACGGCGGTCACGACCTTCGCCA
>JAICIO010000211.1 GCA_025924315.1 Phycisphaerae bacterium
ACGAAGCCATCGGCGAAACAGAAAAGGAACTCGGTTACTAAGAAAGTGAAACCACAGATGAACACAAATGAACACAGATAAGAATTTGAACCACGAATGAACACGAAGGGACACGAATAAGACAGAGAATCCTTCTTATTCGTGTCCATTCGTGTCCATTCGTGGACAAAAATTTCTTTCCTTCATCTGTGTTAATCTGTGTTCATCTGTGGTTCCTAAACCATGAAAACGCTTCGTTTCGGCATTATCGGTGGCGGGTTGATGGGGAAGGAGTTTGCTTCTGCCGCGGCGCGGTGGGCGCATTTGCTCGATATGCCGGCGCGGCCCGAGATCGTGGCGCTGGCGAGCGGACGCGAGGCGACGTTTGGGTGGTTTCAGAAAAACTTCCCCGCGATCAAGCAGTACACGACGGATTACCGCGAGCTTTTGAAGAACGATGACGTCGACGCGGTTTATGTCGCGGTGCCGCATCATCTGCATGAGGAGATGTACTGCGCTGCGATTGAGGCGGGGAAGCACCTGATGGCGGAGAAGCCGTTTGGGATTGATCTCAAGGCGAACCGCGCGATTCTCGATTGCATGGCGAAGCATCCGAAAGTGTTCGTGCGATGCTCCTCGGAGTTTCCCTTCTTCCCGGCCGTCCAGCGCATTGGCGAGATGATCGAGAGAAACGCGTTCGGCAAAATCATCGAAGTCACGAGCGGATTTCTGCATTCCAGCGATCTCGATCCGAACAAGCCCATCAACTGGAAGCGCCGGGTCGAATTCAACGGCGAATATGGCGTGATGGGCGACCTCGGCATGCACGTGTGCCACGTCCCGTTTCGCGCCGGCTGGAAACCGCGCGACGTGCGCGCGGTGCTCAGCAACATCGTCACCGAGCGACCGGATGGCAGAGGCGGCCGCGCGCCATGCACGACGTGGGACAATGCGACACTCTTATGCACGGCATCTCGCGCAGGGGAGGGCGAGGCTCCTGCCGAGCCGTCTGCGCGTGATTTAAAGAGCGGCTCGGCAGGAGCCTCGCCCTCCCAAAGCGAACAGGCGTTTCCGATCACCTTCAAAACGCAGCGGATCGCGCCGGGACAAAAAAACACGTGGTTCATCGAGATCCTCGGCACGCAGACATCGGCGCGCTGGTCCACCGCGAATCCCAAGCTGCTCGAAGTCCTTCACTACACCGGCGGCGAGCAGATCTGGCAGCACGTGCAGACCGGCTACGATCCGGCGTTCAAGACCATCACTGGTCCGATCTTCGAATTCGGTTTCACCGACGCGATGCTGCAGATGTGGGCGGGGTTCCTTTACGAGCTCGCGCAGGGGAAGCCGCTGAAAAAGTTCGCCCAGTGCGTCACGCCGGAAGAAACCGCATTGAGTCATCAGCTCTTCACCGCCGCCCTTGAATCGCAGAAGGACGCTTCCACTGTTCGCGTTGGATGAATTCGCAGGTTGACGAAGCGACTGCGTTCGCGCGAATCTGTCGCCATGCAATACGTGCAATTCGGCAAAACTGATATGAAGGTGTCGCGGCTGTGCCTCGGGACGATGACGTTTTCAGATCAGCTCGATCTCGACGCGTCGCGCAGCGTCGTGGATGAAGCGATCGAACGCGGCGTGAACTTCATCGACACCGCCGAGAGCTACAAGGACAGCGAAGAATTTCTTGGCAAGATCCTCGAAGGCCGGCGTGACAAAATCTTCCTCGCGACGAAAGTGTATCGCCAGCGCGCCGGCGAACAGCACGGCCGCAACAGTCGCGAGAATATCACGCATTCGCTCGAGCGCAGCTTACGGCTGCTGCAGACCGATCACGTCGATCTTTACCAGCTTCATCATCCCGACCCGCACACCCGGCTCGACGAAACGCTCGATGTTCTCGATCACTTCGTGAAGCAAGGGAAGATCCGCTACGTTGGCGTTTGCAATCATTATGCCTGGCAGATGAGTGCGATGATCGAGCGGGCGCAGCGCTTCGGCTGGGATCCGATCGTCTCGATCCAGGCCCGCTACAACGTCCTCGATCGCGCGATCGAGATGGAAACGGTGCCGATGGCGACGCGCTACGACCTCGCGATCATGGCTTACGCGCCGATCGGTTCGGGATTACTCGGTGGAAAGTACAAGCGCAACCAGCCGATTCCGGCGGGCTCTCGCGGCAAGGAAGACGCTAAGCTGCAGAAGCGGTTGACGGAACCGAAGCTGTTCGATGCGCTCGAGCGACTGGAGCTGATCGCGCAGCGGAATAAGCTGACGCTGCCGCAGCTTGCGATTCTGTGGATGCTCGCAAAGCCGTACATCACCACGCCGATTATCGGCGGATCGAAGCCGGAGCATTTCCGCGCCATCTACGACATCGCTGACACGCGTCTGTCGGATGCGGACGTAAGCGAAATCGACACGCTGTCGGCGGAGTTCATCTATCGTCCGTTCCAGAACCAGGCGATGAAAGAAGGCGCGCCATTGGCGGAGCAGTAGCGCGTTAAGCGACGTCGAGCAAATTCCTCGCGAGCGATGCGAGATCCGATATGTGCTTCACCTCGGGCAAATCGCTTCGATCACTTCGCGAAATTGAGCAGAAGCCGTGCGGCTTGTGATTGCCGCTGCGACCGGTGGCGGGGGTGGCGCGGATCGTGTCGAGAGTGTTCGAATGAATCTCGGTCGCTTGTTCGGCGACGTTCCAGGTGAAGATCGCATCCGGAAGATGGTCGCATCGCGCTCCGGAAAAGCCGTCGAATGAAATCGCTTTCACGAGCGGCTGGCCCGTCGCAGTGACGGTGAGACCTGAAAAGCTGTCATGCACCAATTGCATGTACCGTTCGAAGTCAGCGCTTGCGCGATCGAGCGATCCCTCGCGTTCGCGCCCGCGGAGGTTGAAGCGGAAATATCCATGGAGATCCGCAAGCAATGCGAAGCCCGGCGTCTTCGACCAATCGTGCCCGGCCGTGACCGAACGATTGACGACGAAGTCGCGCACGCCGACGGGCACCGATCGCGCGATCGTGTTCTGCAAACCCGCCGGCAGCTTTTCACGGAGCGTGCGCATGAGGCTGCGCTGGCCATGTGCAACAGTTTCGGAATCATTCTCATCAGTGAATTTCGCTCCCGCGAAGGCGGCGTTCATTCGGTCGACGATCTTCGGGACGAAATGTTCCTGCGAGATGTTGTCGCCCATGCCGTGTAGCGCGAAGAGGATCACGGTGGCGCCGCTCATTGAAGGCGAGTCGAGCAGATGGCCGACCGCATCGTCAACCGCGCGATAGACGTCAACCAGCGCGTTCGGTGGAATCGGCGAGGTCGCGTCCTTCTCCGGCCACAAGATATGCCCGCCGCGATGCGTTTCGCCGAAGACGGTGACGAAGAAATCCCACGGCCCCTGCTCGGCGAGCCATCGCGAAAGTTCGCCCTTTCGTCGCGCGCCAGCGACGAGGTTCGCTCGGATCGTTTCGATCTCGCTCGCGGTTTTGTTAACCGGAATTTCACAGCCCATCGGATGCGGGCCGAAGCGTTTCGCGATCTCGCGCTTCAGATGCGCCGGATGTGATGACGTAGCGCTTAACGTGTCATGTGATCCCCAGTTGATGATTTCAGTTCCGTTCGTCAGCCGCGAGGGAAACGTCATCGGAACATCGACCGAGAGCACGCGCTTTCCGCGACGCTCGAGGTCGTACCAGAACGGCTCCGCCCAGAGCCACGCGTCTGTGACACGGCGCAGCTTCATCGCGTTCTGGTCCCACTGCAGGTGATGGTAGATGCCGTGCTCGCCGGGCATTGAGCCGGTGTAAAAGGTCGGCCAAACCGACCCGGCTAGCTTCGACGCGCTCGATTCGAGCTTCTTCGGTGATCCCTCGCTCAGCAGGCGAGCCAGGATGGGCAAATCAGCTGCATGCTGCTGGATGAACGACAGCTCCGCAGCGTCGAGACCGATCATCGCAAGGCGCGGCGTGCTCACGCGGTCGCCTCCGCGGAAGTTGTTTCGATCGGCTCAATCTTACCGCTTCCCAGCGAGCGATGAGCAGCCGCGAGCGCCATTGCATTGAACAGGCCGTCATCGAACCCCGGCGTCATCGGTTGGTTGCTTCGCCAGCTCTGGCTGAATGCGCGAAGCGCCAGCTCGATCGTCATCCGCGACATAGACGTGTGACGAAGCGCGGCGTGACGGGCGATCGTGAAGAAATCGACGGCTCGATCATTGAGACTCGCGTTGTCGCCAAAGTGAACGGCCATGTTCGGATCGTCGATGCGCACGACGCCCTCACTTCCACGAACGATGATCCGCTCGCGCGTGGGCGAGGCATACGCGACGCGGCAGCGTACTTCGGCCGCGGTATTCTTGAAGTGCAGGTGAATCGTGATCTGATCTGGATTGTGGTTTTCAGCTCGGATGCGCTCGGGCCTTTCGCCCACCATGACGCCGGCGAGATCGATCAATTGGCTGCCAAGGTCGTACAGTGCGCCGCCGTGGTCTTTGTCGAGACGATGCGATGTCACCGCGAGCCACTTTGCGACATCAACCTCGAGCTGAAGCTCGACGGACTGCAGCGCGCCGACGCGCCCCTCGCGAACGATGGCAGCGATCTGCTGATATCGCGGCCAGAATCGGCGGTTGAAATTGACCATCACGCGATCGCGCACATCGCGCGGCAGTGTGTGAAGTGGATCAAGCGATCCGGGCGAAACCAGCGGTTTTTCAACGAAACCGGCGACTGCGGGACGATCCACGAGATGAGTGAGCGAATCAAGATGCGCGGCCGGTGGAGAAGCAATGAGGACGCCGTCAAGCGCCATTTCGCTCAACATCTGCGTCTGCGTTTCGAAGGTCCGGACATTCGTCAGCATTTTCGCGGCAAGCGCCCGACGTGCGGCCGACGGGTCTGCGACCACGGAGACGACGACGTCGGAGATCCGCCGGAGTGCGGGAATGTAATAAAGCTCGGCAAGCCGGCCAAAACCGACGATGCCCACGCGCATCGGGCTAGACATGAAACGCCACCTCGCGCGTGGGCGACGCGGTTGCGATCATCGACTTCGCATCGAGCGTTTCGTGATAGCTGCGCTCGGTGTTGATGCTCCAGAGGTCGTGATGCGCGCCCATGACGTTTCGTGCCGCATAAAGGCCGGTCAGCATCGAATGATCCTGATTGTTGTAGCGATGCATGCCGTTTCGTCCAATGGTCTGCAGGTTCGTGAACGTCTTCAAATATTCGCGGATTATCGCGATCCGCAGTTGATAGGCGTCGTCGTAAATCGGATACGCCATCGGCTGCCGGATGACGAATCCGCGATCGACTTCGGTCGCGTTCGCAAGGCCAAGTTGTTCGAGCTCGCGCTTGGCGAGCGCGATCAGATCATCGTCCGATGATTGCCAGAGTTCATCGCCGCGAGTGCAGAAGTATTCCATGCCGAGGCTCGTCTTGCTCGCGTCGGCGAGCATGTCCGGGCTCCAGTTTTTGAAATTCTGGATACGTCCAACGCTCACGCCCGGCGAATGAATGTAGATCCAGTTGTCGGGGAATGCCTCTGTGCGATTGAGGACGAGACCGACGAGAATGAAATCGCGGTGATGCAGGTGTCGCGACGCTTCGAGCACTTCGTCAGGCGGGGCGGGATCGAGCCGCTGAATAAGCAGCGGCAGCGGCATACTCGTGATGACGTGCGACACCGGTTGTCGCACGCGATTGCCATTTGAGTCAACGCTCATCGCTTCGACTCTTCCGCGGCCGTTGTGGTGAAAGCGGGCAGCGTCGGTGTTGAGCGAGAGTTGTCCGCCGCGATCGCAAACCGCATCGCGAAAGCGTTCCCACATCTGGCCTGGGCCGTAGCGCGGGTAGTCGAACTCGTTGATCAGCGAGCGAGCGTCGCTGTTGCCGAGCAGGGCGTGCAGCAGGGCGGCTTTGAGCGAGAGGCCTTTGATGCGCTGGGCTGCCCAATCGGCGCTGATCTGATCGCACGGCATGCCCCACACTTTTTCGGTGTAGGTTTTGAAGAAGGTGTCGAAAAGCCGGCGGCCGAAACGGTTCACCACCCACTGCTCGAACGTGCGCACGTCGTGCTGGGGAAATGCCTTTGCGTGCAGGTAGCTCAGGACGATCGCGGTGCTTTCGACGAGGCCGAGTTTCCACAACGTGCGGAAGGCCGAGAGGGGATAGTCGTAGAATTTGCCGTCGAAGAAGATGCGCGAGAGGCGCGGAACGCGGAGAAATTCTTCGCCGAGCATTTCCTGCCAAAGCGCATTGACCTCCGCGTTCTTGGAAAAGAAGCGATGTCCGCCGATGTCGAATCGGTAACCGTCGCGCATTTCAGTGCGTGAGATTCCCCCGACATGATCGGTCATCTCGACGATGCGCACGCTGCGGCCGTTGCGCACGAGTTCATAGGCGGCGGTAAGGCCCGCGGGGCCGGCGCCGACGATCAAAACGGGATCCGCACTCGTC
>JAICIO010000212.1 GCA_025924315.1 Phycisphaerae bacterium
GCCGTCCCAGAGCGCAGCGCGGGGCGGCATTCTTCGCTCGCGCGACGCGATGCCGCCCGGCGCTTCGCACTGGGACGGCCGTGAAGGTGAGTTGGGCGCTCACCTGGGCTCCACGTTTGAAAAGACTCGACTTTTTCCCTACATTCCCCCATTCGGCCCCTCAGAGGGGCCGTTTCCACTGAATTTCGCGAAAGGACCGCATCATGCCGCTCATGACCACCAAGCCGATGTTCGATCTCGCCTACGGCGGCGGGTTTGCTGTCGGGGCGTTTAACGTCAACAACATGGAAATCTCGCAGGCGATCATCGAAGCGTGCGCCGCCGAGAAGAGCCCGCTGATTCTGCAGATCTCGAAGGGTGCGCGCAAGTATGCGAACATGCGCTACCTCAAGCACATGATCGACGCGGCCGTTGAGGAGCATCCGGAGATCCCGATCGCGATTCATCTCGATCACGGCGACACGGTGGAGCTCGTCAAGACGTGCATCAACGACGGATTCACATCGGTCATGATTGATGGCTCGCATCATCCGTACGAAGAAAACGTGCATGTGACCGCCGACGCGGTGAAGGTCGCGCATGCGGCGGGTGTGGTTGTCGAAGCGGAACTCGGCATGCTCGGTGGCATCGAAGAAGATGTTGTTGGCCTCAGCGCCGAAGAGTACGAGAAGAACATCGAAAAGTTTTTGACCGATCCGAAGCAGGCGATCGACTTTTACAAGCGCACAAACATCGACAGCCTCGCGGTCGCGATCGGCACGTCGCATGGCGCGTACAAGTTCAAGCACGAAGCGAAGCTCGCGTTCAACCGCATCGAAGAGCTGATGAAGACGTGTCCCGGTTTGCCGCTCGTGATGCACGGCAGCTCGAGCGTTCCGCAGGAGTTCGTCGAGCTGGTGAACCAGTACGGCGGAAAGATGCCGAACGCGAAGGGCGTGCCGGAAGATCAGATCAGCATGGCGGTGCGGAATTACGGCGTGTGCAAGGTGAACATCGACACCGACCTTCGCCTGGCCATGACCGCCAAGATCCGCGAAGTGTTTGCGACCAAGCCCGCGGAGTTTGATCCGCGAAATTACCTGGGGCCGGCGCGCGAAGCGATTCAGAAGATGGTCCAGCGCAAGCTCCACGTGCTGAACAGCGCCGGCAAGGCCGACGCGATCATGAAGCACTGGGAAAAGCTCGGCAAACCGCTGCCGTCGTTTTACAATAAGACCAAGGCGGCATGAGATAATGGCGAAGAAAGCTCGAAAACTTTCTTTTGAAGAAAGCCTGCACGAGGTTGACCGAACGGTCGTGCAGAGCTTCGAGACCTTCGAGGAAGCGGAACGCGCCGACCGGGAATACTGGCTGTCGCGGAGTGCGGCTGAACGCATGGCGGCACTCGAGCACATTCGCCAATTTGCGTGGGGATATGATGAAGAGTCTCAACCCCGACTTTCGCGATCTCCTGAACTGCTTAAACTCCGCCGGCGTCCGCTATCTGGTCATCGGCGGGTACGCGGTAAACTTTTACGGGCTGCATCGTAATACAAAGGACATCGACATCTGGATCGCGCTGGAGCCGGAGAATGCAAAACGGATATCCAGGGCGCTTCAAGAATTTGGATTCGCCGCGACCAGCGTCCCAGCGAGCAAGTTTAAAGATCGCAAAGCTGTTCACGCTTTTGGAAGGGAACCTTTTCGGGTCGATCTCATCACGGATCCCGACGGTGTGGAATTCGAATCATGCTACAAAAACCGGGTCGTGGCAGATTTGGATGGAATCAAGATTCCGTTTATCTCGCTAGCGGATCTTCGAGCAAATAAACTTGCCAGTGCTCGCCTTCGCGATTTGGACGATGCGGAGCAACTCGAACGCGACCCAAAAAAATCGGCTGGGAAGCGGTCAAAGCGCAAACGCGACCGACAAAACGGAAAATAATTCAATGTGGCCAGACTCACGCTGTCGGTTGAAGCACGCCACGAATCGCCCGTGCAGACGAATTAGACGCGATGATCCGCCCAGTTTAGCGGCGCCAGGATGTGGCCCAAGACGGGTCCAGACTTTGTGTCATCCCCGCGCCAGCTTCCCCGGCTAAGATATGCGAACTCCGGTCGAGCAATGATGCTCCACCTGTCACCCATACGAAGGGAGCCATTGTGCGAAAATGGACCTTGGCCGCCTGCGTTCTTCTCCTTGCAGGCCTGATTGCGATTGTGATTCCGCGCCACACCGCCCGCGCCGCCGAAGGGCATACGCCAACACAGTTTGAAGGAAAGATCCTCCTCGTCTACGGGACCAAGCCCGAGCAGGGCGGGACGATCGTGAACGCGCGCGTCGAGACGCTCGGGAACGTCGACTTCCTCGCCGGCAACTACATCGACGAGCCCGAGTATCAGTGGAAGCGCAATCTCGGCGTGTACATCAAGCTCGACCAGGTCAACGCCATCGTCGTCTACAACAACATGGACGAATACAAGCGCAGCAAAGCATCGCCCACGGTTTCGCAGAAGTAACTCTTGCTTCGTAGGCGCGCGTTTAGCCGCGAGCTTGCTCGCGAGGTTTCTTGGAGAGTCGGAAAGAGCGAGCTTGCTCGCGAGGTTTCTTGGAGAGTCGGAAAGGGCGAGCAAGCTCGCGACTCGACTGAGCTCGTCGAAGTCCGCTAAACGAAGATTTGCTTGGACCCGACGTAGAAAGGTCGTAAGCTCCCGACGTTCCACGTCGAAAGGCCAGCTCTTATGCGCATGCAACGCTTCCTGATCGCCGCTCTCGTGCTCGGAATTTCGATCTGCTCTTTCGCGGCCTCTTCCCACAAGACCAAATCCGATTCCGACAGCTCCGCGACGTCGAAACCGTCCGGCGAAGCGCACTGGCACAAGCTTAAAAGCTCCAAAGGCGACGCGAAGACCAAAGGCACGTTTATCAAGTTCGAGCCGACGACCGACAAGTTTCGCGTGACGATCACCGCCAAGCCCACCACCGACGGCGTCGCCTCGCGCTTGCGCACGGCACTCATGGTCGAAACCAAGCGCGATCAGGACGACGAGCCGCGGAACTGGGAGCAGGTGCAGGTGATCGCGCAGGGCGAGCCGAAGAATGTCGATTCGATGGAATTCACCGGCGGGCTCGACAAGGACGGCAAACCGAAGTGGTATGCGATCTCCGTCAGCGGACAAAAGTGCCACTACGAAATTGTGATTGAGGATCAAGGCACCGGTAAGTCGAAGGATTCAGAGTAGGGTCCGCTTCAGACTTCGACGAGCTCAGTCGAGTCGCGGACCGGTTATTCCGTTATGACATGTCAGAATGTTTTGTTTCTCTGCTCCGGCAATTACTACCGAAGCCGTTTCGCGGAAATCCTGTTCAACCATCGCGCGCGTCAGCTCGGCCTGCCGTGGCGGGCAACGTCGCGCGGCCTTGCAGAGAAGTTCGGCATCTGGAACGTCGGCCCGATCTCTCCGCATACGCTGAAGAAGCTCGACGAAATGCAGATCCAGTGCGAAAGCACCCTGCGCAACGCCGAGCACTGCACTGTGGAGGACCTGGAGCAGGCGGACCTGATCATCGCCCTGAAAGAAGCCGAGCATCGCCCGCTGATGCAAAAGAGATTCGCGGATTTTGAGCATGATGTCGAATACTGGCACGTCCACGATGTCGATCAGGCCAGCTCCGACGAAGCGCTGCCGCAGATCGAGCGGCTCGTCGAAGAGTTGATCGAGCGGTTGCGGTGAATTAATTTCGCCGATCGTCCAAAGGGGTCATGAGCGACAACGCAGCCAAATCCATCAACGTGCCGTGTCCGGTGCTGCAGGAGATGTACGCGACCGGGCACGCTGTCGATCTCGCCGGCAAAAAGCATCCCATCGAAAGCGCCATTCAGCCGGATTTCTCCGAAGCGCTCTATCGCCTCATCAAGGCGCGGCGCCCGAACCGCGTGCTGGAAATCGGAATGGCCTACGGCGCCTCTTCGCTCGCAATCCTCGCCGCATTGAGCGAGCTCGGCGAAGGCGGGGAACTCATCTCGATCGATCCGGCGCAGTCGAACGGATGGCACAGCATTGGCGTTCACAATGTCGCGCGGGCCGGCTTCGCCGACGCGCATCGTCTCATCGAAAAGCCGGACTATCTCGGCTTGCCCGAGCTGCTCCAGGAAAAGGTCAGCATTGATCTCGGCTATATCGACGGCTGGCACACCTTCGATCACGCATTGCTCGATTTCTTTTACATCGACAAATTGCTTCCGGTCGGCGGGGTTGTCGGGTTCAACGACTGCGGATGGAAATCGGTGTTCAAGGCGATTCGATTCGTCGAGACGCACCGGGATTATCGGGAAATCGATGTGGGCCTCGCGCCGCAGTATCCGGGAGGGCCCGTCGCATCGCTCGCCAAGCGATTCATCGGTCGCAATGGGAGCGATCGCTATTTCGAAAAGCGGAAGGAGTGGCAATCGGCGCACAACTTCTACGCGCCATTCTAAATCTTCGCACGTAGAATCCGCGGATGGATCTCCTCGATACTGAAATCTATTCCATCATCGGCGAAGAAGGTTTTACAAGCTCGTCGGCGCATTTTACAAGCGCGTCCCCGGCGATGATCTCCTCGCCCCGATGTACCCGAACGAAGACTTCGCCGGCGCCGAAGAGCGCCTCCGCGAATTCCTGATCCAACGCTTCGGCGGACCACAGCACTACTCCACCAAGCGCGGCCACCCGCGCCTGAAAATGCGCCACGCCGGCTTCCACATCGACCAGCGCGGCCGCGATCGCTGGATCGAGCTGATGGAAGCGGCACTCGAAGAAGTACAGCTTCCGAAGGAAGTCGTCCCGACGTTGAAAGCCTTCTTCCACGAAGCCGCGACATTTATGATCAACCGCGCGTGAAAGCATTCACGGCCGCCCAGAGCTTTAGCGGCGGGCGGCATCTTTCGGTTCGCTCGCGCGACACGATGCCGCCCGCCGCTTCGCTCTGGGAGGGCCGTGAAGGCAAGTGCGGACGGTGAGTGAATCCACCCAATGCGAAAGTTGATTCTCAACTGGTTGTTTTCAGGGACCGCCCTGCGGGCGTGGATTCAGTTGGCGCTCGCGATCCTCTTCGGCGTTCTTTACCATCGCATTCTGCATAAGCCCGGCCCGGAATACGCAATCGTCCGCGGATTTGTGGATTTCGCATTCGTTTATCTACTCATCGGACCGGTGTATTACTTCATCGGCCCGCCACTGTTTTTCGGCCTGGGCATGCTTCTGATTCGCTTTAGAAAAACAAAGCCTGAATACCCCTGCCCGGTGTGCGGATATGACATTCGCGCGACGCCGCATCGTTGCCCCGAATGCGGAACGAAACTTCGGTGGGGGCAGTTGGTCCAGTGAGTGCGTGTAGCCGGACTTCGACGAGCTCAGTCGAGTCGCGGGCTTGCTCGCCGTTCTCTTCCGTCGAAAAGTCACGGCGAGCAAGCTCGCCGGCTACACGAAATAGAGACCATTGCGGATCTCATCATAAATTAGAAAATCCCTTTATCGGCACATTTTTCAACCAACCCATCTCCCAACTCGTCCCCGGCGAAGCCGGCGCATATTCGCACTGGTTCGGCGGCGAACCGAAACACAACGGCTCCATTCCGGCCGGTCGTGAGCACGCCGTGAATCTCCTCTACGACCTCGACCAGACCGATCCGCAGCTCGGCCTTGCATCGCGATTCCCCGGCCTCTCTCGCCTCTCGCTCTATAACGCGCTGCAATACAACTGTTGCGAGATCGTCTATCGCGTCGTCGCCGACGACGCGATCGACATCGTCGCGATGGACGCGCCGAAGCGGTCGCCGTGGAGCGCCGACTTCCCGTTCGAGAATTACCCGCGAGCGTTCCCGCGCACGCCGATCCACCTCGAGCCCGTCACCGACGCGAACCTCATCGCGAAATGCATCACGCCCCTCGCACCGGATGGCGGCGCCGATATCGTGCGCACCGACGTGTTGCAGGACGCCTGCATGTTCCCGCGCGTCGGCGGCCGGCAGTTCATGTGGCAGGGCATCCCCGAATGGCCGTGCCCCACGGCTACCTGCCCGCACCACGGCCAGAAGCGCGACCCAAACAAAGAAGTCTTCGCCGTCATCTGGGAACGCCCGATCCCCGGCCTGCACCTGTGGAACGACAACCCGAAGTCGCAAGACCTCGGGAGCTGCCAGATCATCTTCTCAAGATGCACGGGATGCGGCGTGGTGCATTCGTGTAATCGGTGTGATTGAGCGGCGATGGGTTTGCGAGGATATCGTGTCAGAGCAATCATATCGTCCGACATGGCGCGGGAGTCCGTTCCA
>JAICIO010000213.1 GCA_025924315.1 Phycisphaerae bacterium
AAGATGCCCTCGCCACATCAAAAGTGCGAACTCTCGCGATTGATCTTGGGACGAGACGGGTCGGCTTGGCGCTGAGCGACGAAGGCGGCCGCTTCGCCACGCCGTACGACGTGCTGAACGTCACGACTCCGCAGCAGGCGATCGACGCGATTCTTCCGCTGATCGAAAAAGAAGGCATCCAGCGCCTCGTTGTCGGCCTGCCGCTGAACATGGACGACACCGTCGGCCCCGCGGCCAAAACCACGATCGCGTGGGCCACCGATCTGTCGCAGCGCGCCAACAAACCGCTGATATTCGTCGACGAACGTCTCAGCAGCTTCGACGCCGAGCAATCGCTCATCACCCGCAAGCGCGGCGGCGAAAAAATCACTCGAAAACAGAAAAAGCAACAACTGGACGCCCTCGCCGCCGCGGGGTTCTTGCAGGCGTTCCTCGACGGAAAACTTCACGCAATCGATGTGTCCAGCGGTCAAATAAGGTAGTATGTCAACAGAATTTCGATGACACTCAAGCTAAAACTTGACAACGTCCCCGCCACGAAAGTCTCTGCGCTGAAACGCAAAGCGTCGAAGCTTGGCCTTTCGCCAGAGAACTACATTAAACAATTGATCGACGAGGACCTCGCGCTGGACCAGGAAGCATCCTCTCGGTCATTCGCGGAGTTAGCCGCGCCGTTTCGGGAGGCGCTCGATGGCGTTTCCGAGCGCGAGCTTGACCGTCTTTCCCGCAAGAAGACATCCAGGCGTCGCAATCGCGATTGATGGAACACGAACGACCTCAGCTCGTCGTGGATACGAATACGCTCCTGCGCGCGCTGGCAAACGCCGAATCTCCATCCGGCAAAGTGCTGGGCGCCTGTGAACGTCGCAGGACGGTGATCTTGCTGAGCAAACCGGTCATCGACGAGTATCGTCGCGTCCTCGCGCTCGTTCTTACCGACTCACGAAAGAATCGCATCCCACCCCGCCACATTGAATTGGTGTTACGTCGTCTACGATACATCGGCGAGTATCACCGAACCGTACGGTCTCGATTCGAGTATCCACGCGATCCCACCGATTCGATGTTGATCTCGCTTGCAATAGAAGGCCGCGCGACCCACATTGTGTCTCACGATAAGGACCTGCTTTCCCTGCCGAATTCACGAACTGAGGCGGGGAAGCGTTTTCGGCAACGACTCCCGCAAACACGCGTCGTGACCGCGTTCGCTCTGCTTGAAGAATCCCCCTGGATTGGTGAACTCATGTGACTGTTGCAAGACCACGTCCGATTTTGCCCCTTTTTCTGACATCTTTATCCTTCCCGCCGATGCATTTCCTTCTCGCCGCTGCGCCGATTGTGCCGCATGGGACTTTGCTCGAGCGCTCGCAGTCGCTGCTCGGGCTCGTCTCGTTCACCTTTCTCGCGTTTTTGATTGGGCGAGTTCGTGGCGCGCGGATCATTCCGTGGCGCGTCGTCATCTGGGGAACGGTGCTCGAGCTGATCTTCGGCGGGATTGTGCTTTCGGCCCCGCAGGTGCTTGAGGCGGTTCAGTTGGCGATTCAGAAACTGCTCGACTTCACGATGGCGGGGGTGGGCATGATTTTTGGCTCGCTCGCCGGGCATGTGAATGCGAACGGCGAGCGTGTTTACGACATTCCTGTTCTCGATCTGCATGGTCATCCCGCCGGCGTCGCGCAGATCGGCCTGATCTTCGCCGTCGTCGTGCTGCCGACCATCATCTTCATCGCGATGCTGACGGCGATGCTCTACCACATGGGCATCATGACGATCATCGTGCACGGCCTCGCATGGATCATGCGCAAGTCGATGGGCACGAGCGGGGCGGAGACGCTTTCGACCGCCGCGAACATTTTCGTTGGACAAACCGAAGCGCCGCTCCTGGTCAAACCGTTTCTCGCGACCGCGACAAATAGTGAGTTGATGGCGGTGATGGTCGGCGGGTTTGCGAATATCGCCTCGGGCGTGCTCGTCGCGTACACCGATATGCTGAAGGCGTATGTGCAAAACGTCGGCGGACATCTTGCGCTTGCGTGCTTCATTTCAGCGCCGGCGACGCTTGTCGTTTCGAAATTGATGGTGCCGGAGACCGAGCAACCCGAAACGTCAGGGGAACTGAGATTCAAAGTCGAGCGCGTCGACGCGAACCTGATCGACGCGGCCACGCGCGGGACGACCGAAGGGATGGCGCTGGCGATCAATGTCGGGGCGATGCTCATCACCTTCACCGCGCTCGTCGCGATGCTCAATGCTCTTGTCGGTTGGGCTGGCGGACTCTTCGGCCATCCGGGCATCACGATGGAAGGAATTCTTGGCACCATCTGCGCGCCGGCGGCGTGGTTGTGCGGGGTGAACTGGCACGATGCGCATGCGGTGGGTTCGCTGCTGGGTGTGAAGACGGTTCTGAACGAGTTCGTCGCCTACCTCCAGATGAGCGACGCGTTTTCAAAGGACGCGAACTTTCTTTCCCCAAGGTCGGCATTGCTCGCGGTTTACGCGCTGTGCGGATTCGCGAATTTCGCCTCTGTCGGTATACAAATCGGCGGAATCAGCACCATGGCCCCGACACGCCGCAGTGACTTGTCCCGTATCGGTTTGCTCGCGATGGTCGGCGGGGCGATCGCCTCCTGCATCGGCGCCTGCGTCGTCGGAATTCTTACATAAATTTCGCGGTTCCATTGATTTGCCTCTGTGAGGTACACTCCACGCATCAGCGGTTTGGGCGGCGCATGGCGCGCTCGCTTTTCCCCGCAAAGGAGATCTCCCATGAAGAAGATGTTGATGTTGACGTTGTCGGCTGCCCTCGGCATCTCGAGCATCGCGCTCATCGGCTGCGAAAAGAGCGATACCGAAAAGGCCCAGGACGCGCAAAAGGATGCGATGAAGGATTCGAGCAAGGCGATGAAGGACGCCGCCGGCGATATGAAAGACGCCGCAAAGGACGTCGGCAAGGCCGGCAAAGACGCGACTTCTGAAGCGCAAGGCGCTGCGGAAAAGGCCAACGCCGCCGCTCAGAATGGCGTGAACGCCGCGACCCCGACCACAAAACCCGCGGCCCCGTAATCCGGCCCGCGCTGACAACGCAACCACAACAAAGGCGTAGGCGAACGCCAAGTTCGCCTGCGTCTTTTTTCGTCTCTACTTTGCAGTGGATGCTTTGGCACAGCCGCCCTCGGCTGTGCGTTCGGCGTAGGGTGCGCTTCAGCGGACCGGTGATTTATGTTTCGAAAAGAATAACCGGTGCGCTGAAGCGCACCCTATAAGACAGGCAACAATTTCCCCGGATTCGTCTTCGTCAGTGCATCGATCTTCTCATCCCCCGCAAGTTCAATCGCGCGCCTCAATCCAGCAAGACGCGGTGGCAGTGTCTCAAAACTATGCAAATCTGATCCGAGCATGAAGTAACGATCTTCGCGTAAGAACCGCTCCGCAATCAGCCGCGTGCGCGCGGTCGTCGCATCCGATAAACACTGCAGGTTCCCCTGCAGCAGCACGCCGCGCTCCTGAAAATAATCCGCCAGCCCCGGCTCATCCTGCACCGCGCGCATGCGCTCAGGATGCGCGAGAATCACCGTCAGCCCCAGCGACTGCAGCCACTCGATCGACGGCGCGACGTGTTCGGGGAGTTTGTCGCACCACATGTCGAACAGCACGTATCGCCGGTTCATCGCGTACGTCACGACTTCTTCCGGTGCCGTAGCAGTCATGTATTCAGGACGCAGGTTGATCTCTCCGCCGGGAATGAGCTTCAGCGCGATGCCGGCGGAATCGAGCTCGCCTTGCAGCGCCGTCACCATCTGCGGAATCGCCTTCGCGGTATTGCCCGCATAACTGGGCCAGATGTGCGGCGTGCAGAAGCTGTGCGTGTAGCCCGCCTCCACCATCATCCGCGCGCACGCGAGCGATTCTTCGATCGTCTTGCAGCCGTCATCAATTCCCGGAAGCAGGTGAGAATGAACATCGATTCGGCCGGTCGTCATGACTGAGACTCATCAGGCTTGCAAATGGAAATCGTGCAATCCCCATGCAGATAATCGTGCAGCATCTTCACGTCGCGATTGAGCGACTGCGCAAACGCGAAAACTTCCGCGCGCGGATGCCACGTGAGATAACTCGCCGCCGCGAGGAAGGGCGAATCGAGAAAGTTGAAAACGACGCCTTCGATCGCGGCATCAAAGGCGTATCGAATCGTCTTGTAAAACGTCGCCGTGTCGAGCGTGTTAAGAGAACCGCTCAGCACGATCCAATCCGTCGCCGCGAAAAGTCGTTTCGGCTCAACGACAAAATCGCAACGAACGATCTGCGCGTGCTCGCTCACTTTTCGCTCCGCGACCGTCGCCAGTTCCTCGATCGCTTCAAGACCAATGTAATGCTCGACGCGAACGCCCATGCCGACCAGATAATCGAGCAGATCCGCTCGACCACATCCCGCGTCGAGAACCGTCTTGCCCGACAAATCCGCCGCCCGACGAATCGCATCAAACCGCGCCCGCTGCGTGTGCGTGCTCGCCCAGAGCAACGACCCAAACCCGCCCCCATGCGTCGCCGCGGCGTTCGCATAGGGCTGGAGGTAATCGGGGAGAGGCGAGAGCGTTTCGCTTTTGGACATCGATGTGCATCTTAGCGCGACAGGCTTCGAATGGAAACACCGGCAAACTTTGGTTGCCGCTAGGTGGTCGCTTGCGGTTTCGCAGATGAACACGCCTCGATCTGCGAACCCGAAAGCGACCAGCACGCTCCTTTTGCAGACGCACGCTTCTCCCGATACGATCCCGCGATGCGCTGGTTGGTCCATGGAAATCTCACGCAAGCCGCGATCGACGCGCTCGTGCGGCACGAGCACAAGGCCGAATCGCTCATCGATGCCGCCCTGACACCCGAGTCGCCCGCCGAAGAGGTGCTCAAGACCGCACAGAAGCGCCAGCTTGACGTGATCACCTCGTCTTCCGAGCTCGCCAGCGCGCCGTTCGACTTGCAGTTTCCGTTCAATCGCTCGATCGTCTTCCTTCAACTCGAAGGCGGCGACGTCGAGCAGGACGACGCGATCGATCGGCTGTTCGAGCGATACAAACGCCTGACGCCGGGTCGGCTCTACACCGTCACTGCGTCCCGCGTGAAGGTCCGGCAACTGCCCGGCAGATAATTTACAGAGAGAGAAAATCAATGTCCCTGCTCGTGACTGGTTCGATCGGAATTGACACCGTTGAAACGCCGTTCGGCAAACGCGATGACGTGATCGGTGGCTCCGCCATCTACTTCTCGTACGCGGCGTCATTCTTCACGCCCGTGCGTTTGGTCGGCGTGGTCGGTGAGGATTGCCCGAAACATTACTTCGACATCTTCAACGATCGTGAAGTCGACACCGGCGGGCTCGAAGTGCGGAAGGGCAGCAAGACCTTCCGGTGGCATGGGTCCTATCTGAAGGATCTCAACGAAGCGCAAACGGTCGAGGTCGACTTGAACGTTCTCGCGGAGCGTGCGCCGAAGATTCCCGAAAACTTTCGCGACAGCAGGCACATCTTCCTCGCCAATACGCATCCGGTGTTGCAGCAGGAAATGCTCGGCTCGTTGAAAACGCCGAAGCTCGTCGTCGCCGACACGATGAACCTGTGGATCCAGACCGAGCACGCGGAGCTGAAGAAGCTGCTCAAGAAGATTCACGGCCTCGTGCTGAATGACGGCGAAGCTCGGCTGCTCACCGAAAAGAAAAATCTCATCGAAGCCGCCAAGGACGTACTGAAGATGGGGCCGAAGTTCGTCGTCATCAAAAAGGGCGAACACGGCGCGATGATGGTGAGCGACCGCGACACCTTCGTGCTGCCCGCTTTCCCGGCGGAGAAGGTCGTCGATCCCACCGGCGCCGGTGACAGCTTCGCGGGCGGAATGATGGGCTATCTTTCTTCGCAAAACACCTTCAGCCCCGCGACGATCAAGCGCGCGATGGCCTTCGGTACCGTCGTCGCGAGTTACACCATCGCGGATTTCTCTTTGGGCGGATTAAAGAGCACGTCGCGCGATGCCATCGACGACCGCTGGCACGAGTACAAACAGGCGATGTCGTTCTGAGAATTGTGCTTCCTGTAGGGTCCGCTTAAGCGGACCCGGTATTAGCATTTAGAAAGGTTGATTAAACCGTCCGCGGAAGCGGACCCATCGAAGAACGAGAATTTTGCCGCGCT
>JAICIO010000214.1 GCA_025924315.1 Phycisphaerae bacterium
AAAAAGAGCTTTCGACGCTGCTCGAAATCTTCGAGCCGCATCGACGCGAGAAGCGTCCGCATTTACTCGTCGGCGATTTCAATTCGAACTCGCCCGTGCAGAACATCGACCTTTCGCGGTGCAAGGAAAGCACGCGCGAAGAGGCGAAAGAGAACGGCGGAGATGTTCCGCGGCGGGTCGTTCGAACGCTCCTCAATGCTGGCTATATGGACACATTGCACGCGTTCGATCCGGATTTGGCGGCGAATCACGGCACGTTTTCGACCCAATTTCCCGGGCAGCGCGTGGATTACATATTTGCCTTTGGATTTGACACATCCCAGGTAAAATCAGCGTGGATCGAGTACAACCGCCTCGCGAAATATGCGAGCGATCACTTTCCAGTCGGCGTTGAAATGGAGTGAGCTTTCTACGGCGAACGATGGGGCTGTTGGGCACGTACTAATTGTAGTTTCACGGAGCACCCGACCGAACTTGTCGTGGCGAACTTATACAGATTGGGCGAAGAAACGTCCGCTGACGTTGCAACTCGCCGATGCGCTCGGTCGTGGCCGCGGACGCATGCGCATGTTCGATCACATCAACCCGCCGCCGGCTTCGGCATTCAAGCCGAACCTGAAGAACTGGGAAGATCATTCACTCGCCGCCGCGTGGATCGGTCATGCGACCGTTCTCCTGCGTATCGATGGCATGACGATCCTCACCGATCCGGTGATGTCGAATCGCATCGGCATCGGCTTCGGCCTCGTCACCGGGGGGCCGAGACGGCACTTCGCCGCGGCGCTGACCGTCCGCGAGCTTCCGCCGCTCGATCTGATTCTGCTCTCGCACGCGCACTTCGATCATCTCGACCGCCCGACGCTCAGCCGTCTCGATAAGAACGTGCCCATCGTCGCCGCTCACGAAACCCTCGATCTCGTCCGTGATCTCGGCTTCCGAAAGATGACGGAATTGCGATGGGGCGAGCACACGCAGGTCGAGTCGCTCAAGATCACCGCTCACCAGGTTCAACACTGGGGTGCGCGAACGTTCTTCGACCGCCACCGCGGATTCAACGCTTACGTCATCGAGTCGCCGAAGCATCGCGTCCTCTACGGCGGGGACACCGCCTATCACGAACACTTCCGCGATGTCGGCAAAGTCGATCTCGCGATCTTCGGCATCGGCGCGTATGACCCGTACGTCGCCTCGCACGCGACCCCGGAACAAGCGTGGCAGATGGCTAATCACGTCCGCGCTGAGTTTGTCCTGCCCATGCATCACAGCACGTTTCGCTTGAGCTATGAGCCCATGCGCGAACCGATCGAGCGATTGCTGACCGTCGCCGGAAATGATGTCAACCGAATTTGCCTGCGCGAAATCGGCGCGACGTGGGTGATGAACTAACTCTGGTAGGGTGCGCTTCAGCGCTCCAGTTATTGATTCTCGACGTGAATAACCGGTGCGCTGAAGCGCACCCTACGAAATCAACCGATTTGAGCGAGCTGGAGTGCTGTGCCGAATTGCCGAATCAGCGCATCCCTCAACATTCGATGCTCCGGTGCACTGAGTTTCGGATCCTTTCCAAGAATCTCCAGCGCATCTTCTCTCGCCTGTTGAAGCAATTCGATTTCCTGCGTGATGTCCGCGATCTTGAGTTGCGGGAGTCCGTGTTGCCGCGTGCCGAAGAACTCGCCCGGGCCGCGTAACCGCAGATCCATCTCCGCGATTTCGAACCCGTCGCCGGTTTGTGTCATTGCCTTGAGCCGCGCCTCCGCGGTTTCCGTCGTCGCATCGGAAATCAGCAAGCAATGCGAGACTTCGCTGCCGCGACCGACGCGACCACGCAGTTGATGGAGCTGGGAAAGCCCGAATCGCTCCGCATTGTCGATCAGCATCACGGTCGCGTTCGGCACGTCGATGCCCACTTCGATCACTGTCGTCGCGACGAGCACGTCCGTCTCGCGACTGCGGAACTTCAGCATCGTCGCGTGCTTCTCTTCCGTCTCCATCTGCCCGTGCAACATTGCTAGTCGAAGACCGGACAGCCGGCCTTTGCTCAGACGATCGAATTCGGCGCGGACGGATTTCGAATCATCGAGCCCGTTGTCATCGATCATCGGCAGCACGATGTACGCCTGGCGTCGCGCCTTCACTTCTTTGCGGATGAAGTCGTAGGCCTTGATCGCGTCTTTCGGCCGAAGCCACTTGGTCTGAATCGGCTGACGTCCTGGCGGAAGCTCGTCGATCACCGACAGATCAAAGTCCGCGAAGTAGGAGAGCGCGAGCGTTCGCGGAATCGGCGTCGCGGTCATCACGAGATAGTGCGGCGAATGGCCCATGCTCTTCAGCAGCGCTCGCTGCTTCACGCCGAGCTTGTGCTGTTCGTCGATCACGACCACGCCGAGGTTGGCGAACTCGACATCTTCCTGGATCAGCGCCTGCGTGCCGACCGCGATATGCGTTTCGCCCTTGGCGAGCTGTTTCGAGATCGATCCGCGCGAGGTTTTCTTCGTGCGGTTCGTGAAGAGATCGATCTTCACCGCGGATTCCTTCAGCAGGTTTGAGATCGTGAGGAAATGCTGCTCCGCGAGCACTTCGGTTGGAGCGAGAAGGGCAGCTTGCATCTTATTCGCGACCGCAACGAGCATCGCGTAGAGCGCGACGACCGTTTTTCCACTGCCGACATCACCCTGCAGCAGCCGGTTCATCGGCTGGCCGCTCTTGACGTCCTTGATGATGTCGTACACCGCGTGCTGCTGCGCGTTCGTCATCTGAAACGGAAACCGCGCGCGAATCCGCTCATCGAGGACTTTGTCCGCTCTCAGCACCGGCGCGGTAATTCGCCCATCGCGCAAGCGCTTGCTCATGCCGAGACCAAGCTGAAGCAGCATGAGCTCGTCATAAACGAGCCGCCGGCGCGCCATGGCGACCTCTCGAAAGCTGTTTGGCCGATGGATGAGTTCATACGCGCGGCGACGTTCGATCAGCGATCGCTTCTTAAGCACCGCCTGATCGAACCATTCTTCAATGTGCGGCAGTGCGCGGTCCAGGTTTTCATCGATGACCTTGCCGATCTGCTCGCTCGAAAGATTCGCCGACGCGGGATAGATTGGGCGGAATTTCGATTCTTCGATGCGCTCGGTCGATTCGTCGATCGTCGTCCACTTCGGCTGCGTCATCTGCGGCATGTTGCGGAAGTATTTCACCCGCCCGCGAACGCGAATGAGCTTGCCGGGATGAATCTGCGATCGCAGGTATGATGCGTTGAACCAAACGAGCGCAAGCTTTTCCGTTCCGTCGTCGATGGTCGCTTCAAATCGCGGCCGTGGACGCATGGGAATGTAATCGACCGCGACGACTTCGCCGCGCACGGTCGAAATCTGATCGGCGACGAGCTTGTCGATCGTCAGTTCTTCGGATTCGAATTGGTAGTCGCGCGGAAAGTATTCGAGCAGATCGCCCAGTCGAAGCAGCCCGAGCGCGCGCAGGTTTTTGGCGCGGGATGGACCGACCCCCTCGAACGAATCGACCGGCGCTGCAAGCGCGGGATGTTCGTACGACCGAGGGGCGGCGGCCTCGGCTTCGCTGAGGCTGTTCTTCGGCGCGGGTTCGCTCTGATCGGCTACGACTGCAGATCGTTTGGCCAACCTTCTTCTCCAATGAGCTTCACAAATCGGCAGGGAATGATGTCGTTCTGCACGAGCTCGCTGCCTTTGCGGCGAACCGATACGAGCATCTGCTGTTCATGCGGCCCGACCGGCATGATCGCCAGTCCACCATCGATGAGTTGACTCAGCAAGAGCGACTTCGGCAGCGCCGGCGCACCGGCTGCGACGAGAATTCGGTCGAACGGCGACTGTTCTTTCCAGCCCAGCGTCCCATCGCCGTGGCGAAAGTGCACATTGCGGATGCCCATCTCCATGAGCGTTTCAAACGCCTGATCGAGCAGCGGCTTCACGCGCTCAATCGAGTAAACGTCTTTCGCAAGCTTGCACAGCACCGCGGTCTGATAGCCGCTGCCCGTGCCGATCTCAAGCACGCGATGTTCCGGCTGCACGTCAAGCTTTTCGGTCATGAGTGCAACGATGTAGGGCTGACTGATCGTCTGTCCATGCCCAATCGGCGCCGCCCGGTCCGCATAGGCTTCCTGCTTGTATTGCTTCGAGAAAAACTTTTCGCGATCGACGCCGCGGAGCGCTTCGATCACGCGCGCGTCCGTCACTCCGCGATCGATAATCTGCTCGCGGATCATCTGCTCCATCTGCGACTCGGTGAGTTGATTCATCACACGATATTGTAGTCGTGGTGGTCACGCATATATAGCCCTCGGCACGCGCAGAGCCGATTTTCGACGTTGTAATTGACCCTACACTCGCGGCAAATTATTCTCTTAAACATGCGGCTCAAACGTCGCGCGGTTTCCACATCGATCGTCCGTCCACTCATCACGCTCACAACCGATTTCGGGTTGGCCGACGCCTACGTCGCCACGATGAAGGCGGCGCTTCTGCGCGAAGCGCCGGATGCGCGGCTGATCGACGTCACGCACCAGGTGCCGCGCCACGACATCCTGTGCGGATCCATCACGCTCGCCCGAGCGATCGACGGATTCCCGCCGGGCACGCTTCATTTGGCGGTGATCGATCCGGGCGTCGGCACGAGTCGTCGAATCCTCGTTGCGGAGATCAATCGGCAAATTGTTGTTTGTCCTGACAACGGTTTGATCACGTGGAGTTGGCGGACGCATGGCGGAGGCGAAGTGCGCGAACTGACTTGGCGGCCTCGCAAGGCGAGCGACGTGTTCCATGGCCGGGATATCATGGCGCCGGCGATCGGTATGATCGCGTGCGGCGCGAACCTCGATGAGCTTTCGCGGCCGATCGAGAATCCGATTCTCCTCGATATCGCGCCTGCTCCGCGCGAGAACAAACAAGGCCAGATCATTCACATCGATCACTTCGGCAACGCGACGACAAACATCGCTCATGATGCGCTGCGCGCTCACATCATGCGCGGTGTGAAGGTAAAAGGCCGCAACGTTGGCAAACTCAAGAAAACCTACTGGGACGTCGCCCCGGGCAAGCCGCTGGCGCTGATCGGCAGCAGTGGTTTATTGGAGATTGCGGTACGCGATGGGTCTGCGGCCAGTGATCTCAAGCTTCGCGTCGGCGATCCCGTCAAAATCGATCTCGCCGTGTCGTAGTCGCTTGCGTCTTCGCGGCGTTCCGCTTACGCATTGCGCCCGATGTCGTACACCACCGCCCAGCTGCAAGCCCTCGACAAGCAGCACATCTGGCACCCGTTCACGCCGATGTCGCTTTGGCTCGACGACGATCCGCTCGTCATCACGTCCGCCGAGGGAATGTACCTGATTGATTCCGACGGCAATCGCTATCTCGACGGCGTCTCCAGCCTCTGGTGCAACGTGCACGGCCACCGGGTGCCGCACATCGACCAGGCGATTCGCAATCAGCTCGATGAAGTTGCGCACAGTACGTTGCTCGGCCTCGCGAGCGAACAGTCAATCATTCTGGCGGATCGATTGATGAAGATCGTTCCGCAGAATCTCAAGAAAATCTTCTATAGCGACAGCGGGGCGACTGCCACGGAGGTCGCGTTCAAGCTGGCGGCGCAGTACTGGTTCAACGTCGGCAAGCCGGAGAAGAACGAGTTCATCGGATTCACCGAGGCGTATCACGGCGACACGGTGGGGGCGATGTCGATCGGGCGCATCCCCGCGTTTCACAAGCCGTATTTTCCGATGTTGTTCAAGGTGCACTTCGCGCCGACACCGTACGTTTATCGTCCCCCGGCCGCTTGCGGTTTCGCACATGCAGACGCGGTGAAAAGCTATTGCCTGAAAGAACTCGAAAACATCTTGCGCGAACACTCCTCCCGCATCGCAGCGATCTGCATCGAACCGATCGTGCAAGGCGCGGGTGGAATGATCGTTCAACCGAACGGATTTCTATTCGAAGTCCGTCGCCTCGCGACGCAGTACGAAGTGCTGTTGATCTGCGACGAAGTCGCGACTGGCTTCGGTCGAACCGGGAAAATGTTCGCGGTCGAGCACGAACACGTTCAACCTGACCTGATGTGCGTCGCGAAAGGTATCAGCGGCGGATATTTGCCTTTGGCAGCTACCTTCACCACGCAAA
>JAICIO010000215.1 GCA_025924315.1 Phycisphaerae bacterium
ACGATCTTCATGAATTACTTCCGCGGGCGCAAGATCGATCCGGATCGACAGGCCTCGGAAATCCTCGAAGTTCTTCTCGGCGGCCTCCTAACCGACGCCGAATTCAAGAGTTATAGGGCCAAGCGACGATAGAGACGGACGAACAAACGTTGACGGGTTCTCGTATCGATTATATTATTTGACTGACCAGTCAGTCATTTATGAATATGAAGCGTTGGGTGACATACTTTCTCTTGGGCGCGGCCGTCGTGCTGCTCGATCTCGGTTGCATCGTCGGGCCGAATTATCGCGCGCCGAATCCGCAGATCGAATCCAGTTTCAATGCAGCACCCACGACTGCGCCCACAACGCAATCGAGCGCGCTGGTCGCCTCGCCGATGACGACCGCGCGGTGGTGGGATTCATTGCACGATGCGCAGCTCAGCACGCTGATGGATCGCGTCACGAAGTCGAACCTCGATGTAAAGATCGCCGAAGCTCGCGTGCGGCAGGCGCGGGCGGAGCTCGCATACGCATCGGGCAGTTCGTATCCGCAGATCAACGTCAACGGCGCCTATTCCCACCAGCGCCTCAGCAAGACCGCCGCCCCCTACAACGCGTTCGACATCCCCGGCTTTCCGTGGGAGTTCAACCAGTATCAAGCGGGCTTCGATGCGTCATGGGAGCTCGACCTGTTCGGCGGCGCGCGGCGTGGCGTCGAAGCCGCCCAAGCCAACGCCGCCGCGAGCGTGTTTGATCGCCAGGACGTCCTGCTCAGCGCGATGGCGGAGCTCGCTCGGAACTATGTCGATCTTCGCGGCTACCAGCAGCGCGAAGAGATTGCTAATCGCAACCTTCGAAATCAGCAGGAAACCCTCGAGCTGACACAGGATCGCCGTAAACAGGGTCTCGTCACGGAACTCGACGTCGCGCGAGCACAATCCCAAGTCGCGCGAACACAGGCGGAGCTTCCGGTCCTTCGCCAGCATCAGGCGGAGGCAATTCACCGCATTGCCGTGATGCTCGGCGAGCAACCGGAGGCGCTCACCACCGAGCTAATCAAGCAGCAACCAATGCCCGTTCCTCCGCCGCAGATTGCGATCGGTGTGCCCGCTGAGTTGCTTCGTCGCCGGCCGGACGTTCGTCGCGCGGAGCGAGAACTCGCAAGTGCAACGGCACAGGTCGGCATGGCGACGGCAAACCTGTATCCGAAGTTCTCGCTCACCGGCAATTTCCTCATGCTGTCCGCGGACACCAAGGATCTGTTCGACTGGAACAGCCGCAGCTTTGGTTTCGGGCCCACCGTGAGCTGGCCGATCTTCGACGCGAATCGCATCCGCAGCGTCGTCGATATTCGCAGCGCGCAGCAAGAGCAAGCCGAGGCGACGTACGAGCGAACGGTGCTCGGCGCGCTCGAAGAAGTTCACAACGCGATCGTCGCTTTTGCATCGGAGCAGGAACGCCGCATCGCCCTCATGCATGCGGTCGAAGCCGATCGCACTGCCGCCGAGGTCGCGCGCGGACAATACAAACAAGGCGTGATCGATTTTCTCGGCGTGCTCGATGCCGAGCGGTCGCTTTACGAATCCGAAGATCAACTGGCCGACAGCAATCGGCTTGTCACGACATCGCTGGTGTCGCTCTACAAGGCGCTGGCCGGTGGATGGGATTCGACGGCGCCGCAAACGCTCGCGCAGGCAAACAACACAACGAAGTAACGGAGTTGAATCATGGCTGAGACAGCAACAACAACAACAACCGAAACCAAACGGCGGCCGATCTACAAGCGACCGGTCGGCATCATCCTGCTTCTTGTGGTCTTCGTCGCCGGGCTCATCGGCACGGGCTGGTGGCTCTACGCGCGACAATGGGAAGAGACCGACGACGCGTTCGTCGATGGCAACATCTATCCCGTCGGCACCAAAGTCGCCGGGCAGATTCAGACCGTGTACGTGATGGACAATCAGCCGGTGAAGGCCGGTGACGTGATCGCGAAGGTCGATCCGCGCGATATTCAGGCGCGGCTCGAACAGGCGCAAGCGGCGCTCGAGGCGGCGAAAGCCGATGCCGACGCCGCGAAAACAAATGTCGAGCTGACGCGCGCCAACACGGCCGCGATGTTGCAGCAAGGTGAAGCGGGCGTGCAGAGCGCTGAGTCCGCGGTCGAGACCGCGAAGTCGCAGCTTGCGTCGGCTGAGGCGGATGTCACCAGCGCGCAGGCGGAAGCGACGCGTCGCGAGGCGGATGAGAAGCGTTTAACGGCGCTCGATCCGCGCGGCGTTTCGCAGCAGCAGCTCGACGCCGCCCACGCGACCGCGGATGCCGCACGTGCGAGTCTTCTGGCGACGCAGAAACGAGTCTCCGCGGCGCAAGCGGGCGTCAGCGAAGCGCAGGCGAAAGTCTCCGCGGCCCAAGGCGTTCTCGCCGCGGCCAAGACCGGGCAGCAGCAGATCGCGTCGGCCGAGGCGAAGTTGAAATGGGCGCAGGCCAAGGTCGGCCAGTCGCAGGCGGAAGTGGACGCTGCTCAGCTCGATCTTTCATACACCACAATCAGGGCGCCCATGGCCGGCCGAATCGTCCGGAAGAATGTTCAACCGGGCCAGTACGTGCAGGTCGGGCAAACGCTGCTGGCGGTCGTCGCGCCGGAATTCTGGGTCACCGCCAATCTCAAAGAGACGCAGTTGTCGCGCGTGCGCATCGGTCAGCCCGTCGATATCGAAGTCGACGCATTTCCCCGTCGTACATTTCACGGTCACGTCGACAGCATTCAAGCCGGCACGGGCGCACGCTTCAGCCTCCTTCCGCCCGAGAATGCGACGGGCAATTTCGTGAAGGTCGTGCAACGCGTGCCCGTGAAGATCACCTTCGATCACACCGATGAGAACGAAGATCTGCTCGCGGTTGGCATGTCGGTCGTCCCCGCGATTCACATCACCGAAGCGCCGCAGACTCAGCCCACCCAGCATGAGGAGCAGACCGCCCTTCTTCGCTAGCGCCCTTTCGGTAATGTCATGACCACCGCTGTTTCAACTGCTGGATTTCGGAACGATCGGCCGGCGCCGGAAATCTCGCCGACCCTCGCCGGGCCACCGGAACACTCGATCCCCGAGATCAGCCCCTGGGTCATCGCGGGGGTCGTCACCATCGCGACGTTCATGGAAGTGCTCGACACGTCCATCGCCAACGTCGCCCTGCCGCACATCGCCGGCAACCTCTCCAGCTCGCTTGAAGAAAGCACCTGGGTGCTCACGAGCTACCTCGTCGCCAACGCAATCGTCATCCCGATCTCCGGCTGGCTTTCGTCGATCATCGGCCGCAAGCCGTTCTTCATCATGTGTACGCTGCTCTTCACGATGAGCAGTGCGCTGTGCGGCATGGCGACCAGCCTCGGCATGCTCGTGTTCTTCCGCGTGATGCAGGGCCTCGGCGGCGGCGGGTTGCAGCCGTCCGTGCAGGCAGTGCTCGTCGATCTCTTCCCGGGCAAGAAGCGCGGGCCGGCGATGGCGCTTTATACAATCGCAATGCTCGTGGCGCCGATTCTCGGCCCAACGCTCGGCGGATGGATTACGGACAACTACTCCTGGCGCTGGATCTTCTACATCAACGTGCCGATCGGCGTCATCTGCGTGATGTTCGCGCAGGCTCTGCTGTACGATCCGCCGCACATGATCGCGCAGCGAATCGCCCTCCGCGGAAAGAAGATTCAGATCGATTTCATCGGCCTGGCCCTCATCAGCCTCGGCCTCGCGTGCACGGAAATCCTGCTCGATAAAGGCCAGCAGGAAGACTGGTTCAGCTCGAAGCTGATCGTTTTCCTCGCGATCGTCGGTGGGCTCTCCATCGTCTTCGCGATCATTTGGGAGCTCGACCATCCGCGGCCGATTCTGAATCTGCGTTTGCTCGCCGAGCGAAACTTCATGCTCTGCTGCGTCATTGCGGTCGGGCTTTATGCGGCGATTTACTCCTGCAACGTGCTCCTGCCAGAGCTGATGCAGACCCTGCTCGGCTACTCACCGACCAAAGCCGGCCTGATCCTCTCGCCCGCGGGATTATTCACGATGGCGCTCGTGCCACTCGTGGGTTGGATGCTCGCGCGCGGAGTCGATGCGCGCATCCTGATCGGCTTGGGCCTGGCGATCGCCGGCGGAGCGACGCTCTGGATGGCGGGGCTGAATCTCGATGTCGCCCCATCAAACATTCTCTGGCCGCGCGTGCTGCAGTCTTGCGGCGCAGGCATGATGTTCGTCCCATTGAGCACGATCGCGTTCCGATTTCTCCCGCGAGAAGAAAGCGGCAACGCTTCGGCGCTGTACGCGCTCGTCCGCAACGAAGGCTCGAGCATCGGCGTCGCGCTCGTCACCACGCTTCTGACCCGCAGCATGCAGACGCATCAGGCGCTGCTCGTGCATCACGTCAGCGCCTACAGTTCGACAACTTTGTCCACGCTGGGCCAGATGGCCCATGTCTCCGGATCGGCCGACCCGACACTCGGCCCGGCGATGGCGATGCGGATGATGTACGAGATGGTGCAGCGCCAGGCCGCGATGCTCGCGTACGTCGATCAGTTTCGCACGTTCGGCCTGCTCGTCGTGGTGATCGTCCCCCTCGTCTTCCTCCTGCGCCGCCCCGCGTTCGATCCAACGGCGCCGACCGAAGCAGCGCATTGATGCGGCGCCATTCGCGTCACCAGTTCGCCTGCTCACCGTAGAAGATTTTGCTCGCGGGATCATTCGTCACTGGTTCGACGTGTCCATCGCAGTAGAGATAATTCCACGGCCGACGCTCATCGTGAAAGCGCTCCGCGTCCCGAAGCAGCGGCGTGCGGCTGATGGAATGCGTCTGCAGATACATCAACGACTTCGTCAGCCCAAGTGTTCCCAGCTCGTGGTAATAGAAATAGCTCATACCGAAGCGTTTGAAATACGCGATGCCGTCGTCGTGATCGGCCGGGCATCGAAACGCATCCTTCGACTCGTGAACGTATCGCGCCAGGGGTGCGCTCAACAGCGGCTCACCATTTGCGTACACCGGGTCGGGAATCGGAGCTGCAAGCGGATAGTGACTGGCATTGTCCTTCAGGTACATCTCGACGGCCGCGGCGAGATTCGCGAGCTGCGCGGCGCACGTGGCCTTCTCAGCAGACCGCCGCGCACGCGAAATCGCCGGGATCAGCATCGCGATAAGCAATGCGATGATCGCGATGACGATCAGCAACTGGATCAGTGTAAACGCAGCCCTGCGTGACATGCGTCGCCTCCTGATTCTATGGCAGGCGACGGCTCGATCCGGACAAAGCGATTCTTCTTCCAGCGGGAACTTCCTCGCCTCGAAAGCGTCCATGTTTCGATCGGAACACAATCCGGGAGTCGATCATGATCACGCGCAGCCGCTGGATACTTAAGTCGAACAACTCACGCCTCTTCCTTATCGCCGTCAGCCTCTCGCTGCTTTTGCTGCTTGCCACGCTGGCGCTTTGGGCTCGCGGATACTCTGCGCGGGATGGGGTCTGGTACAGCAACGATCGAGCGCGATATTCGCTGCAAACGTATCGCGGGCGGATCTGGTATTGGGAACTTTCCGGCGGACACGTCACGTCCGACTATGTATGGAATACGCCGACGAAGTTGCACGCGGGGTGGGTGTGGGATTCGGCGCCGAATTCGTATTACGACCGCTTTCGCATGATGTACGGTGGGCGCGGCCTGTCCGCCGAGCAGTTCACCATCGACGCGCCGGCGATGGGCTATTCGCCCGCGGATCCCCACGCGGCGAACTGGCAGGCGCTCGGTTTCCGATATCTTCACACCAACGGCTGGGTACCGATCGCGCAGTTGTCGTGGAACTATCCAACGGCGCGATCGACCGCCGTCTTCATCCCGCACTGGGCCATCGCCGCAACCTTCGCCTTCCTCCCCGCCACCGCGATGTTCGCCGCCCTGCGCCGCCGCCACCGAGCCCACCGCGGGCTATGTCAATTCTGCGGCTACGATCTCCGCGCCAGCGAAGATCGGTGCCCGGAATGCGGGGCGAGTAAATCTGCCTGATTCAAGAAGAATGAAGAATGCCGCCCGCCGCTTCGCTCTGGGACGGCCGTGAAGGTCATACTCACGGCCGTCCCAGAGCGAAGCGCGACTCGACTGAGCTCGTC
>JAICIO010000216.1 GCA_025924315.1 Phycisphaerae bacterium
TTCGTGTAGCCGGCGTGCTTGCGCGCCGTACACCCACCCGCCCGCCGAGCACGCCCGCCGGCTACACGAGACCGTCTCCGACAGTCTCAGTGCTTCCGATTGAGCGTCATCATCCTGACGACAGAAGACCTTCGCGGCGGTACAACTCGCCGCGTCCCCAACGCCGGTCATTTGCAATTGTGGTGCCGACGTTGCCCGATCGGAACCCAAACATGTGCCCCAAACTTCCCTGCATCAGCTTCCCGACGCGACGCGGCATACTACACTACATCTGGTGGTCGTCAACGGAAACTTTACTAAATGTAGGCTCTCGGGGAACTCATACGACGCTAACAATCCGAACGAGCGAGACTTAAACGTATCAACTTTTTCTTTCGCACTGTTGTGCGAGCGCGCACAGGTTCAACTTATCCACCGCGCCGATGCACAACCGTGGAAAACTTTGCCCGCGGATCGATGTGCAAAAGATTCTCGCGGCTAAACTTTTCAGCGGGTTTGATGCACAAAAAACGCCGACAGACTGATCGCACCGGACACGGTTCGCGTGTCACGCCGTCGTGCCTTCACTGCGATGTCATCTACCGGTGGTATATGGCAAATTCGACGGGTTTGCTGGGTTTGCCGTATAGTGCGCCGCTATGACGGAAACATCGAAGCCGGTCTTGCCCCCTCGGCGAACGTCGCTCGTGCAGGTCGGCGGAGGACTGGGCATTGCCGGATGCGTGATCGGGCTGTTGATCTTCATCGCGGCGTGCGGCGGGTTTAATGCGGCCTTCAACCTTTCGCTCCTGCCGCTCGCGTTTGGCGCGATCGGGCTGGTCTTGACCGTGATCGGCGCCATCACGCAAAAAGATGCTCGAATCGAAGACACGCAGGTTCTCGCGGCGATGTTCGTGGCGCTCTTTGCATTGCTTGGTGGATTAGTTGAAGTCGCGGTGTGGTACGGCTGGCGCTTGTTTCCAACTTGAGCGCGTATAAGTTTTGAAGAAAGCGAACGAGCCGCGACCGTAAGGGAGCCGTTTCTGCTTCACAATCGAACGTTCCGCTCCCTCACGGTCGCGGCTCGTTGCAAAACTCGCGCATTCTGAGCGGACATCAAGGGGCAGTGGAGAACTGAATGGCGGTCGTGAAGGATGAAAAGCCCCTATGGCGCGCGGGAATCGCTCTGAGCGGACCCGTCATCGTGATCAGCGCTGCGGCGCTGCTCGTTGGCGTGATCAACCATCAGCTGATGGGTTCGCCGACGCTCCGCGGGCTGATGCTCGTCATGATGTCGCTTTGTGGGCTCGCGCTGGGCATGCTGCTGTGGCGGATGCGGAAAGGCAGTCGCCGGCTGAAGCGATGGGATGTGCGGCTCTCGATTCTGGGAAACGTCGTTCTGCTGATCCTGCTGGCGCTCGCGTTTTTCCTCGTCCGCCCGGTCGATAGCGAAAGCTCAGACATCGGCACGCCACGATCTGCCGTCGAAAACGGAACGCCCTGAAGCGAAGGATGAAGGATGAATTATGAAGGATGAAGCAAACCCCTTTCATCCTTCATCCTTCATAATTCATCCTTATTCCTCATTTCATTCCCATCTCGTGCAGGTGCTTGAGGCTTAGCTCGAGGCTGTCGAACGGATCGCGATAGCAAATATCCTGCTCAACGATGTGCCACTGCACGCCCGCTTCCTTGCACGCTTTGAAGATGTACGGCCATTCCAGGTTGCCTTCGCCCACCTCGGCCATGAATTGCTCGCGCGCGGGTGAGACGCCCATGTCCTTCAAGTGAACGCACGGCACGCGGCCGGAAACTTTGCGGATCCACGCCGACGGATCTCCGCCGCCGTGGGTAATCCAATACGTGTCGATTTCCATCCAGACCGATGAATCGAAGTGCTCGAGCAGAAGCATGAGTCCTGGCTTGCCTTCGTAGTGGGTCAACTCATGGCTGTGATTGTGGTAGCCGATGCGCAGATCGGATCTCTCAAACTTCTTTGCGATCTGGTTGTAGGCCTTGGCCCAGTCGATCCAGTTTTGCGGCGTGAGCTTCTCGTCTTTTCCCGGGAAATATCCACCGACCGCGGTGTACTTACAGCCCCACATCGCATGCTCGTCGATGACGGCGTTGGGCTCATCGCGCAGACGCTCGATCTTCGCATGCGTCGCGCAACAGGCGAGGCCTTCATTCTGCAGGATCCTCGCGAGCTCTTTCGGATCGATCGGACCAAGCGCGGAGCATTGAACGGCCTCATATCCCATCTTTCGTACGCGGGCGAACGTCTTGGCGATGTCCGCAGGGGTCTTGGTGTATTCACGAAGGGTGTAGAGTTGTGCTGCGAGAGAAGTGCTCATTCGATCCATGATGTGTGAACCATCGGGCGATTTCAACCCAACGATTGCAGACGGGAGCCCAGCGACTCTGTCGCGGGTTTTGACGCAACGGTTGCAGAACCCGCGGCAGACCCGCTGGGCTCCCGTTTGCGCTTAGGATCTTCATTTCACGGGCGCGGTCGGCCCGTTGATCGGCGTATTCACACCGGCCGCATACCGCACAATCCCGCGCATAATGTCCGTCGCGGCTTCGGGGCTGTAGCCGAGAACGCCATCGACGGGATCACCGACGAGGCCCGCGGACAGATCTTCCTCGCTGTAGAAGACCTTGACCTTGCCGCCTTGTTCAATTCCGCGGAGGCGGGGGACGTTAAGCTCGCCGCGTCGGGCAACGGCGAACTTGCGGTAGAGCGGACCGCGTTTGTCTTCCGGGTCGGCATTCAGAACAGCGAAGACCGGATGCGTCCGCGGAAGCTCGATGCCCGGATGGGTCGGCTGTCCACCGAAAACTGCCGCGAGCTCGCGCTCGGCGGATTCGGCAAAATCCGCGGATCCACCCGCGGCATCGACGATCAGCGTTCCGCCCGCGGCGACGAAATCCTTCAGCGCCTTCCTTTGCGCCTCGTTCAACGTGAACTGCGTTGTACCGGTGAGGTGCGCGATCTGGTATCCCGCCAGCGCGTCTTCACCCAGCTTCACCTCATTCACCATGATGCCAATTTTGTCGTCATTGTTCAGCACTGCCGCCAGCCGCCGCCAACCACCCGGCTCGGGATCCGGATTGTCTCCGACCATCAGCCGTGCAACTTTCACCGTCGGCGCGACCTTCGCCCCCGGGTTCATCTCCACGATGTAGCTGTCGCCGCGCTTTCGCAGGTTCGATGTCCCGACCTCGTAGAACAGGATGTTCTGCATCAGCTCGAACATTTCGCTGTTGGTTCGGTCCGCCCGAATCTGCCACTGCCGTCCCGGGTCGGCTTTCGGAACGAGCAACATCAATTCCCGCACCCCGTTGCTCATGCCAAGGATCTTCGGCTTGATTCTCCACTTCGATGCTTTGTAAAGCTGATCCACAAAAATCGAATGGTTCGACGGCAGATCGCGGAATTCGTACTTGCCAAAGAGTTTGTGTCCCAGCGCCGTAAACGATTTGGCGAAGGCGTCACTGCCGCCGTCGGCGTTTCCGAGAATCATTCCGCCTTCGTCGACGAACGCGCGGAGCTTGGCGACTTCTTCATCGTTGAAAACGAGCGCTTCACTTCCGGCGATGTAAAGAACCGGCGCGTCGTGCAGCTCGGAAGTCGGCACCTGCAGGTTCACGATCTGCCAGTTCAGATACTGCTCGATCTGCTTGCCCGACCATGCAGCGAAGTTTGCAGCGTCGCGCGGGCGCTCGTTCCAGGGATCGATCTGAGCGCGCCGGCTCCCATAGCCGGGAGATGCGCTGATTCGCTTCGCGCCCCCGGCCGGCGTGCCCGGTGCCGTCTGCTTGTTCGCGTTTTGATACTCCAGTTTGCTAAGGATGACCGGCGCGCGCCCGCGCACGAGAAAGAGAATCGCGAACGTGGTGTCGGGAATGGGGCCGTCGTCCGCCCACCAGCATCCATTGGCGGCCTGACTGTGAAGCAGGTAATCAGCCCCCACCTTGTACCAGTCAGTCGTTCCGAAGTACTTGCGTCCGCTTGCGACACCGACCCGCTCGATCCCATACATCGCATAGAAATGTTCCTTAACGCCTCCGGTTAGCATTCGATCAATGTTCTGGTCGAGCCAGGCAAGCCCATGATCGATCCACTCGTTCCGGATCCCGCCATTGCAGATTTCAAACCGATTTGTGCGGAACAAATAATCTTGCGTGATGAAGAGGGTTGCGACGCCGGCCGCTGTCATCGTCGGCGTTCCTTCGGGGTGGGTGGGGTCGTCAACGTAGCTCCACCCGCCGTCCGGGTTTTGATCTTTCTTCCAGGCGGCGTCCACCATTTGCCAGTAGAGCATAGGTACATTCTGCCCGGACTGCTCGCACGCCCACATGCCCAGCACTGCGATTTGACTGACGCTGTGGTCATACCAGTGCGGCTGTCGGATTCCCATACCATTGAGATCGCCATTCGGTGGGTAGCCCGGGCTTCCGGGAAGCGCGGTGTAGTATGGATAAAACCCCTGCTTTGCGCCGTCCTTGTCCGCCGGATGCATGCCATTCAGCAATAGCTTGAAGTCAGCCGTTGAATATGCGCGGGCTGTTTTCTCGGGAAGGAACGGCCACACCTGCGACCGAAATCCACTTGCGTAGTGCCCTTGAATGCGCGCCTTTGACAGCCACTCGATGGTGGGAGCGATTCGCGGGTCGGTGGGTTTGATCCCCGAGGCGAGAATCCCGTACGTCGCCACACTCGTCAGCCCGCCCCATTGCCACCCCTTCGCGTCATTCGCCCCGGGATTCTCCTTCACCATTTCCGCGACTTCTTCGCAGTTGCCGTTTTTCAGCTGGCTGAGCAGAAACGCCTGGCCTTTGAGAATTGCCGCGTCGACTTCTTCGGGTGTGGCCGCTTGCGCGCTATCGCACTTCCCTGCGAGGATCGACAAGGCAATCGACAATCCGCATGCATATTTCGCAAGCCAATGCGTCATAACCATCCAAGATTAGCTTTAACGGGATTGGAGCTTAACCATGTTTTCGGAAGCTTTTTCGATCGTGTCGGAGTGCAGGTACTTCTTTGCCTTCTCATCGTGCTTCAAATAGGCATCCCAGAACGCGAGCGACAGGACTTTCACGCCTTCGTACGCTTTGCTCGACGGCAACACCTTTCCATTCGCGGGCATCTGACCCGCGAATCGTCCGCTGAACGAAAAGTGATTCGCCCCCGCGATGGCCGCGCCGTATTTATCGCCCGCGGGGCTGAGAAGAATCGGCCGGAGTTTCCAATCCGCTCCGCGCCCGCGAAGTCCCAGATCATTCCCCGTGATGCTCATGAGGGGAATGTTGAAGTCCTTCCACGACTCTTTCGTCAATCCTTGCACGTCCGGCCCTTGTCCGTCGAGCAGAAGCACCGCCTGCACGCGCTTGTCGCGCAAGCTCTGCGCCGGTGAGTTGCTGTTCAATTTGACGGTCGCTCCGCCGACGAGCTGCGCGGTGTACGCACCGTATGCATGTCCCGAGACGCCGACGTGCGCGATGTCGATCCGGTCCTTCAGCGTCGGATAAAATTCCTGCAGGTTGTTGAGCTCTTCGATGATGGTCGTCAAATCGCGAACGCGATCGCCCCAATTGCTGCTCGTCACCGTTTCATCGTTCATCGATCCACGGAAGCTTTGCATCGACGGATCCTGCAGCGATTGCGATTCGGCGTGTGTCGGCGCGATCACCACATAACCATGGCTCGCCCAGAATTGCAGCAGGTTCACATACGCGTTGCCCGCGCTGCCGGCGCCATGCGAAAAGATAATGACCGGGCACGGCCGATCGCCTTTGGGATATTCGATCAGCAGCGGAATCATCTTGTTCCGCAGACCGTCGGAAAGCTCACCGCGAGGCATGGTGAGGACTTCGTCGCTCGGACCGAAGTCGTAGCCGAGCCCAGAAGATGCGGCGGTAGACGGCTGCGTCGTCGCGGCGGATGTCAGTTGTGCAAATGCGAGAAGTACGACCGAAAGAAATGTACGCATTGAACTCTCGTAGGGTGCGCGTTAGCGCCACCGGTTTTATTCACCCGGACCAAAGGAAAAACCGTGCGCAGAATCGCACCCAACAAAAATAAAAGAAA
>JAICIO010000217.1 GCA_025924315.1 Phycisphaerae bacterium
ACGACGCCGGCGCCGGCTTGCACGTCGAACACGCCGTTCTTCCAGACGATCGTCCGCAGCGCGATGCAGGTGTCCATGTTGCCGGCGAAATCGACGTAGCCGACGGCGCCGCCGTAGGGGCCGCGGCGGCTATTATAAACGCTAAAATCCGCTCTGCGCGATCTCGACGGCCTTGAGCATCGCTCTGGCTTTGCTCATCGTCTCTTCGTATTCGCTCGCGGGAACCGAGTCGGCGACGACGCCGGCGCCGGCTTGCACGTCGAACACGCCGTTCTTCCAGACGATCGTCCGCAGTGCGATGCAGGTGTCCATGTCGCCGGCGAAATCCATGTATCCGACCGCCCCACCGTATGGTCCGCGGCGCGTGGGCTCAAGCTCATCGATGATCTGCATGGCGCGGATTTTCGGCGCGCCGCTCACCGTTCCGACCGGCAACGAAACGCGCAGTGCATCGAACGCCGTCATGTCGTCGTCGAGTGTTCCGCTGACGTTCGTCGTGATGTGCATGACGTGGCTGTAGCGCTCGATCACCATCATGTCGGAAACTTCGACCGAGCCGATCTTGGCGACGCGACCGACGTCGTTGCGGTGAAGATCGACGAGCATGATGTGCTCGGCGCGCTCTTTCGGATCGGCGAGCAGTTCGGCTTCGAGCGCCTTGTCTTCTTCTTCGGTTGCGCCACGCTTACGCGTGCCGGCGAGCGGACGGCTCGTGACTTTTCGATCCTGCACGCGGCAGAGAATCTCGGGACTCGAGCCGATCAACGTGCACGCCGGGCTCTTCAAGTAAAACATGAACGGCGACGGGTTGATGATGCGCAGCGCGCGATAGACATCGAACGGCGAGGCGGTCGAATGCACGCGCAGGCGCTGGCTCGGCACGAACTGAAAAATGTCGCCGGCCTTGATGTATTCCTTCCCCTTCACGACCGCGGATTCGTACTGCTCGCGCGTCATGTTGCTGGTGAAGTTCAGCTCCAGCGGCCGCTGCGGATCGATTTCACCCAGGTTGCTCGTCGGCGGTTGTTGAAGACGTTGCACCACGTCGTCGATTCTGCGGCACGCATCGCGATAAGCAGTTTCGACGTCGCTCGCATTCGACAGGTCCGCGTTCGCGATCACCTTGATCGTTTTGTCGACGTGATCGAAAACGACGAGCTCGTTGTAGAGGCCGAAGCTGAGATCCGGCAGATGGCGATCGTCTTCGGGCGCGTGATCGAGCTTCTCCGCTTCGTAATACCGAATCGTGTCGTAGCCCGCGTAGCCGACGAGTCCGCCGGTGAATGAAGGCAGATTCTTGTTGTGGTGACAGCGCCGCTTGGGAAGCAACTTCGCCAGATCCGTTAACGGATCGGTCGTTTCAAATTCTTCCGCGGCGCGCCCGCGACGCAGAATGGCGGCGCGACCTTGCATCACCTGGTACACAATCGATGGCGACGTCGCGATGAAGCTGTAGCGCGCGATCCGCTCTCCACCGACCACGCTTTCCAGCAGAAACGCGTGCGCGTCGCGTCCCAGAACTTCAAAAGCGCTGACGGGCGTCAGGTGATCGCCCAAAAGCTGACGATAAACGGGGATGAGGTCAGCTTTTTCGGAAGCCGCTTTGAATTCCGCGAGATCGGGAAAATAACGACGCATTACCGGCGATTGTAGTGTGGGCTAACGCTGCGCGAAAGCGACGCCACGTTTGAGATTCAAAACGGCGTTGGTTTGCAACGTTCAGCGGCGCCTTCCGCGACATCAGTGATTCACAACCGTGCTGTCACATTCCGCACAACTTCACCCTCCTGCCATCGTGGCTGGGGCGCATGATCCGTCTTCCGCGTCGCGCGACCTGTGGGTCGCCGGGCTACTGATCCTTGCGATCGCGATCGCGGATTTCACGACGGTCAACTTCAGCTTCGCCATCCTCTACCTTTTACCGCTGCTCCTCCTTTCGCGTCTGCAGCGCCCCAGCCTGCTATGGCGATGGACGATTGTGCTGACGATCCTGTCGCTCTTCGGCTATTTCGCCGGCCAGCATTTTTCGATCAGGAACTGGCGCGAGTTGCTCAATTACCAGATGGCCAATCGCGTAATGGAGATTGCGACCCTGGTGTTGTCAGCAGCGCTATTGCACATCCAGATCGGCCTGCGCGAATTGATCGACCGCCGCGCGCGGCTGGTGCAGGCGAGCGACGCGGAAGAGCAGGTATTCGATCAGATCATCGCCTCGTTCGACCGCTTCGCGACGACGCTGCTGTGCGTCGTGCTGATTATTCTCGTGACGCTGACAGACGTGCTCACCCCGCCGCAGTTCAACATCCCGATCCTCTTCTCGCTTCCGCTCGTCGCCAGCGCCCGAATCCAGCAGCGGTGGATCATCTGGGTGACCGTGCCGACGCTTGTCCTTCTCGCCTGCGCCGGCCTGTACCTCGGCCCGCGGCCGCTTCCGTTGCACATCAACGACGCGCTGATCGTGAACCGGATGATCGCCTGCCTTGTGCTGATCGGCATCGCGATTATCCTGCACAGCTGGATCGGCTCGCGAGCGCGACCGACGACCTGATACGTGTATGCCCTCTTGTAGGGTGCGCTTCAGCGCACCGGTTATTCATCCGTTCGAAAAACAAATAACCGGTGCGCTGAAGCGGACCCTACGGGAAAGCCATCAATGCCCTTCGACATCTCCACCACGCGGCACTTCAGCGCAGCCCATCGGCTGCGGCTGTACGACAACTCACTGGAGCCGGTGCATGGCCACAATTGGAAGGTGCGGGTGACGGTGCGGGCGAATCAGCTCGATTCGATTGGCGTGGTCATGGACTTCCACGAACTCGAGCGCCGGGTCGATGCGATTATCGGACCGATGCACAACCGGCATCTCAATGAGCTGGCGGCGTTTGAAAAGCTCAATCCGTCCGCGGAGAACGTCGCCGTTTATGTAGCTCAGTCGCTTCGCTTGCCGAATCATGTAATGCTGTACACGGTGGAAGTGTGGGAAACGCCCGAGAATCGCGCGGTGTATCGCGCGAGCTAGCGTGCCTATACTCATGCGCATCGATTGACGGTATTTCCCGTGCGAAATACGATAAATCGACGAACGTCGATCTCGCGCAGCGAGAACACTATGAAATGCGATAATTGCAACAAAGCCGCGACGGTGCATCTCACCGAAATCAAGAACGGCAAGAAGCTCGAGAAGCACCTGTGCGAGCAATGCGCCGCTCAGAACGAAGGTCTGCCCGTCAAGAGCCACACGCCGATCAACGAGCTGCTGACGAATTTCGTGATGGCGCATTCCGGCATCCAGAAGGAAACCGGCACCGCATGCGAGAACTGCGGAATCACCTGGGCGGAGTTTCGCCAGAGTGGGCTGCTCGGTTGTGAGAACGATTACGCGCTGTTCGAGCGCGATCTGACGCCGCTGCTGCAGCGGGCGCACGAAGGCGCGACGCATCACATCGGCAAAGTGCCGGCGCGACGCGGCGGAAGCGGTGTGCCGGCCAAGCGCGCAGTCGATTTGTCGAAGCTACGCAAGGAATTGGCCCGAGCCGTTGAAGCCGAAGACTACGAACGCGCCGCCAAGCTCCGCGATCAAATTCGGCAAGCTGAAGGCGGATGAGGCATTCACTGACAACTGCCAACTGAAAACTGACAACTGTTTTATGAAGTTAAGTGATTTAACGTCGCACGCCGGTGAATGGCTCCGCGGAAGCGGGCCGATGAGCGAGATTGTGATTTCGTCGCGCATCCGACTGGCGCGAAATGTCTCCGGCTACCCGTTTCTGACGCGCTGTTCGCGGCATCAGCGGCAGACGCTCGAACATCGCGTTCGCGATACGATTCTGGGCGCGCAGCTCGCGCCGCAGGTGCTCTACGTCGATCTGGATCAGGCGCCGCAGACGGACCGCGATCTGCTGGTCGAACGGCACCTGATCAGCAAACAACATGCATCGGCCGAGGGCGCGCGCGGCGTCGCCGTCGGTGAAGCCGAGACGCTTTCGATCATGGTCAACGAGGAAGACCACCTGCGCATCCAGGTTTTGCGCAGCGGGCTTCAACTCGAAGAAGCGTGGGATCAGATCAACGCCGCCGACGATAAGCTCGAATCGAAACTCGACTTCGCCTTCAGCCCGCGCTTTGGCTACCTCACGGCTTGCCCCACGAACGTCGGCACAGGCATCCGCGTGAGCGTGATGCTCCACCTGCCGGCCCTGAAACTCACCAGCGAGATCGAAAAAGTCTTCCGCGCCGCGAAGGACATGCGTTTAGCGGTGCGTGGTCTTTACGGCGAAGGCACCGAAGCCACCGGCGATTTTTATCAGATCAGCAATCAGACGACGCTCGGTAAGAGCGAAGAAGAAATCATCAGCGACTTCAAGCACCTGGTGATCCCGAAGATCATCGATTACGAACATCACGCGCGCAAGATGCTGATGACCGAGCGCACGGTCGCGCTCGACGACAAAGTTCACCGCGCGCTCGGCTTGCTCCGATCCGCCCGCCTTCTCACCAGCGAAGAAGTCCTCTCCGCCCTCAGCCACCTGCGCATGGGCATCAACCTCGGCCGAGTAAAAGATATCGACATCCGCGCCGTCAACGAGATGTTCCTGCAGACGCAACCCGCGCATTTGCAGAAGTTGCAAGGCAAACGCCTCGAAGGCGACGTGCGCCGTGCAGCGCGAGCCGATTTCATCCGCAGCCGGCTCAATGTCGGATAGGTTCCCCTTGGATCAATTCGCTTTTCTCTGCCGCTCGCGGCTTAGCGGGATCTGGAAAGCCGCGCGCTTCGAGCTAAGCCGCAAGCGGCAAAGGCAATATCCAGTTCCATTACAACCTCAACTCGCCCAGCTTCTGGGCGATGACTTTTGCGAAGCCTTCGGGATCCGTTGGTGCGCCGGCATTATACGTTCGCTCGTGGCCGTCGCTGGTCCATCCGCACAAGTCGGTCGCGCGGCCGGACTGTGTGCTGCCGCGGTTGAGATAGAAAAAGCGCGTGGTCTCGCGGGCGCGAAGCGGATCGTCGCGGAGTAACTCGTCGGTCGGGAAGACGACGGCGGCGAAGTAGGGTTCAGAGCGACGCTGCGGCCGCGGAAGCGTTACGACGACGATCGAGCGATGGTCTGTGAGGGCAGATCGGAAGACGGACATGCCGTCCGCGGGAAGGCCGGTGTCGTGCAGATTCTGCGGCGGGCCTTTTGCATCCTGCCACATCTTTCGAACCATCGCCTCCGCACTCTCCGAGGAGAGGATCGTCTTCGCCCCCGCCGGGTTCTTGAACACAAAATCGCGGAATTGCCGCACGAAATTCTTTGGCTGATATCGCGGCCCGTGCGCGAGGTAATCTCGCACGAGCGCCCGCCCGATCGAGCGCCCAAGCAATCGAAGCGCGAGACGAACCGCAATCACCAGCAGCAGCGCAAGGAGGATGAGCTCGGCCAGTCGCGCCATCATGCGAAATCTGCCGCGTCACGCGATGTGAACGTCGAACGGGATCGTCACGTTGAATCGCCCGATCTCGCGCGCGGCGGCGTGGTTGCCGAAGGTGTCGGCGACGGCGCTGCCGCGGACGCGCACTTTGTATTGTCCAACATCGGCCGTGTTGAAGCCATCAGGCGAAGTAAAGCGATATCGCGCGGTGATGATTTTCGCGTCGGCCGAAGGATCGGCGGAGATGAACGTCGCCGATTTCTTCGATCCATCGGGCAATACGACGATGATGTCGTCGTTGCTGAGCGAACTGAAATCGACGTTGTCGTCATCCTGCCACGTCACGTTGAAGTAATACCCTCCGTTGCGATCGGACGTGATGGGTTTGCCGGCAAATACGCCGCTGGGCGCGTCGCTCTGCTGATACTTCACGAGAAATGCGCTGTTCAATCCGCCGGTGAGCTTGGCGCGCCGATACGACGCAAAGATTTGGCCGTCGTCGGTGATCTGCAGTGTTTCCAGGTCGTCGTTCGAGGTGATGGTGCTCGAATCCTGCGTGAAAGTGGGATCGACTTCCCCGGAGGC
>JAICIO010000218.1 GCA_025924315.1 Phycisphaerae bacterium
AACGCCGGCCGGCTACACGGGGAACACCTGAAAATGAGCGATGTAATAACTCTTTGAACGCTGCGTATACCTCCCCAACGCAGCCATGAGATTCTTCATCAAACTATTCTTCCTGCTGTCGCTCGCCGTCGTCTTCTATGGCATGAGCGGCTACTGCGAGAACCTCTCGCACATCCGCGAGCTGGTCGCACGACCATCTTCGGATCGGCGCGCGACGGAAGAGATGCACGCGGCCGAGGGTCAGCTCGGCTGGGACGTGCTGGTGGCCACGCCATCGACCCAACCCTGCACTCAACCTTCTCTGTGGATTGTGGATTTCTGAATCGAGCAGCCGGACAAAAAATGATCATGTTTCGACGGAAGGCGAGAAGAATTCGCGTGCTCGCGCTGCGCATAATCTCCGCCATCGGGCGCGCCGCTTAGTTCAACTCTCACGTCGTACATCTCCCTTCACCAGCGGGCGCGAGCGATGGAGGTCTCTTTGCGCGATTTCCACGGGCTCATCACTCGCCTTGGGGCGAGCCATCTCTTTCGAGCCAATCTCATCTCTTTCAGGGAAGGCGGTGCCTATGCATCGTTTCAGGGTTTTCTTCGTTCTCGTCTGTCTCGGTTCATTGTTCGTCTGGGGACTGGTCAGGCCACCAGAAAAATCGCCGGCGGTTGCGCCGACCAATCGGTTTGAAGTCTTCGGCAACGACACGAGCAACTGCACGCCGACTTCGCCGCACTTTTGCCCGACCGAGCTCGACCATCTCAACAGCGTTACCACGAACGGAAAGTTTCTCTGCTCAAGCAACGATTCCACCAAGTCGCTCGTGAACGGCGCCGGAAACTTCCAATGCGCGGATTACGAGATCCTCAGCGACGGCTATGGCACGATTACCGGCGTGCAGAAGGCCGACAACGTCCGCGCCGCGGTCGTCGCCGGATTCCCCAGCGGCACGCCCCAGTGGCTGTTTATCAACGAAATCTCCCCGAGCCTCTGGCAGGATCAGAACTATCGCTGGTGGGTGATCGCCATGGCCCAGCGGCTTCACAACACCTACAACCACGAAGTGATCATCGCGGCGCCCTTCCAGACGATCAACGCGCATCCGATCGACTGGCAGTCGCTCGCGGCGGTCGCGCACATCGGCATCGAGTGCTACCTCTCGGGACCGGAAATTCGCACCAATGGCATGTCCGTCTCGTGGTGCCAGAGTCAGTATCAGGCCTCCAAGAACTCCTACGTCGCGCAAGGCATCGCGGCGAACCGATTGTTCCTCATCGAAAACTTCGGGTGTGGACCGGCGACCAACGGATGGGGCCGCGCCGGTGAGACCTTGTCGAACTGGTTGACCGAGATCGGCGTTCGATCCACGGGTGCACACAACGTCGGCTTCCAGGGATATTGCAGCTATCAATGGGGCGGTAACGGGATGGGCGTCAGCGATTCGGAAATGAACTCCGCCATCGACGCGTACTGCGCCAAGACACTGCCGTAAGCCGCCCGATCGGGCAAGATTCCGGCGCATCGGCGGATACCCCATCCGCCGGTGCGCCTTTTTTATGCATCGACGCGAATGTCAGCAGCCGCCGTCGCCTGGCAGGCGAGGATGTATCCTTCGTCGATTTCGGCGTCGGAGAGCGCGTCGCGATTTTCCATCGTGACCTCGCCGTCGAGCAACCGGCATCGGCAGGTCCCACAAATGCCGGCGCGGCATTGGTAATCGATCGCGACGCCGACCGATTCGCCCGCTTCTAGCACCGTTTTCTTCGCCGTGAGTTGCGCGATTTGATTCGAGCGCTCGAATGTGACGACGGCGATCGCCGCGTCGTTCATTTCATCCGCGGGCAGTGCGCTCGCGTCTCGCGCCACCGCGGCCGCAGGCGTGAACGATTCGACGATGATCCGCTCGCTTCGCACGCCCGCGGACGAAAGTAATTCTCGCGCATGCGTCGCCATCGCATCGGGGCCGCAGATGAACGCCGGACGCTCCGCGAAATCAGGAACGACTTGTCGAATCGATTCGATCGTGAGCCGCCCGCGCAGACCTTTCCAGTCCGCCGGCGCGTCACGAGTGATCGAGACGTGCACGTGCAGATTCGGATGACGCGCGGCCAGGTACTTCAGTTCTTCCGCGAAAATCACGTCGTCGGCCGTTCGGACGACAAACAGCAAGTCGATCTTTCCTGACCACCCGCGATCGGTCAGATCGCGCAGGATCGACATGCAAGGCGTGATGCCCACCCCGCCGGCGAGCAACAGCACCCCGCCTTCTGCGCTCGGTGTAAACGTGAATTTCCCCGCCGGCGCGGACACACTCACGGTATGGCCGGTCATCAGCATCTGGTGAAGAAATCCGGAAACGCGCCCCCGGTCTTCGCGCTTGATCGTGAGCTCGATGTACGCGTCCCGCGTTGGACTGCTCGCGATAGTGTACGACCGCGTCACGCGCTGGCCGTCGATTGGCAAACTGAGGCTGAGGAATTGTCCCGCCTTGAACGCAAACGGAATCGCGCCGCCATCCGGCATCGCGAGGCGGAACGTGCGAACGCTACTCGTTTCACGAAAGATCGCAACGACCTTCAGCTCGCCTTTCCAGAATCGAACTTTTCCCGGCGTCGCCGCCGCCATTCCAGCAGCGCCGACGGACTTCTTGCGATGCCGCGCGGAATCGATCAGCCCCGCGCCGACGCGCCATAACAGCAGCCCCGCCAGCACCACGAAATAGATATCCGGTTTGCTCTTATCCGCCTTGCTTTGCAGGTAGTAATGCCAGCACCCCAGCGCCGCTGCCGCGTATGCCAGCCGGTGCAGCAGCTTCCATTTCTTTCCGCCCATCCACCGAATCGCTGAATCAAAACTCGTCAGCAGCAATGGAAGCATCAGCACGAGGCACGTAAATCCGATGGCGAGATACCAACGATGCGTGATCTCATAGACGGTGCTCGACAGGCTGTGCGAACGATCAAACCAGAAGTAAATCGTCAGATGCGCCGCCGCGTAGTAACACGCGAAACAGCCGATCGCTCGCCGGAATTGAACGAGCCAAGAAAGCCCCGTCACCGCGCGCAGCGGAGTGATCGCGAGCGACAGGACAAGATAAGTCACCGCCACCAGCCCGGTCGTCTTGATCGCGAAGTTCACCGCGTTCACGCCGAGCTGGTGATGCATCGCATCCCAGAGCAATAGCAGCCCGGGAATCATCAGGTTGACGATGATCGCGAGACGAGCGACCGGCATCGATCCGCCAAACCAAACCGGCGCCGCGCGTGGCAGTCGGCGGGCAGGAGCATAGATTGGCGCAACACTCATCGACGAATCCTAGAAAAACTTGTCGAGGTCCATGCCCTTGTACAATCCCGCGACCTGCTCGCCGTAACCATTGAACATGAGCGTCTCCCGGCGCCCGCTCTCTCCGAGCCGTTGCTCGGTCGCCTGGCTCCATCGCGGATGAGGGTGATTGGGATTCACGTTCGCGTAGAAGCCGTATTCGTCCGGCGCGTAGCGATTCCAACTCGTCGGCGGCTCGTCCGCGACAAGGCTGATCTTCACGATCGACTTGATTCCTTTGAAGCCATACTTCCACGGCACAATCAGCCGCACCGGCGCGCCGTCCTGCGCCGGAAGCTCCCGACCATACAAACCGGTCGTGAGCAGCGTCAGAGGATGCATCGCTTCGTCGATCCGCAGCCCTTCAACGTAGGGCCAATCGAGTACATCCGATTTCTGGCCTGGCATGCGACTCGGATCAAAGAGCGTCGTGAACGCGACATACTTCGCGCCGCTCAGCGGTTGCACTCTGTCGAGCAACTTGCGCAACGAATACCCCGCCCACGGCACGACCATCGACCACGTCTCCACGCAACGGAAGCGATAGATGCGCTCCTCCGGCCGCGCGACTTTTCGAATGTCATCAAGATCGAACGTCGTCGGCTTGGAGACCATTCCATCGACAACGATCTTCCAGTCGGAAGTGGAGAAATCCCCAACCGCGCCCGCGACGCCGTCTTTGTCTGTGCTGAACTCGTAGAAGTTGTTGTAGTGCGTGATCGACTGATACGGCGTCGGTGTCTCGTCTGAATGAAACGCACGCACGGTATCCGGCGACAAACTCGCATCGACGACGGGCGCGCTATCCAGCCCCGCGAGTCGCGCCGTTTCCTTGGTCGCTCTCGGCAGCCGGTTCAGTTGCCGATACACCCCCGCCGTCGCCGCAACCGACGCCGCAAACAGCCCCGCCTTCATAAACGTCCGGCGGTTGAAATAGACCGATTCCGGCGTAATTTCGCTCGATTTCGGCGCCTTGGGAAGATCAGAAGTCATACTTCACCTTCAGATGCCGGAGCCCGGGCGGAGGTCACAGAGGCCCTATTCTAATCCGTAAACACCGGGGACCGCATGCCTTCCGTGAGAGGTGCGGAGAATTATATTGGTACACCATGTCCACTCTGCAAAGACTGCTGGTGTGTGTTCTTCTTGCGCTGAGTTCAATCAGTCGCGCCAACCCCACCACGATCTGGCTTGAAGCGGAAGATGCGGCGGAGACGAACTTCGTGCCGGGGCCTTTCGTCGAGGTCAGACCCGACGGTCCGTCCGGCTATGCGACGTTGCGGCTCTATGTTCAGGACGAGAAAGTTGACAAGTCGAAGCTTCCCTTCTTCGCGGAACTTCCGTTTACAGTTACGAGTGAGGGAAAGTATCGGATGTGGCTGGCGGGTTCGCCGCAGAATGTCGGGTGGGCGGCGCCGTGCCGATATCGAATCGATCAGCAGCCGTTTGTCGATCTCAAAGGAAAAGCGTGGAGCTCGCGGCCCTATGGCGGTGGCGGGAACCTGCTGGGTTGGTCGCTCGCAGACACGATTGATCTGAAGCCCGGCGCGCACACGCTTCGCTTCGAAGTTTCGTCGCCGCGAGCGCAGGACAAGCTGTTCGCGTTCTTCCTCGATGCCGTTGTCCTGACGACAGACGAATCATTTCAACCATCCGGAAATCATCCGAAATACTCGCCTCATCCGCTGCGCACCGAGTTCAAGCGCGGCGAGCAGGATGTTTTGCGCGATCAGCTGGAGTTGCCCCACTACCGCCGCGCGATGGCCAAGACGGATGAAGAGCTAGGACCGCAAACCGCGGCCGAGGTGCTGCACAAAATCGAGGCGCGCCCGCTCCCCACGACGCGTCAAACGCTGCCTCACGAATTCGGGCTTCACGGGATGGAGCGGCCATTCGTTCAGGCGAACTGGAACGCCGACAAGGCGAAGAAAGTTTATGAACTGCTCGCCCGGGCCGGCGTGGACAGCTTTCGCACCGCCGAGGCAACGTGGAGCCGGCTCGGCCCGCAGTTTGATCGTTTCGATGATCTCGATTTCGAGCTTGAGCAAGCTCACAAATACGGAATGACGCACATGCTGACGATCGGCTATCCCGCATCGCAGTACACCGTCGCGGGGTTTTATCTCTCCGCCGTCAAACCGGAATATGAACCTCTGTACCGCCAGTATCTGCGGACGATTTTTAATCGCGTGAAAGGCAAGGGCGTCGAATACGTCGAGCTTGGCAATGAAGTGGATGCGCCGGAAACGTGGTGGCGCAAATCGACGCCGGAGATGTACGTCAACGAGCTTCGCATGGTGAAAGAGGAGCTCACGCCAATTGATCCGTCAGTGAAAATCGTGGCGCTGGCCGCGACGACCTCGCGGAATCCTAAAGGATTGACCGACACCGACGGCCGCGCGTTTGTGCGGAAATGCTTCGACCTCGGAATGGATCATTACGCCGGCGCGTATTCACTTCACTACGCCGACAAACTCGCCAATCGAGACTTTGTCCAATTCATGAGAGGCGCAATGGCCCGCGCCGGCTCGCCGAACAAACCGCTGATCGACAGCGAACAAAGCGGCGGCGATAAGCCTTACGGCATC
>JAICIO010000219.1 GCA_025924315.1 Phycisphaerae bacterium
AGTAGCGGGGGGAGGATTCGAACCTCCGACCTCCGGGTTATGAGCCCGACGAGCTACCAGGCTGCTCTACCCCGCGATCTATATCCGTATCGTACGGCCGCACTTGGGTAAGTCAAGGTGGGCCTATGCGAAGTACGTCGTTGTCAAATGCCGGTTCGTGCGGGAAGATCAAATCGTGCGGGAAATCCTTGAGCAGATTTGTGAACGTGGTATGCGCGACGAGGTCGTTGCGCTTTGCATTGTTGTTGGATCAAAGGGCAGCACCCCGCAGGAGCGGGGGGCGAAGATGCTTGTGCTCGGGGATGGGAAGACGATTGGAACGCTCGGCGGCGGTTGTGTGGAGGCGGAGGTTCGGCGGCGGGCGCTGGAATTAATGGGGGCCAAACAATCCAAGCTGCTCGCGTTCCGGTTGGATCACGATTATGGGTGGGATGATGGGCTGATCTGCGGCGGGGTGATGGATATCGCGGTTGAGATTGTGGATCGGGAAAAGGTGCCGTCGTACCGAGAGTTGTTGGAGGCGGTGCGAGCGGGGCGAAGCGCGGAGTTTGCTTTGCGGTATGAGGAGAATGGGTCGGCGAAGCGATATGTCGAGGAGCTGGGTCCGCCGCCGATGCTCGTGATCGCGGGCGGGGGGCATGTCGGGCAGGCGCTGGGGGCGCTGGCGAGGGGGTTGGATTTTCAAGTTACGGTCATCGACGATCGCGCGGAATATGCGTCGGCGGATCGGTTTCCGTCGGCTACGGCGCGCATCGTGGGCGAGATCGAAGACGAGCTGCGGCGAATTCCAATCGATCCGCAGACCTATATCGTGATCGTGACGCGCGGACATCGGCACGACGGCAGTGCACTGCTGTCGGTGATCGATTCGCCGGCGAAGTACGTTGGCTTGATCGGTTCGAAGGCGAAGATCAAGACGATATTCGACGATCTCATCTCGCGCGGGGTGTCGCCGGAAAAGCTGGCGCGCGTGCACGCGCCGATCGGGCTGGAGATTGGAGCGGTGACGGTGTCGGAGATCGCGATCAGCATCGCCGCGGAGCTGGTGGCGGTGAGGCGCGGGTTGGATGGGAAATCGGCGCGGCCGATGAAGATGTCCGCGGAGGAACTGGCGCGATGGATCGACGGGGCGGAGGCTCGGGCGGGGCGAGCGTGATGAAGCGGGATAGTAACCCGCGGCGTAGCCGCGGCGCTTCCTTAGATTCCGAGACAATTCGGAGCCTCAGACCGATTTGACGGAATCGGGCATCTCTGGTGTACAATTCCGGATCGTAGTCCTTGTAACACATACCTTGCAGGCGATATGCTGTGATCATCTCACCGGCAGTTGCGGGGCATTCATATGAGCGATCGAGCCTTGAAAACCATTCCTCGTAGTACCCTTCGTGGACAGTTGGTCAGCAAAGTGCTGAACGCCATTTTCAGCGGCGAGCTGAAAGGCGGCGATCGGCTGATCGAAGAAGAGCTGGCCATGAAGCTCGGCGTGAGTCGCACACCCATTCGTGAAGCGCTGGGCGAGCTCGCGGCCATTGGTGTGATCCGGCTGAAGCCAAATCACGGCGCGATGGTGCGGCCGTTCGGTCCAGAACAACTCGTTGAGATTTATCACGTGCGGCGATTGCTCGAGGTCGAAGCGACGCGGCTCGCCGCGGGACGAGTTGATCCGAATGCGCTCAAAGATATCAAAAAGCGCGCCCTCGAGTTGATCAACGGCGAGAAGCGCGAAGACTTCCCCGAACGCGCGCTCGCTCTCGACGGCGAGTTCCACGATCTGATCAGCCGAAGCTCCGGCAGCGAGCGGCTCGCGGAAGAAATCGGCAAGTACCGCAATCTCGTGAGCTCGGTCGGCAACGCGGTCGGAAATAAGCTCCACGCGCACGATCAGAACATCCAGGAACATCTCAAGGTGATCTATAATCTGCTTGAGAAGCGCGGCGACGAAGCCGCGGCCGCGATGGGCCACCACATCGACCGCGGCGCCGACACCGCCGCGAAGGCGATGGGATTGGCGTACGCGCGATAGGGGTGCTTCTCCGATATCTGCTCATTTCCGCTCTCTGCGCGTCTCCGGTGAATAACGTTTTTGTCAGGAGCTTTTAGAGAGAAAGCATGGGCGAGCACGCTGACGCCCTTGATGCGGTCGACTTGCTTCGCAAACCCACTTCGACGACATTGCAGCTATCGCTGCAGAACTGTCGCAACCCACCAATAGAGACTCGCCGCGGCGAGGCGGCAAAGATTTCTTCCCTCCATTCCCGCGGCCCCATGCTCATCCGAGATTTGCAGTTTTTACTGCCCGGCGATTCGCCACCTCCTAACACTAGTTCCATTCCCAGTTACTCGCGTCCCCGGTTCATCATGGGCTCATTTCGGATATAATCCGGTGACGCCACGATCGATTGACAAGCTCGACTACCAGCCGATGGCTCGACGCACCCAAAAGCAACGGCGAGACTCTCCAATACCGCGCGTCGAGGATGTCAGGCGCGGATCGACGTCGTTGGTTTGGTTAACGACCGCTCTCCTTCTCGTCTTGCCCGTCTTAGTGTTAAGTTGGGGCCACGAATTCAATGCGCCGATGGCGTTGGCGGTTGGATCACTTGGAGTACTCTCTGTCGTGTTCGCGACGATCGGAGCGGTTGCAGTAATCATTGCTAGCTTTCAACCAAGATCGCAAGGCGATCGCTTGCTTTATGCTGGGTTGGTTCTCCTAAGTTACATTTTCATTCTTGGCCTTCTTGCTTTTCACCATGGCGCAAGGCCAATACCGGGCGCCTTCTAGCCGGCGTGCTCTCGAAATGTGCTTGGGATCAGCATGTGCACGGGGTCTGAACAGGACCGCGTTACATCGCCGCGAAGAGAACAACTCCCTTAATGTCGGATCCGTTGAAAGAATCGCTCGACTCTTGCAACGCTCGCGTGCACTCATAACATGATCTCGAATCGACCGCTCCCCGCGGTCTTGGTGTTCCTGCCTTTCGTGGCGGCCGGATAAGACAGGGATGTTGTCGTACTGCAGACGGTGCAAGGAGTGCACGTGGCTGGCGAAACGGATTTGCATAAAACGCTGAAAAAAGAAGCGTGCCGGTGGCTCTTCCGCATGGGATATCGATGCATCGCCGCCGAGGTGCGACTTAAGCCCCTTGGCATCATTGATGCGGTCGGGACGGGCGTGTTTCGGCCGTGGCACAATTACATCTGCGCGCCGCGCGAGCTTCCACAGGTCTGCTTCATCGAGTGCAAAGCCTCACGAGCCGATTTCCTTCGCGATCAATCCAACGACGGGCAGATGCTGCTTTCGATGATGGAGCGAAAGGGGAACCTGAAGCGCGGCAAGCGGCGACGTGCGCGTCGGCCGAGCCTTCGGCAATGCATCGGCCTCGGCAAATTCAAATCGTGTCTTCTTCAGCCGATGGCCAACCTGCACTACATCCTCGCGCCGGCGGGAATGATTCAGAAAAAGGAATTGGCACCGCGATGGGGATTGCTCAGCTTCGGCGAAGGCGGAATCAACGTCGTCGTGCGCGCCGAGTGGCAGGAGATCGCGCGATGCGAATATGTCGAATCCGCCATCGCGCGCACCCTCACGGGCGACATCTACCGCGCCGATGATCGCGCGATTGGCTCGGTGAATCGCGAGATCTTCGCACAACAGCAACAGCTCGCCGAGCGGATTCGCGCGCTCAAGCCGCTGCTCCTGGATCCCGAGAAGGAAGCGGTTCGCGAGGCAAACGAACTGCGTTCACCAACGTCCCTGCGAAGACCTTGAGCGTGCCATTTGCCTGATTCAGACGCCGCTTCTGAGCGGAGCGAAGAGGCGGATCCTTTCGCGCGATCGCCGAAGAATCATCCGCCTCTTCGCTTCGCTCAGAGCCGGCGTCTTCACGCGGGTTTTCGGTAGTAGTGATCCATCGCCGCCTGGATTTGCTGCGCATCGGCGACCACGAATTTGATTTTCGTGCTCACGATGCTCGGCAGGGCGATGGCGGCTTCTTCGAAGCAGATATCGGATGTCGCAATGACCAGTTGATCGTGGCTGGAGCGAATGACGATCACGCCGAACTTCATCGCGACGTCGCGCGGGAGCAGCGTGACCGCCTGCGCGTCGACTCCGACTTCGTTCAGATCGACGCGCTGCACGGTGTCCGTGGTTTGCGTCGCCCATGCTTTCCAGATGTGTTCGGGACGGCAGAGGCCCAGTGAGATCGCGACCTCGCCGAATCGCTTGGCGGTGCCACGTTGTTCCTGAAGGACTTCGTCGACGTCGTGCGACGAAAGCGGGACGAGTCGGCGAAGAACTTCTCCAATCCGTTGATGCATGATCTCCAATTTCCTTCCACTAGCACTACGGCTGAGGAAGCGTACGATTGCTTTTGTCGCAGCGACATAAATTCGCGCGCCAAGTGCAGTCCGATAAACGAGAGAAGTGATGCGCCTGTTAAGCTATAACATCCTCGACGGCGGTGAGGGCCGTGCCGATCCACTGGCCGAGGTCATGCTCGCGCAGCGAGCGGATATTGTTGCCCTTGTCGAGGCGGACGATATCGACGTTCAGCAGCGCATCCAGCGCCGCCTGAAGATGGACTTCATCGCCGGCGAGTCGAAGAAGCATCAGGCCGCTCTCTACAGTCGCTGGCGCATCGCGGAGTCGGTCAACCATTCCGCGCTGCATCCCGAGTTGGACGGTTCTTATCTCGAAGTGAAAGTGCTCGAGCCGGGCGGCCGCCCATGGGAAATTGGCGTCGTGCACCTGCCCGCCCATGCGCGTGAAGAGGATGAAGCGAAGCGTGAGAACGAGCTGGCGACGCTGCTCCAGATCTTCGAGCCGCATCGAAAAGAGAACCGCCCGCATCTGCTCGTCGGCGATTTCAATTCGAACTCGCCGGTGCAGAATATTGAGCTCTCCCGTTGCAAAGAGAGCACGCGCGACGAGGCGAAAGCGAACGGCGGGCCGATTCCGCGGCGCGTTGTGCAGACCATCCTGAATGCCGGCTATATCGACACTTTGCACACCTTCGATCCCGATCTGGCGACGAACCAGGGCACGTTTTCGACCCAATTTCCCGGGCAGCGCGTGGATTACATATTTGCCTTTGGATTTGCCACATCGCAGGTAAAATCAGCGTGGATCGAGTATGACCGCCTCGCAAAATACGCGAGCGATCACTTTCCCGTCGGCGTCGAGATCGAATGAGTTTCGCGCGTCGAACGATCGGGCTGTTGGGTACGTACTAACTGCAGGCTCTGTCTGGAAACTCCCCGCGCGGTGAGGCGCCGCGGATTTCGGTCGCAGGCGAGGAGCGACGACGAGCAGTATTGCAACGAAATACAGTCGAGGAGGAGCGACGAAGCATGCGACCGAAAGAGGAGCGACGAAGCATGCGACCGAAAGACGCAAGCATCACCCGCGCGGAGTTTTCAGGCAGCGCCTAATTTCACGGAGCATTCACCCGACTTGTCGTGGCGAACTTATACAGATTGGGCCAAGAAACGTCCGCTGACGTTGCAGCTCGCCGATGCGCTCGGTCGTGGCCGCGGGCGGATGCGTATGTTCGACCATGTGAACGCGCCGCCGGCTTCTGCTTTCAAACCGAATCTCAAGAACTGGGAAAATCACTCACTTGCCGCCGCGTGGATCGGGCACGCCAGCGTGCTGCTGCGCATCGATGGCATGACGATCCTTACCGATCCGGTGATGTCGAACCGCATCGGCATCGGCTTCGGCCTCGTCACCGGGGGGCCGAGACGGCACTTCGCCGCGGCGCTAACCGTCCGCGAACTTCCGCCGCTCGATCTGATCCTGCTCTCGCACGCGCACTTTGATCATCTCGACCGCCCGACGCTCAGCCGGCTCGATAAGAACGTGCCCATCGTCGCCGCGAACGAAACCCTCG
>JAICIO010000220.1 GCA_025924315.1 Phycisphaerae bacterium
CGCATTTCAGTGCGTGAGATTCCCCCGACATGATCGGTCATCTCGACGATGCGCACGCTGCGGCCGTTGCGCACGAGTTCATAGGCGGCGGTAAGGCCCGCGGGGCCGGCGCCGACGATCAAAACGGGATCCGCACTCGTCATCGCGCCTCCGCGCGGATGATCCTGTGCGGGCGCGGCGGCGCACGATGCGGCAGATGATAGCGCAACCATCCGATCAGAAACGAGAGGCCACCGTAAAAGTAGTAGAGCCAGTGGAGCAGAATCGCGCGGCAGACAAACATCAGCCCGCGACTGCGATAGAAGAAGCCGTACAGCTTGCGGTTCAAGATCAACAAGGCAACCATCGCGATAGCGATGATCGGCAGCGAGATCATCGGAAAAAACGCGCTCGCGATGGCGGCGCTCAGCATTATGAAAACCCAGACGACACTCCGGCGGTTGGTTGAATCGAGATTCAGGTCACGCGCGCTGTTGCGGTATTGAAGGATCAGTTCGGTCCACGGCAGCGCGCGATCGAAAATATCGGAGCGGATCAGCGAGCCGATCGTCCAGCGTTTCAGATGCTTCGCGAACATGTGGTGGTTGAAGCCGATGCGATGGCCGGCGCTACGGAGGCGATATCCGATTTCGATGTCTTCGAGGCGGCTCGACTCTTCGAATCCGCCAAAGTTCAGGAACACGTCCCTGCGAATCGCGCCCATCGCGGTCCAGAAGGTCGATGCTTCGCCTCGAATCGTTTGATGAACGTAATGGTTGAGCAGCCCTTTGTACTGCGAGACGAAGTTTTTCGCGCCGGGGTGGTCGTCATACGAGCCGAACACGGCTGACCATTCCGGATGTTCGCGCAGTGAATGCGCGGCTTCGCCGATCGCGCCGCCGGCGATGACCACATCGGCATCGACGAAGAAGAGGATACTGCCTCTGGCGGCGGCCGCGCCGGCATTTCGCGCCGCAGCGGCGCCGCGCGCTGTGGGCAGTTCCATCACCTTCACCTTGTACGAACGAGCGATCGCTGCCAAGTCATCATCGCGACCGTCGATGACAACGATCACTTCGCCGGGCGCGGCATCGGCTTCCTCGATCGCCTGCAAACATCGCGGAAGGGTCGCGCTCGCGGCGCGCGCGGGAATGATCACGCTCACCTCTTGCGTGGTCGTGGAAACCCCGGGATCCGATGGCGGATTTGCTCTCACGTCGTCACTTCTTGGAACCGGCTCGGCTTGCGGCAAATGGCTTCGACCCGCTCGAGCTAAAGAATCTGACATGTTGGCAGACGGGGCAACCGATTACGAGCATTTTTCATGGTTATCGCGCTTCAATTTGGGCCGAGTTTGCGTCGGTAGACGGTTAGGGCATAGACCTCTTTGTCGCCCGGATATCGCAGCCAGGCGAGGCGCGCGGGCGCAATGGGCGGCAGCGACGCGATTTCGGTCCAGTCGCCCTCGAGTTGCTCGGTGAAACCGGAGCGGTTCGAAGGTGCGGCGACCAGTACGGTGATCGCACTCTTCTCCTCGGCAGTCATGGACGGAAGGTGATAAACGCTGACGCAATCGGTTGCGAGCAGGCGAGCGGTATAATACGCCGCGGGATCGATGGCCGCGCGATCGTTCGCGTTGAGGTTATGCGCGACGAAGCGCTCGACGCGCGAGTAATCGCGGCCCTCGGCGCGAACGAATCCACCCGCGAGGATCAACGGCGCGCCGACCAGCGCGATGGCCAGCAGTCCCGCAACGGCAACGCGCGACGCGAAGGATTTGGGCACGCGTTCGATCGAGGCGATGATGGAGATGAGGATCGGCGCGGCGATCATCCAGCCGTACTCTCCGCGGAAATGGTAGAAGATCATCAGGACAGTCGGGATGACGACTGCGCACACGATGCCGAAGACCTCGGGGCTCCGCCAGCGAAGCGCACCGCGTTTCCATGCCGCAATCGACAGCACGATAAGAATGCACACGCCGATCGCGAGCGTCGGATGCGCGGCCGCGAAATCGAAGGGCGTTCGCAAAGAGAATGGCGGCGCATGAAGAACTTTTACTTTGCGAAGAACGGACAAGAATCGGCCGAGCGCATTGTTGAGCCGCAGCAACACAATCAGCGCACTCAGGCCGAGAGCGATCCCTGCACCGAGACAGAGAACGAATCGGAGGAAGCGCGGCCAGAAGACAACGACAATTCCGCCGACCGTTGCGCAGTAAAAGACGATCTGCAGGCCCGCCAGCGGCAGCATCATGCCGATCAGAATTGCGACGATCATTCGTGTGTATTGAGAGCGCGAGATTGCGCCATTAAAAATGATCGCGCATCCGAAGGCGCACAGCGCATCATACCGCGAGTTGCGTGCGATCGTCGTGATCTCGGCGCTGCACAAGAGCACGGCCAACATCAGCAGGGCCAGGCGGGGAGAACGAACGATTCCGCCGACGCGCACGGCTCGCCAGACGAATCCGGCCGCGAAGGTGACGAGCACCATGTTGAGCGATCGCACCGCCAGCGGTGAAAGCCCGAATAATTTGATCCACCCGGCGAGGAGGAAGAAGTAGAGCGGGACATTCATCGCGTAAAACGTGCCCTTGGGTTGCGGCCACATCGTGCTGGTGAACCCTTGCCCAGTCGCCAGGTGCCAGGCGGGATCAGCGAAGAGCGCTTCGTCCGTCCAGACTACGGGGCTGAACTTCGCGGTAATCAGACTGAACGTCAGAAATGCGCCAAGCAGCGCAAGAGCCGCGACCGTGAGGGAGCGGTCGCCTTCGGATGGCCCACACCGCTCCCTTACGGTCGCGGCTCGTGAAATATCCCGATTTGATCCGTCCATCTAGATGTGCCAGTATTCGAACGTGTCGTCGCTGGTGATCAGGTCGAGAACGCGCTTGAGCTTGTCGAGTGCGATGGCGCCCCAGGCTTCGCCGTCGATGCCGTGGAGGCTGTAGAAAAACGCCGGCGGTTTCTTCACGCGACATTGTTGAAGGTGATCAAGGAGATGATCGCCCGGATCATCTGGCCCGTGTGTCACGTTGTGCCAGATGCGCGATTTGAGATCAGCTTCGTTGAGAAAGCCGGTCCCGCCAATGCGCACGGCGCGCACCCGCGGCAGCAACCACTCGCATAGCGAGGGTGTTCCACAGTTGTAGGCGAACGCGTAGAGCGCCTCCTTCGCATTGAAACCATCGAGCATTTCCGTGAAGGCATCGAGGCATCGTCGCAGTTCGTCGACGGCCTGCTCGTGCGGGATCTCTGACAGCTTCGTGTGCGTGTAACCGTGCGGATAAACGACATGCCCGCGGGACTGTAACTCATTCCAGAGATCGAAATCGCCTTTGACTAAATTCGGCGACCAGTTGCCCGGCTCGGCGATCACGCCGAAATAGGCGGGAAGCTTGTACTCTTCAAACAGCTTCGCGGTCGTGAGCGTGCTCTTTTTGATTCCGTCGTCGAAGATGATTCCGATTTTTGTTTTCATGCGGGAGAATCCGGCCATGATGGCTCGAACGACAGTTATCGTAATTTTCGTAACGCTTTGCCAGTGCGCGCTCGCTGAGGGATCGCTAATGAAGAGCATCCGCGAATTCGGCGTGCTGCCGACGAACGCGCCGGACCTGAACAAGGCGAACCTGCAAAAAGCGATCGACTGGGCCGCGGAGCGCGGGGCGGCCCTGTATGTCGAGCCGAGCGATGAGCCGTATCGCGTCGCGAGCGGCGTCGTGCTGAAGATGAACGCGTCGCTGATCGGCGCGCAGGGTCCGGTGGGACGCGGCACGAAGCATCCCACCAAAGCGCAACCCGTCGGAAGCGTCTTCGCGATTGAAGACGATGCGAAGCCGTTCATCACGGTCGAAGGCGCCACGCAGATCCGCGGAATCCAGTTCTGGTATCCGAAGCAGACGCTTTCGGATCCGAAGAAGATCATCGAATATCCGCCGACGATTCAGGCTTCGCGGACGAACAGCGCGCAGGGCGTGACGCTCTCGTGCCTCACGTTCTATGGCGAGTTCATCGCGATGGATTTCAACTGCAGCGCGAAGGTGATCTGCGAGCAGGTGCTGATCGAGCATTGTTACGGCTATCCGCTCAGCGGGCAGTTCGTGCGGATCGATTACTGCTACGACATTCCGCGAATCCTGCATTGCCACATCAACCCAGGCAACCAGCGTTTCTTCGGCGGTGGATTCAGCAAGGCGGTGATCGATTCGGTTATCGCTCGCGGCACCTATGCGTACGCGATCAATCACACCGACAACGCGCAGGTGATGGACATCTTCACCTTCGCAACCTTCGGCGGAATCTATCTCGGCCCGGCCACTTATGGGCAGCTGACGAACTTCAACTTCGACTGCGTCGCCGTCGGCATTCACAAGCTCGGCGACAGCATCTTCAACCGCAACTGGCAGATCGCGCAAGGCTCGATCATCGCCAACACGGGCAAGACGCTCGAAGACGCGCATCCGATCATCATCGAAGGCCAGGGTCACACCGCCATGACGAACGTCGAAGCATTTTCCGGCGACAATCCGGTGCTGACGAACTTCGGCAAGTCGAAGGATTTTCTGCTGATCAAAGGCGACAAGAAGCTCACCGTAAGCCTCTTCGGCTCGCGGATGCGCGGGTATGAGGCGAAGGACCCGATCACGGTGGAGAATCCGAAGGCGATCGTGCAGGCGATGGGGTGCATTGATAAGGATGAGAACGCATTTAATCTAACCCTGGATCCGGGGAAGAAATAGCGTGTGCGTGACACGGCCTTCCAGGCCGTGCGAGCGGCGCTAGCACAGGCTGGAAGCCCGTGTCACGATAGAAGTTCAGATCTTCCGCTGCGCGTCGACCATCGCCGCGAGTGATCGCCAACCTTCCAGTTGCTGCGGAGTGATCGTTGTTTGCTTTCCGGTCTTCGCGTGATGCTCGACGGCGCGGAGCCACCGGCGGCGCGAGCGGGGGAGATTCACCTTTTTGTTCACGACGAGCCCGGTGACGATTTGGCGGTCATGTTTGCGTGAGATGCGCAGTTTCTTGTGCATGTGCAACGCGTAACCTTCGTCGCGCGCGATTTCTTTCACGGCGTGGATGATCTCATTCGCTCGAACTTCACCGGCGACGCGGTTGAGGGAGAATGTGAGATCGTCCGCGTAGCGCGTGTAGTCGGCGTCGAATTTCTCGGCGAGCGCTGTCAGGCGCGTATCCATTTTAAAGTTCACAAGGTTGCTCAGCCGCGGGCTGGTTGGCGCACCTTGCGGAAGGGAGCCTTTGTAGGTCACGAGCTCCGTGAGCAACTCCGCTGCGTCACTGTTCCAGCCGATCGCCCTGAAAAACTGCTCGATTCGCTTCGCGGTCGTACTGGTGAAGAAATCCTTCAGGTCGAGATGGATCACGATCTCCTTGTCGACGTGCGGAACGGCGTTGGAGACGATGGAGAAGTTACGCTCAAAGCCGGTGACATTCGGATGAGCCTTCAACTTCGCGAGCACGCGGCGGAGGAGTTGGCGTTGAAGCTTTTTCAGTTCGGGCACCGGCGCGAGGATTTCGCGCGTTCCACCAGATCTCTTAGGAATGTTGAAGCGCGTGTACTGCGGTCGGACGGCGCGGAGCGCGTCACTCGTGATGCCGAGACGGCGGGCGAGTTCATCGACCGTGTGGCCGGATGACGGTCCCTTGGACGACCCGAAGAGGCGGCTGAGAAAGCCCATGATGGTCGGGAAAAAGCGAGCGCGTGGCGTCGAACGGCAGCGCGACGGGTTCGGTGCCCGCACCACTGCCGTCGATCGGCCGCATCTTGACGAGCACTTCCTCGCGCACGCCGACTGCTCCGTTGACGACGCGCCGCCCGAACCAGGTGCCGTTGAGCGCGGCCGCATCGAGCGCGATGCCGACGCCGGCCGGAA
>JAICIO010000221.1 GCA_025924315.1 Phycisphaerae bacterium
CGACATTGCACATTATTTCGTGGGCCTGGGGTCCCGGTGGTTTTTTAGCCTCGTCCTGAATTTAAATATCTTGATGTTCCGGCTAATTTAGTCACCTGTAATGCGGACCCTACATGAAATTCAAATGGCGCGGACGTCGCGAAGATAATCCGTCACAAGCGGCTCGATCCGCCGCCGCAGGGTGTCGTTCGCGTATGCCACCCAGGCGATGCCGGTCGTCACGTCGAGCGGACCGTTCAGCGGCTTGCCCTCGCCGTTTGTCACAATCACGCCCGCTTCTTCCGCGATGAGCAATGTAGCGCAATCGTAGGGATGACAACAAAGTCCTTCGGGCTGCTTCTGTGCTCGATAGAAGAGTGGACGCAAGTCGGCGTTGAAGCGATCGTGGCCGACGATCAGCTCGTAAAACTGTCCGCCGGTGGAAATGTATTGATCGTCGAACACGGTCGCCTTCGTCACGTCCGCCTTGCCGATCAGATGGCTGACGAGATGCTCCATCAGCTCGCTCGCCATCACCTTCGTGCCCGGGAAGAAGTTGCTGATCGTCGCAAAGCCGTGATCGATGCCGCTGGATTGGGATGGCGAAAGCCGCAGCGGCGATTCATCGGCGTTCGTCAAATCGACGCGAACGCCATGCGCCCCGTGACCCTTCGTCGCCCAGAGCACATCCGCCTGCCCCATCTTCGTCGTCGGCAACTCGGTCATCACCGCGACTTCGATGTCGCGCAGCGTCGTCATCGCGCCGAGATTCGGCGCCACGCCCGCCAGCGCCCACGCCGGACGTTTGTCGTACATGATCCCGCGTGTGCCATCGATCGGATCGACGATCACGCGAATCTCCGCATCCTGTTCGCGAATGCCGTGGGGAAACGTTTTGATCCCCTCGCGGCCGTCGGGCCCTTCAATGCCCTCCGCGATCAAAACGAGCGGCGTCTTTTTCGCCCACTCTTCGCAGAACGCTTCGAGCAGCGGCTCGACGACCGTATCGATCTGATAAATCGTGTCCGCCGACGTCGCGCGGTTCACTTCGTGCAAAGATGCCGACGCGCGAGACTTCATCACCTGCGCGCGAACAATCTTCTGAAACTCCTTCAGCCGCTCGAGCACGCCTTTCGGATCGACAGGAAGCATGCAACTGATTCTAACCGCCAAGACGCCAAGACGCCGAGAAGAAGCGTTCAAGCACAAAGATCGCAAAGCTCACAAAGAAGCAAAGGCAAAACCTGAATTTAGTTCTTTGCGCCTCTGAGATCTTTGCGCTCTTTGAGCTTTAAATTGGATTCTTCCCCTCGACGTCTTGGCTTCTTGGCGGTTCAAAACGATTTCGCGTAGAACATCCGGCTCGAAATCTGGAGGATTGATTCATGCGCACCGCTCACTACGTCGCCAGCACACATTGGGACCGCGAATGGTATGAACCGTTTCAGGGGTATCGGATGCGGCTCGTGTCGCTGCTCGATGAGGTGATCGAGACGATCGAGCGCGATCCGGGATACAAGACGTTTACCACCGACGGCCAGGCGATTCCGCTGACGGATTACCTCGAGGTGCGGCCGGAGCGGCGCGAGTTGGTGAAGCGGTTGCTCATCGAAGGCCGGCTCAAATCCGGGCCGTGGTATGTGCTGCCGGATGAGTGGCTTTGCAGCGGCGAATCGCTTGTGCGGAACATTCAGATCGGCATGCAGACGACGCGCGAGCTGGGCGGCGTGCCTTCGCGCGCCGGCATCGTCGTCGATCAATTCGGGCACAACAGCCAGATGGCGCAGATCTTTTCGCTGTTCAATTTCCCCGTCGCGTTCGCGTGGCGCGGGACGCACGAGAAGGAACATCACGGCCATTTCAACTGGATCGCCGCGGACGGCACCAAGCTGCCGACGTATCGCTTCGGCAAAGTCGGCTACTGCAGCTACTGCGCGGCCGTGCGCGAGCCGAACAACCAGGATGTTCAGCTCGAAGTGAACGACGCGACGATTCAGCGCCTGGTCGATTTCGTGCTGCACGAAGCGGGACGATCCCCCGTCGGACCGATCCTGCTCTTCGACGGCGGCGATCATCTCGAGATCGAACCGAAGCAGAGCCAGCTGATCGACGCCGCCAACAAAGTCCTCGCGAAAAATGGCATCAAGATCATCCATAGCGATCTCGACGCGTACATGCACGATCTTCAGGCGGACGTTGGAAAGATCCAGAAGAAGATCGAGGGCGAGCTGCGCGAAAGCGCCCGCGATCTGAGTCCGCATGACGAACACTGGCTGATTCCCGGCACGCTCTCGAGCCGCATCCATCTCAAACAGCGCAACGCCGCGTGCGAAGACGAGCTGTGCATTTGGGCGGAGCCGTTCAGCACGTTCGCGAGTCCGCTTGGGCTGGAATATCCGAAGGGGTATCTCAACATCGCGTGGAAGCATCTGATCGAGAATCATCCGCACGACAGCATCTGTGGATGCTCGATCGATCAGGTGCACCAGGACATGATTTACCGATTCGATCAGTCGCTTGCGATCTCGCAGCGGTTGACGAACCAGGCGCTCAAGCACATCACAATGCTGGCGGCCCCGCGCCAGCGCGAAGAAGGCGCGCTCGTGCTCGCTGTTTTCAATGCGACGAGCGACGAGGTGAACCAGCCGGTCGATCTGGAAGTTCCGCTGCCGACGACGTGGCCGAAAAAGTTCCAGGAATTCTTCGGCTTCGAGGAAAAGTTCGCGTTCAAGATCAAAGGCCCGGACGGCACAGAAATTCCGTATCAGCTCGTCGGCCAGAAGCGCGACAAGCTCACGTTTCGTCGCAGCCGGCGCAAATTCCCGACGGGCGACCAGCGGCACGTCATCAGCGTCACCGCCCAGCTGAAGGTGCCCGCATTCGGTTACACGACGCTCACGGTCGAGCCGGCCGATGGCCCCACGCGATATCTCGGCAACATGTCGCCGGCTCACAACGCGATCGAGAACGACAACCTCCGTGTCGACGTGAACCCGAACGGCACCATCAAGCTGACCGACAAGAAGACCGGCCACACCTTCGATCAGCTGCTGACGTTCGAGGACCGCGCCGACATCGGCGACGGCTGGTATCACGGGCAGGCGGTCAACGACCAGATTTTCAACAGCACGAGCAGCGCCGCCGAGGTTGCGCTCATCGCCAACGGCATCAACAAAGCGACGCTGCGGATCATTACCACGATGAACGTGCCGAAGGATTTCCACCGCCGAACGATGACGCGGTGCGAAACGCTTTGGCCGATGAAGATCGTCTCGGATGTGACGTTGCGCAAAGGCTCAGATCACATCGAAGTGACGACGACGATCGACAACCAGGTGCTCGATCACCGCCTGCGCGTGCTGCTGCCGACGAATCTGAAGGGCGACACGTACGTGTGCGATTCGCAATACGACGTGGTCGAGCGCGACATCGCCCTTCGCGCCGACAACGCGATCCGCAAAGAGCTTGACGTGGAAACCCGCCCGCAAGTGACCTGGACGAGCTTCGGCGACGGCAAGGTCGGGTTGGCCGTGGTCAGTCGTGGTCTGCCCGAGTCGGCCGTGCGCGACAATGAAGAGCGGGCGATCGCCCTCACGCTCTTTCGCAGCTTCCGTCGCGCGGTGCTGACAACCGACAACATGGGCGGCGAGATTCAGGGCAAGCAAACGTTCCGCTACGACATCGTTCCATTCAAAGGCGAAGCGCCGCGCAAGCGTCTCTTCACCCTCGGCCAGCGCGTGAACATGCCGGTGCGGCAGATCGATCTCCTTCCGCAGGATCTCCCCGCAACGGTCGCGAAGGAATCGCTTCCGCGGACGCATTCGTTCTTTCATGTCGAAGGCGATGTGGTGGTGACGGCCTTGCAACAGGCGGACGGCGCGACCGAGGTTCGATTCTTCAATCCGATGGCGACCGCACAAAAGGTCACCCTTCCAGCGAAGGAAGCGCGGGCGGTGATGCTCGACGATCAGACAGACAAATCGATCGAAGTGAAATCCGCGAACAACTCCGCGGTCGCGCACGTGCCGAGCAAGAAGATCGTCACGCTGCGCTTGAAATGATCGTGTGTGGCACAGCCGCCCTCGGCTGTGCGTGCGGAAGCACAGCCGAGGGCGGCTGTGCCACACGCGTCAAAAAATTCCACGGCAAAATCGTCGGCCAGCTTCGAGGCACAAGCCGAACACGATGTGTTTGAGAAAAACCTGCGCGTGAAGCTTCGCGGGATATTCGGTTGGACCTTTCGAAAGTCCCAGTGCCGGCACCGCGATCTCATCGCCGAAAAGCCACACCGCCGCGCCGTAGGCCATCCCGCGGCCCATGGTGATCGGCGGCGCGATCTCCGCGGCGGCGCCATAGAACGCACCGGTGCTCGCGCCGAAACCATAATGCACGACCGGCTCCGCGATTTCTTTTTCGCGTCGCGTCAACCGATGCCCCACCTTCTCTGACACCGCCACCGCGGCTTTCACCGTCGCGGGCTCCTCTTGCGTTCGTTTCTCTTTACTCCGCGGCGACGTGGCAGCGGCCGGTTTCGACTCCGGATTGAGCATCGTGTGCACCTGGTTCATGGCCCAGGCGCCCAAAACCCCGCCGATCGCTCCTGCCACTCCACCTCGAACGACGTTGCCCAGCTCGAATTCATCGTTGTAAGTCTGATTCATCGCTGCTCCACGCTCATATTTGAGAGATTGCTTTCGACCTTTTCAGGGTTCGCGCCGTAACCTCGAACACCGATCATTCATCTAACCAGAAGAGGAAAACGGTGACCACGGCAAATCCCGTCGCATTCGCTGCGATCGATCGAAAGAAACTCGCGCAGCGATACATCGATGTTCGCGCTCTCACGGAGCGACTCTGCGCCCCGCTCGTGGCTGAGGATTACGTCGTGCAGTCGATGCCGGATGTCAGCCCGACCAAATGGCATCTCGCGCACACGAGCTGGTTTTTCGAAACGTTCATCCTCTCGCCGCACGCGAAGAAATATCGCGTGTTCAACGAGCACTTCGCGTATCTCTTCAACTCGTACTACGTGACGGTGGGTGATCGGCACTGTCGGCAAAATCGCGGTCAGCTTTCGCGGCCGACGGTGAAAGAGGTGTATGACTACCGCAAGCATGTGGATGAGCACATGCTCGCGTGGCTCGATGCGCTCGACGAGCGAACGGCGCAGGAGATGCTTCCGCTGATCGAGATCGGCCTGCACCACGAGCAGCAGCATCAGGAGTTGATGCTGACGGACATCAAGCACGTGTTCTGGGTGAACCCAATGCGTCCGGTATATCAGCCGCGCGCGCCGCGCGAGTCGTCGGCGCTGCTGCCGATGCGCTGGATTGATTACCCCGGCGGAGTGCATTGGATCGGCCACGACGGCAACGGCTTCGCCTTCGACAACGAATCGCCGCGGCATCAGCAGTTCGTACAACCATTCCAACTCGCCTCGCGGCTTGTGACGAACGGCGAATATCGCGCGTTCATGGACGACAAAGGCTACGAGCGCGCGGATTTGTGGCTCTCGATGGGCATCGCCACGGTGCAGCAGGAAGAATGGCGCGCGCCGCTGTACTGGATTCAGCAGGACGGGCAGTGGTTGAATCACACGCTCTCCGGATTGCGGCCGGTCGAAGACGACGAGCCGGTCACGCATCTCAGCTATTTCGATGCCGATGCGTTCGCGCGCTGGGCGGGTGCGCGGTTGCCGAGTGAAGCCGAATGGGAGGTCGCATCGCAAAGTGTGCCGATGAAAGGCAACTTCGTCGAGAGTGAGATCTACCATCCCGCGCCGTCGCGCGACTGGGAGGGCGAGGCTCCAGCCGAGCCGGCTTCGCGCGAGCAACACAAAACGCTCGGCGGGCGCCGCGCCCACCCCGAACAACCCCACCAAAAGGTAGGCGA
>JAICIO010000222.1 GCA_025924315.1 Phycisphaerae bacterium
CTGCTCAACCCCGATCGCCCGCGCCGGTGGGAGCCGCGAAAGTTGAAACGAAGGCTGAAGGAATACGACCTGCTTAAAGAGCCACGACAGAACCTAAAGGCAAAACACCGCGCGCGTTACGCTTAACCGAATGGCATTCGGGACAGGACCCTTTAATTAAAGGGTCCTGTCCCCTTTAGTTCGTGTGTCCCCTTTAGTTCGTGTCCCGTCCCCTTTATTTCGTGTCCCCTTTAGTTCGTGTTGGAAATTCAAAGGCACCTGGTCCCCTTCAGTTCATGGGTCCCCCTTTAGTTCATGCACAGGCTTTGTCGCGTGCGCTTAACCCATTTTTTTTTCCATAGATCTCCGGTTCGTCGCGGGACGACTTTTGGCGAATACACACGGCGTACGTGTGCCTGAGAACGAATTGTTCGGCTCTTTGTTGCGACGTTCTTGCTGTCGCTGACCAAAAGGACAATTGCAGAGCGCGCAAACTTGTTGATATCGTCGTTATGTACCGGCCATCGCGCGATTGGGTGGCGCATCGGCCGGAGGTCTATCACATCAATCACCCAAGGGAGGAGCAGCATGTCTTACGTTCTTCGATTGTGCGTGGTGATGGTGTTGCTATTGAGCGCACGATTCGCCCACGCGAGCATTTTCACCGGGTCATTCGACGGCAGCCGCACGAATACGGATGCCTCGACGCTCGAATCCAATGGATCGGTGACAAACCGAACGGATCTCATCGGCCAATCGCGCGAGGCCACGCTGGACTTTACGCAGAAGGCCGGCGGATTTGACGTGAAGATCAACGCGTCGCTCGCGGGCGTCACGACGCTCGACAACCGCACGACCGAGTCGCTGCTCAACGGCTCGGATATTTCGTGGAAGCAGATCTATTCGAGCAACGGGATCGATGCGATCGAGGCGGACTGGGCCGGCACGATTAGCCCGTTTGACGGCGGCGGCGCGCTGCAGATCAACGGCAATGTGACGAGCAAGCTGCTGGTCAACACGGTGAACGGAACGGACTTCGACACGTTGACGATAACCAGCGGACCGTTCTCGGTGCATCAGGCCGGTGAGCCGGCCGCGGTTCCGCTTCCCGCCGCCGCATGGAGCGCACTGACTGTGCTGGTTCCATTGATGCTCATCAAGTTCCGAGCACGGATGACGCTGGCGCGCTAACGCACGCTGAACGAAATTCGCGAAGACGCAGGCGACTCCGACGCGCAATCCGCGGCGGAAGGTCGCTTGCGTCTTTGCGAGATCAATGCCGTGTCGCCTCTTCCTTCGCCCGCCCGAGCGCCGCTTCGTATTCCTTCGGCAACTCCTTCTTTCCTGTTGGCGACCACCACCACGGCTTTTCGGTGTAGATCCACACGTATTCGTCGCTGTGCGCCAGCGCGAGGCGGACGGACTGTTCGAATGTCTCGGGGGTGAAGAAGTTCTTCGTGAAGTCGGTGGTGTTCCAGCCGTACTTGCGCCAGTCCTCGTCCATCCAGATGCCGTAGCCGTGGCGATAATGCTTCGCGTATTTGTCTTTGTCCGCGACGAGCTTCATCGAGCGCTCGCGGATTTTGAGCGACTCGGCGAATTGCGCTTCGGTTTTGTAGGCGTAGCTCGGTTCGTAGCCGTCGATGATTTGCGATTGTCCCTCGGCGGCGTCGAGCATGCCGTTCAGCAGCGCGGGGAGCAGGCCATAATCAATCGCCGGGAGGCCTTTCGGATTGTCTGCAACCTCCATATGCGAGAGCGTGAAGCCGAAGGTGAGGAAGATTTTGATGTCGGGATATTCCTTTTGGAACCGCGTCATCAACTCGCGGCCGCGGGCGCGGACCTGCGTTTCGTACTGTTCGAATGATTTATCTTTCGCGTGTTTGGCCTTCGAGTAGTTCCAAAGGTTGAAGCCGTACGGTTCGACGTCCAAGAGAATTCCGCGCGCCCCGCCGGCATGGGCGATGCGCGCGGTCATCGACGCGTTGTGGAACACCGCGTCGAACGGATCAAACCAATCGACGTCGCCGGGGGTGACGTCAAAGCGGACGAAGTTGTCTGTGAACTTCTTGAACTTCGTCGCCTTCAGATCATCCAGCGAGCTCTTGAGCTCGGGGAGCGAGAATTTACGCGTGCCCCAAGCCTGGCCGAGAAAATTGAGCGCTTTGCCATCCGCGTCGTGTGCTTCGATGGTGAAGACCGTGCCGTCGAACGGCGTTTGTTCCATCTCGGCGACGTGGGCGCGCATGAAGGCGGTGCTCGGTTCGTCCCAGCCGAATTCGAGCAGCTTTTTGGTGGTCGGTTTGGTCTGTGCGCAGACCGACGTCGCGGCGATCGTCAGGGCGACGATGACTGAAGTCAGACGATGAAAACTCATGACGGATAAGATACCGGCGCACGAGCGGCGAATCTACCAACCCGCCGCCTCTCGCAGACGCAGGCTTGTGTTGTCTGCGATGCCATTTATAAGTGCGTGCATGAGAACGATTGCGTGCTGTTTTATTGCGGTGTGCGTTCTTGCGGGCGCTTCGTTCGCGAACGCCGCAACGGTCCTGTTCGTTTCGGGCAACGGCAACGATGCATGGTCGGGAAAATTCCCGTCACCGAATGCGGACAAAACGGATGGGCCGCTGGCAACGCTATCGGCGGCGCGCGATCGACTGCGCGCCGTTTCAAAAGATGACGAATGCTCGGTCATGGTCCGCGGCGGAACGTACGAGTTGCCGGATACGCTCGTCTTCGGCCCCGAAGACTCTGGCGCATCCGGTCATCCCGTTACCTACTGCACGTATGGCTCGGAGCGCGTGACGCTGACGGGCGGCCGGGCGATCAAAGGTTGGCAAAAAGAGGGAAAGTTCTGGGTGGCAAATGTGCCGCAGGACAAGGGTCGGTGGTACTTCGCGCAGATATTTGTGAACGGCAAACTCCAGCGGCGATCATGGGAACCGGACGAAACGAATTGGAAGAAATGGCCGGTGACGACGCGCGGCCTACCGCACAATGAGCTGCACCCACCTGAAGAGGCGATCGATCTTTATTACCCCGACACGCTGATCAAGAACTGGCGGAACCTTCACGATGTCGAGGTGACGATCCTGGCGCAGTTTCGGTGGGCGAACAACGTCACGCCGCTGAAATCGGTGGACGAAAAGAACAAGCACGCGGTTCTCGCGGCGCCGGCATCTTATAACATCAACGTAAACGATCCGTTTCGCGTCGAGAACACGCTGGAAGGCATCGACGAGCCGGGCGAATGGTGTCTGAATACCAAAGAAGGGAAGGTTTATTTTCTCGCCCCCGATGGTTTGGATGTGGAGCATGCGCAGATCATCGCGCCAAAGCTGTACACGCTGATGCGATTGCAAGGCGACGAGACCGCCGGGCACCTGGTGCACGACATCGTCTTTCGCGGCTTCACGTTCAACGGCGCCAATCGGCACCAGGCGGACGAGATTGATCCATCAATGCACATCGCTCATTTCAGTGGCCCCGATACCGCTTTGCTCTTAGACGGCACCGAGAATTGCACGATCGAGGATTGCCGTTTCGTAGGGCTGGCGGCGAATGCAATCGAACTAGCGCACGCTGCTCAACACGACCGAATCGTCAACAACGAGATCGCCGGCGCCGGCGGCTCAGGGATTCGCCTCCACGGCTACGAGCCGGGTACGAAAGATGTGAACAAGAACAATGTCATTGAGCGAAATCACATTCACGATACCGCCAGCGACTTCTGGGCCTCGCCAGGAATCGAAGTCTGGCAAAGCGGTGAGAACAGCATCTCCTACAACTACATTCACGACGTGAACTACACCGGGATCTCCCTCGGCGGAAACTGGTACGAGAATTTCCGCATCTGGAAGGAAAAGCCCAACCATGGATTTCGCTGGGACGAGATTCCGGCGGACGATCCGCTTACGCGCGAGAGCGTGAAGAAATATCTGCACACGCGAAACAACATCGTGTCGTACAACGTGATTCACGATCACATCAAGTGCGGCTTCGTCGACGGCGGCGGGATTTACACGGTCTCATTCGGCAAGGGAAACAAGCTTATCGGAAACCTGATCTACCATGCGCCGATGGAGCGGTCTTTCGGCATCAGCCTTGACCATCAGTCTGACTTTATGACGATCGCGAATAACATCATCTTCGGCTGCGCGACGGCGGCCAGCAACAGCGATAGTTATTCCAAGTCGACCGAGCAGCACCCGGTGTACGGAAATGAGACGAACAAGTGGGAAAATAATCTGATCTACGGCCAGATGTTTGCAGGCGCCCCACCCGCCCAGGGCGACGCACCGCCCGCGACGATTGTTCAGTCCGCCGAAATCATGACGAGGCTGGCCCAACAGGAAACCGGCCCTTCGTGGGCACACGAGTAATAATGCAATCCGTTGATTGGCGATTGGGAACGATGGGGTTCAGTTATGCCGATTGGCGCGGCGCGTTCTATCCGGACGGGATGAACGCGAGCGATTACCTCGCGTTTTACTCGAAACATTTCAACGCAGTGGAGCTGGACACGACGTTTCACGCGACGCCACCGCCGGATCGAGTGAAGCGGTGGCGCGACGCGACGCCGGATAATTTCAAGTTCGCCGCCAAGGCGCCCAAGCTCGTGACACATGCGCTAAAGCTCGAGTCGGCCAGTGAGCCGATGGCGGATTTTCTGCGGGTGATGCGTGAGTTTGGTGGGAAACTCGGCGTCATCCTGCTTCAATTTCCGCCGAGCTTTGCGTATGAGCAAATCGATCGCTTGCGCGCATTTCTGCGCACGCTTCCGAGCGATGTGCGGTTTGCGGTGGAGCTGCGCGATCGCTCGTGGGGACGAGAGGAGACGCTCGCGATGTTGCGCGAGATGAGCGTCGCGTATTGCTCCGCGGAGTATGCTGCTCGGCCGTCGCGCATTCCGGTGACCGCGGATTTCGTTTACGTGCGATGGATTGGTGAGCATCAACGCTTTGCGGTGATGGATCACGAGCAGATCGACGTGACGGATTCGCTGTCGTGGTGGAAGGAGGAGCTCGCGCGGATCACGCCGGAAGTCGGAACAATCTGGGGCTTTTTCAACAACGACTACGCGGGGTACGCCCCCGCGACGTGCAATCGGTTTAAGCGGATGGTCGGGCAACCGGTGAGCGAGCCGACCGATCCAAGGCAGGGAAGGTTGTTCTGATAATCCAGCGTTTAGCCGCGAGCTTGCTCGCGTTGGCTTGTGCCGGAAAACCACGCGAGCAAGCTCGCGGCTAAACAAATGCCCTACAGCTTTCCTGATTTGCCAAAGTTCCGAGTTCCTTTGCCCACTCAGCAAACGTGGTTCATGCTGAGCGTCCGGAGGGAACTTGCAAAACGAAAATCGAAATCCCGCCAAGCCCGAGATCCGCGAAACACTCGCCGCCGAGGCGTCGCGCAAGCCGGACCTTCAACCGTCGCGCGAGCCGGAATATAACGAGCGCGAACGTTACGAAGAACTACGCGAGGAAGATCCCGAGCGTTGGGATGGCATGTCGTAATTGTCGATGTAGGGTCCGCTTCAGCGGACCGGTTATTAGCCTTTAGAAGGGCTGAGTAACCGGTCCGCGGAAGCGGACCCGACGAAATAGTGCCGTCGCATCTGATCAGCTGTGCTTGAACTTGTACACGTGCACGTCGAACGGGCCAAACCAGTCGCTGAACGCGCCGCTGGAAATCGCGACCGTCGCCGGCGATTCGAACAACACATCTCCTGTCGTGTACCCCGCCGGAAGACCCGCAAACGTCGCGAGCACGGTCGAACCTTCGCGCTTGCACGCGATGATGTAGAGATCCGTGCCGACCAGCCGCTGAACGAATTCGATACCGTTGTTCACGGTGATCGGATAGGTCGAATTC
>JAICIO010000223.1 GCA_025924315.1 Phycisphaerae bacterium
CTGGGTCCTTTTGTTGGGGGGATCGCGTCGGGTGCTTTTCAGGGCACGGTTTTTTCTCTTCGACAAGAAAATAACCGGTGCGCGGATGCGCACCCTACGAGCGGCATTCAAGCGATGTGCGTCTTTTTCTTTCGACCGCTCAGGTAGCTCTCCATGATGCAGTTCGCAAGCTCGCCGCTGCTGGTGTAGAAGGCGACGCCTTTTGTCAGCTTGGTCAGCTGATCGACGAAGCCCACCCAATCCATGCCCCAGTAGTCTTCGATCAGCGCGAACGTGCTGACGCGGCATCCTTCTTTCACTGCGAGCACCGCTTCCTTCAGCGTCGCGACGGTGCTGCGCGGATCGGGCGGATAGAGCAGATAACAGAATTCACCTTCGACGTGGGCGGTCGGTTGGCCGTCGGTGATGATGAAGATCTGTTTGTTCTCGCTGCTTCGCTTGCGGAGGATTCGCCGCGCGAGCTGCAGGCCCATGTGCAGGTTGGTGAAGTGCTGCGGCGCTTTGTCGAGCTGATCGAGCTTCACCTTCATGCGCACTTGATAGTCATAAATCGTCACGGGCTTGGGCATCGCGAGCGGCAGGGCGAATTCGGGGATCTTGTTCGCGCCGGAATAAAAGCCGACGAAGTCGATCGAGTCTTGTGGGAACTTCGAGCGCACGAGCGCCTGCATGGCCATCGCGACTTTCTTGGCGGCGAGGAATCGGCCGTAGCGCATCATGCTGCCGGACATGTCGAGGAGGACGACCGTGGAACAGCTCGTAACGCCTTCGTGCAGGTGGAGCTCGAAGTCGTGTTCGTCGAATTTGATCTTTGCGCGAGAAGGCCCGCCCGCTGAAGCGGGCTCCGCCGACTGAGGCAGGCCATGACGTGTGAGCGCGTTGTGCAGCGTCGCGTGAAGGTCGAGCTCGCTGACGGGATCGCCGAATTGGTAGGGCTTGGTGCCTTCGATGCGTTCTCCGCCCAATCCGGGCGTGACTTTTTCATGACCTTCGCGCTGGCCTTCGCGAAGATTGGCGAAGACTTCCATCAGTGCTTTGCGCTGCATTTTGCTGATGGCGCGCGGCGTTAATCGCAGCCGGCCCTTTCCGTCCTTGTCGAGCATGCCGTCTTTCAGCAATTGCTCGAGCATGTCGGATTGGTTTTCGTTTTCGGGATTCTCCATCATGTTCTGGATGGCTTTGAGCGCCTGGTCGCCATACTGCATGATGAATTGCATGAGCTGATCGAAACCGAACAGCTTGTCCTGCGTGGGAAATTCTTCGCCGTCGTATTCGCCGTAGTAATACTTCATGGCCGGGACATTGTAGCCCGGCTTTTGCAATTGTTCATTTGTGATTCTTCATTGTTCATCGAAATACAGGAGAACCCGTATTCTCAATGAAGAATGAACAATCCGTCTAGTTGTACGCGATGGATCGCCGCGGCATGGCGCTGCCGCTCAGGGTGATCGTGTTGTTGCCGACTGCGACCGTGATCAGCATGCTCACGGTTTTTGTGTCGGTGCTGAAGGTCACATTTGTGACGTTATGGGCGAGCGGTTGGGTGAGCGTCCCGCCCATGCCGTCCGACATCGTGAGGGTGAGGATCTGATTTGTGCTGTCGTAGTCGTACGAGCGCTGATCGGTTGCCGTCGTCACATCGAGCGAATGCGAGTCGACCTGCACGGTCTTGCATTGCCGAAGCGTGCTCATGATCTGATTCATGCTGACGCGCGCCGCCTGGCTTGCGCGGAAGAACGTGTCGTTGAGATCGATGACCGCCGTTGATGCCATGAACGATGACGCGACGGCCGTCAGCAGTACCGCCATGATCGCGAGGCTGATCATCACCTCGATCAGGCTCAAGCCGCGACGGGTTTGTTTGAGGCGTACAATGCGACTCACGGCATCACCTCGACGTAGGAACCCGCCTTCGGCGCGAAATATCCTGCATAGGTCAGACCCGCCGACGGCATATTGCTCGAACCGTTCGCGGTGAACTTCACCGTTTTGCCGTTGAATATCGCCGAGTCGCCGTTCGGGCTGAGCGTCATCAACGTACCCTGGTCGATCTGGATATCAGCGCTGCCCGCGAAGGTGAAGGTGTTGGTGATGACGCTGCCGCGCATGTACGAGTCAGTGCTGCCCGTCATGCTGATGGCGGCGCTGGGCGCAAGGATCGCCACGCCGCTCACGGCGCGGACGGAGTCGAACGCGCCGCCGGCCGGCACGGGGCTTTGCGTGAGGTTACCGGAAAAGCTCAGCGTATTGACGTCGCTCGCCGCGCCGGTCTCCATCACGATGAAGCCCTGTAATTTGAAGTTGCCCTGGAACGTCACCTGGTTGGGCGACTGGATGTACATGATGCCCTGCACCGTGTCGTTCGCATTGAACTTCGGATTCGTGTTCGGCGGGATGATGATGTTTGATTGAAGGTTCGCTTTCGGAACGTACGTGTTGGTCGCGTACTTTTTGTAGACCGTCGGATCGATGGTCGGAAAGTCGGGATCGTTCACCACGTGCACGTGGTTCGCGAGGATGTCCGCGGTGATGCTGGATCCGCCAACGGTTCCCCCGGTGACCGACGCGCCGCCGTCGCTCAGGATCGAGATATCTCCGCCGATCATTCCACCGCTGACGTCGATCGCGGTCGCGGTCTGAGAAGCGGACATCACCTGCGCGACGCTGTTGTCCACGCCCGCAGTGCCACCGAGCGAGCCTTTCTCCATGATGACCTGTCCGCGTGACGCAACGGCGAAGTCGAACGCGGTCGTGCTATGCGTGCCGGGGACGTAGTCCATTTGCACATAGCGGGAAAGTTTTCCGCCGTTGGTGCGGCCTTCGACTTTTACCACGATGTCGGCGTTCCAGACAGTGATGGTTGCGCGGAAGGTGTTGTTGTTCGTCTTGTCGAGCGGGATGTAGGCGCTCGTCGATGCCGGAATCTGGATGACGTTGCCCGACATTCCGATCGAGTTGCTGCCGAGGTTCTGCGACGCGTTGAGCTGACTTTGGAGATCCTTATACAGCTCAGTCTGCACGTTTGCCGCGGCGGTACCGGAAGGGATTTGTACGAGGGACAGCTGGTAGCGCATGAAGTCCATGCCGGACTCGGCCGCGGATTGAGCGGAGGCGATCAGCCTGTCGTTCGCAACGACTTCGCTCGACGTCGTCGTCGCCGCATAAAATCCGAGCGCCAGCGTCGAGAAGAGCACGAGGTACAGCATCGCCATGGTCGATGCCAGTCCGCGACGAAGATGTGTGGAGCGCTTCATGATTCGTTGTCCTTCACATAGCGCTACGGCGACGCATGGAACTGGTACCAACTCAAATCGCACACATTCTGAGCATTGTGCGTAACCGTCACAGTCACGCAGATCGCGACGGGCGTTCCGCTGCTGCTTGCCTTCGTCAGGTTCTTGGGATCCACCTGCGTCACCGCAACCGATTGTGACCAATCCTTCAAATCGGTGATGCCGTGTCCCTGACTGTCGATCGCGGGGCTGTATGTTTTCGCGTTCAGCCCGCGGACCTGGTCGAACGAATCCTGCAATGCCATCTCGCGGATGTTGCGCGCCAGATTGATGCCTGTGGTCTGCTGCGCGCCGTCGATGTTCGAAACCGTTCCGGACGCAAGCAACTGCAGCATCGACACCACGCCCACGCCAATAATGATCGTCGTGAGCGCGGCTTCAATTAACGTAAAGCCGCGGCGGCGGAGCGCTCGCGAAGTTGGACGCGGAACATCCATTCCGCGTCTGATATGCAATTTGAATCTGGGAAAAGCAAAACGTCAGCAGGATCTCGATGAAGTGCGATGGCGTAGCCGGGAGAGAGACATTACCAGACGTACAAACGTTGTCATCCTGAGCGAAGCGAAGGATCTCGATATCGAATACGGTGCCCGAGTTCGAGATCCTTCGCTTCGCTCAGGATGACATTTACTAACGAGGCTCCGTGCGGACTGAATTACTTCACGAGACTGCTCAGCTTGAAGATCGGCAGGATAATGGACATCGCGATGAAGCCGACGATCGAGCCCATCAGCACGATCATCAGCGGTTCGATCATCGCGGTCACGCCTTTGATGACGGCCTTCAGTTCGCGCGAGTAGAACTCCGAGACTTCGTCGAGCACTTCGCCGAGCTTACCGGATTCTTCGCCGGCGGTGATCATCTGCACGACCGCCTTTGGCAGCAGCGGGCTTTTCTGAAGAGGGGCGCTGATCTTCTTACCTTGTTTGACCGCGCCGTGCACCGCGCGCCACATCCGGCGATAGAGTGCGTTGCCGCTGATCTCAGCGGTGATCGCGATTGTGTCGAGCATCGGCACGCCTGCGTTGATCAGCTGGCCCATCGTGTGCAGCGAGCGGCTGATGTAGAGCGCGCGGAAGAGTTTCTTAAAGAGCGGAATCGTCAGCTTGACCTTGTCCCACCAGATGAGGCCCCAATCGGTGCGCAACATCAGCACAAATCCCCAGGCGAAGGCGATCGCCGCCGCCAGGAGGATGTACCAGTAATTCACCATGAAATTACTCATGGCGATGAGCATCTTCGTCGGCAACGGCAGGGCGGCTTCCTTGCCTTTGAAGATCAGCATGAATCGTGGGAGCACGAACGTGAGCAGGAAGATCGTCGTGCCGACGGCCATCGTGCCGATGATGCCAGGATAGATCATCGCGCCTTTGACCATGCTCGATGTTTCGATCTGCTGGCTGAGATAGCCCGCGATCTTGTCGAGCATCTTGCTGAATCCACCCGACAACTCCGACGCCTTCACCATGTTGATGTACAGCGGTGAAAAGCTCTTCGGATAACGAAGCAAGGCGTCGGAGAACTGTTTGCCGCTCTCGACGTCCTTCTTCATCTGCACGAGCATCTTCTTGAACTTCGGATTCTCAACCTGTTCCGAAATGCCTTCAACGGCGGCGCGAATGCTTATGCCAGCGCGGATCATGACCGCCAGCTGCGATGTGAAGTTCTGTATGTCCTTCGCGCTCGGACCGAACGAAAGATCCAGGCTGAAACCACCCTTCTTCTGAACCGCATCCGCGGGCTGAAGCGCGAGGATGTACTCCCCGCGCGAGCGCAGCTGAGTGGATGCCGACGCAAGATCCGCCGCGGAAATAATTCCCGCGTTGACCTTGCCTGAAGCGTCCTTGGATTCGTAGCGATACGTCGGCATAACAGCCGGGTTTCGGGACTCGGGATTCGGGATTCGGGCGCAGAGTTCTGCTTGTACCCGAATCCCGAATCCCTAATCCCGAGTCCCGCTCCTCACGCTGCTAAACTTCTCTCGAGCTTCTCTGGATGCGCCGCCTGGGCGACCGCATCTTCCTTCGCGATATATCCATTCACGAACAACTGCTTGATCGAGCTGTCGAGTGTCTGCATGCCAAGCGCCCGGCTCGTCTCGATAATGTTCGGGAGTTCAAAGATGCGATTCTCGCGAATGCAGTTACGAACCGCGGGGGTGCAGAGCATGATCTCCAGCGCCGGAATCATGCCCGGTTGATCGGTGCGCTTGAACAGCGTCTGGCTGATGACCGCCTGCAGCGTGTTCGCGAGCATCGAGCGGATCTGGTTCTGCTGGTCGCTGGGGTACACGTCGATGATACGCTCGATCGTCTGCGGCGCGTTCACGGTGTGCAGGGTGCTGAACACCAGGTGACCGGTTTCCGCCGCGGTGATCGCAGAGCCGACGGTTTCGAGGTCGCGCATTTCGCCGACCAGGATCACGTCCGGGTCCTGACGCAGCGC
>JAICIO010000224.1 GCA_025924315.1 Phycisphaerae bacterium
CCACCTGTCCCCCCGCCCAAGAAAACCTCCCTCCACGGCTCTGCCTCCCCTCAGGGCCCGCCATTGCCTTCGCGAGGTGTTGGCCCCCGTCCCCTGCCGCGGCCGTTTTAACCGTAAGGCAATCTCACGGCGCTTGTCGATTACCGCCCACTGAGCGGCAGCGGAACGAAATCGTGGTGCTCGATCATCCATGCCGCCAATCGCCCTTTCAGCTCCTGCTCGACCTTGTTCAGGTCCTTCTGGCCGTCGAGATTTTTCATTTCCTCCGGATCATTCTGCAGGTCATAAAACTCGAACATCGGGCGATGGTCGGCCAGGTACAGCTCTTTGAACTTCGGCTCGAGCTTCCCTTCCTTGTCGAGCGCTTTCACGTTGTCGAGGTTGAAATCGACCGGCTGATACGGCAGCTGCCACGTGACGTTATAGATCAGCTTGTAGCGATCCATCACGATCACGCGCCCGAGGTCAAACGACGCGGCGCCGCGCGGCAGCGACGATGCATGCGGCCCGCGCTCGGCGATCACCATGTTGCGCTTCGACCCCGCCGACGGATCGCGCAGTTCATCGAGAAAGCTCACGCCCGTCATGTTCTTCGGCGCGTCGATTCCCGCGATCTGCAAAATCGTCGGCCCCAGATCTTCACCGCTGACGAGCGCCTTCGATGAGGTCCCCGGCTTCACCACGCCCGGCCAGCGAACGATCAGCGGAACGTTGATGCCCAGCTCGTTGAGGGTGCCTTTTCCGCGATACTGCGACGCGCCATTGTCGCCCATGAAGATGACGATCGTGTTGTCCGTCAGCTTGTGCTCGTCGAGGATCTGCAGGATCGTGCCGGTGTTGCCGTCCATTCGCGCGCACTCGTCGTAATACGCGGCCAGGTCCGCACGAATCGCCGGACTGTCCGGATAGAACGGCGGAAGCGTCAGCTTCGATGGATCGTGCTTGTACGGCAATTCATCTGTGCTGAACGGCCGATGCGGATCATGCCAGCACAGCTGCAGAAAGAACGGCTTACCGGCGGGAACTTTGCTCAGGAATTCCTTGAACTGCTCGATCGTCTCCTTGCGCAGCGGCGCGTCCTGATCCTTATCGCCCTTCGCGACTTTCACATAATCAAGCCGGTCGGGGATGTTCGAAAAATCTTCGTCCTTCAGATAAGGCTTGATGTTCGGATTGTTCATCAGCGCGCCCTGCAGGTGATACGTTCGGCCGCACAATCCGGCGAAATATCCCTTCTGCGAGCGCAGGATTTCCGGATAGAGCACCACCTCCCGCGGAAGCGCGGCGCTGAATCGCGTCATGCCGACGTCAATGGTGTGACGCCCCGTGAGCATCGCGGCGCGAGCCGGCGCGCACTGCGGGGCGGTTTGATACGCGCGTTCGAAGCGCATCCCTTCCGATGCGAGCTTATCGATATTCGGCGTGTGAATGTCCTTGTTGCCGTAGCAGCCGAGATGCGGAGCGCTTTGGTCGTCGGAGAGAATGATCAGCACATTCGGCGGAGTCTCCGCGGCGCGGATCGCGACAGTCGAAAGTAAGACGATAATTAGTAGACACAACCGATATGAAGTGGCTTTGTTCATCCATGTCCCCAAAGATTGCTAATCCCCTCTCCCTGAAAGGGAGAGGGTAAGGGTGAGGGTCGGCGCGGCAGTCGAGTTGCGCTGCTTTTGGGGAGAGGCTTCGACGTCTCTGTCGAGAGTAAAGCAACATGTCTACCGCGCTTCACCCTCACCCTAACCCTCTCCCTTTCAGGGAGAGGGGATAAGACGTCGCAACCTCTTGCTTAGCCGGTGCGCAGCGATTGCAACTCCGCCAACCGTTTCCCCGTCGGCGCTTTCTTCGTCTTCATCATCTCGACGAACGCATCGAAGAGATATGACGCATCATGCGGGCCCGGGCTCGCCTCGGGGTGATATTGCACGCTGAAGACCGGCAGCTTACTGTGGCGGAACCCTTCCACCGTATTGTCGTTCAAGTTGATGTGCGTGACGACGCCACCCTTCGATTCGAGCGATTTCTGATCGACCGCGAAGCCGTGGTTTTGGCTGGTGATCTCGACGCGGCCGGTGTCGAGGTTCATCACCGGCTGGTTTCCTCCGCGGTGGCCGAATTTTAATTTGTACGTCGTCGCGCCGATCGCTCGACCCAAAAGCTGGTGACCGAGGCAGATGCCGAAGGTCGGCACTTTATCGAGCACCGCCGCGATCGGCTTCACCGCATAATCGAGGGCGGCGGGGTCGCCCGGGCCATTGCTGACGAACAGCCCGTCCGGTCGATGCTTCATGATTTCTTCGGGCGTCGTATCCGGCGGAAGCACCGTCACCTTCACACCGCGCTCCGAGAAGTGGCGCAGGATGTTCGACTTCGCGCCGCAATCGAGCGCCACGACATGCAAGCCATCGCCGCGCTCCACCTTGCCCTGCGACCAGTCGCCCTGGTCCTCGTCCCACGCGTACTCCGATTCGGGCTTCACCGCCTGCACCCAGTCGGCCCCGAGCATCTGCGCGCCGTGCTTCGCTCGATCGACCAGCTTGGCGTCGTCGAGTAGCTCGGTTGAAAGGATCCCGCGCATCGCCCCGCTCACGCGCAGACGCCGAGTGAGCGCCCGCGTGTCGATCCCTTCGATCCCGACGATGTTGTTGTCCTTCAGATACTGATCGAGGCTGATGTCCGCGCGATAGTTTGAATACAGCGGCGGAAGTTCCTTGATGATGAACCCCGCGACGTGAGGCTTCTTGCTCTCAACATCTTCGCGATTGATGCCGTAGTTTCCGATCAGCGGATAGGTCATCGTCACGATCTGCCCCTTGTAGGACGGATCGGTGAGGATCTCCTGATAGCCGTACATCGATGTGTTGAAGACGACTTCGCCTTCGGTGGTGCCGGTGGCGCCAAACGCGCGGCCGGTGAATACGGTGCCGTCTTCGAGCGCCAATTTCGCGATGCGGGATTCGTTCATGTCGGAGGGCATTATAGCGCTCGCGCATGCGAACGGAAGCTCAATGGACCATGTCGAGTTCGCTTGCGGTTTCGCAGAGGGACACGCGTCGATTTGCGAAACCGCGAAGCGGCCAACGTGCGATTTCAGGTCCTGGTGACATGTTTACCGAAAAGGCGAATCGGACGCAGGACGTAGTGGAGGAATGACAAAGCACGAGGCATCGGCGCCGCGGCGCGATCGCCGACCGTTGGGACGAATTGCCGCGAGAAAAACCGCAAGCGATCGCGCCAGCGGTCGCGGATGTGGAGGTGGAAGAGGGCTGAATCGGCGCCGCCGCGTCGACCGTCACAGTTGAACCAGCGCCCGCGGATTTTTGCGGTGAGCGCGGGTAATGTGCGGTCGGATTCGATCTCGCGAACGACCGTCGGCGGAAGCGGCTCGCTCAGAAGTGGGCGCGACAGCTCGAGCGCCAGTAACAGCGCGCGGCGAATCGACAGCTGCTCAGCGCGATTGAAAAGCACGTCCCACCCAATCTCGAGATTTTTCTCGATCACCGCGGCGACGTCCGCGACGCGGTCGAGCTCGGACCAGTAGTCTTTCGTTCCGTTTGCGCAGAGAACAAGCAGCATCGACTCCGGCGAAAGCTGCGGCATCTCCCGCCCCGCGACCTTCATCGTCTGCATGTCGTCGAAGAAGATGTCATGCCCTAATCCGAGAGCGAAGCTCCCCGGCACGATTCCGCAGTGCAGGTCGATGTTGAGGCCATCGCTTCGGCGGATGAGGTGATACTCGCGTTGCCACTTTAGATACTCGATCAACTGTTCGCCTGTGAGAGAAGCGAGATAAGCCGATTCGCGGCGCGAAGAAGTTGGGAACAGTGGCTCGAACTTCTCCGCGACGAGCAGATCTTTCGCGCGAACCAAGTCATCCGGCGAGAGCAGCAGATCGAGATCACCGCAGGGGCGAAGTGAGAGATCGCCGTAGGCGCTGAGCGCCAGTGTCGGACCTTTGAACGGGATCGCGCGGATTTTTTCGCGATCGAGCAGATCGAGCAACCAGGTGAGACGCTGCAGCAGGAAGAGGTTTCGCTGGGTGTACGCGAGCGCGCTCTCGCGGAGTTGTTGCAGGATTTGCGGTGGGGTTTCGTCCGATGCATACCGCGAGAGGTTGCGGTACATCAGCGGCGCGACGCGATGATGCTCCGCCGCGCGGAGGATCAGCGGCCAGTCGGTTGCGCTGACGTTCAATATCGACTGCCGCAAGCGCTCGATGCCGAGTTCGGTTGGGCGAATCTGCAGCGCGTCGAACAGGATCGGGAGGATGTTTCTATTCCGCGTCCGCATGCGAAGGGACGGTGGCGAAAAGCTCGCGCTCGATCAGCCGCACGACCTCCGGCAGCGCATCGAGCCGGCGCTGGCGGTTGAGCTGCGAAATCGGCACCCGTTTAACGAGGTCGGCGGTCTGGTTGAAATTCGCGGCCGACTCGCCTGTCTCGCGCAGCATGTGAATCACATAGCAGTGCTGCACCATCTGCATAAACGCCCGCTGCGGCCCAAGCGCTTGCACTTCATTTGTATCACTGTCGGCTAAAACGTAAACCGCGCTGAGCGAAATCGGATCGCGGGGAAAATCCTGTTCGACTTTGCGCAGTCGCTTTTCGATCGACGGCCGCGCCTTGGGAAGATCATCGATCGAATCGCCCAGCGTCGCGAGCGATTCGGGCCAGAGCTTCAACTGTGAGAACCCCGGCACGACAGTCGGGCGATCCTGCGACAAATCCACCGCGACGATGTCGTCGCTCAACAGCGCATGCCCCGCCGCCACAAACGCCGCCGCGAGCGTGGATTTTCCCTGTCCTTTTTCACCGACGACGGCAAACGCAATCGGCTGCTCATCGTGTTTCATCGCGACGCAACTGGCATGAAGAACGAGATAACCGCGCTGGTGAAGGAGAATGCCGAGCACCGGGCCGAGGAGAAACAGTCGAATGTCGCTCTCGAGCGCGCCGTCGATCGGCTCGATCAGAATTTCGCGACCCTTGCGAATCGTGATCGATCCGATCTCGGAATGAAAAAGGCACGCCTCGCCGGCGATCGCGCGATTCCTGGGGGGTTCGCTTTGATGGTCAAAGCGATGGGTACTCCCAATGCGCACGACGACGTCGGGGCGTGCCGCGTTGCTTTTCAGCAGCTCAGGCAGATCGATCGCCGATTCAATCACCAGACCGTAAGCGGTGTACTGCATGCTCATTGCCCGGCGATGAATATACGATCAATCGTTAGCGACCCGGGTTTGAAGGGAAGGGAAGACCACTGAAATCGTGGTGCTTCTCCGTTACCTGCTGAACCGGACCGTGCGTCTGAAGGGTCGGCGTTTGGTACGCCTTCTTCATCGGCTGCTGAACAACTTGATCTTTCACGTTCTGCACTCTTCTGCGCTCCTTTCCAGCTGACCGGCACACACCGGCCGCGACATTAAACATGGTTACACATTCTCGTAGGGTGCGCTTCAGCGCACCGGTTATTTCTCCCGTTAGAAAGGCGAATAACCGGTGCGCTGAAGCGCACCCTACG
>JAICIO010000225.1 GCA_025924315.1 Phycisphaerae bacterium
GCGGGGGCCCCCCTTTAACCCGCCCCACCCCGCCGGGGTTGCCGGGGGCTGGTGCCCCCCCTTCCCCCCCCCAACCCCCCGCGCCCAACCCGCCCCGGCTACACGCATCAAACCAGCGCGTCTACGACGCGTTTGAACGCTCCTGCCACTTTCACCGTTGGTCGTACGTTTCCCGAGCTCGTGTACGCGGGCGGGGCGTAGAAGTTAATCGTGTGCATGGGCGCGCGGCCGGTGTTGGTGATCTGGTGAGGTTCGTTCTTCTCGATCAATAACAATGAACCCTGCTTCAGGCTGACGCGCTTCTTTCCAACTATCGCGCGGCCCGTTCCGGAAATCACGAAGAGCCATTGTTCACATCGCGGATGCTCGTTCTCGGGCTCGTCGGTTGTCGATTGGCCGGGCTTCAGTGTCATCATCGCGGCCTGGCAGTCGCTCGTGGCGTAGAGCGGTTTGAAGAAGGATCGATTGTTGGCGGTGGCGAAGTGTTTCATGCCGATGTTGTACCGCCGCGGGGCTATTTTTCTCAGGTCGAATCGGATATACACGATGGCCGATGACGCAGCGGCAGGTGAACCAATGGGTGGCTCGGTTGCGCGAGCGCGCCGGCACGGGGAACCTTGGGCGCGATCGGGTGTTGTCGGCGTGTCATGCGCGCATGCGCGAGATGCGCGGCCTGCCGCCGATTCAATCGCAGCATGACGAGTTCCGGCTCAACGGTGAAGTCGACTCAGCCGCGAGAAGTTTCCTCCTGGAAGATGATGCGCTTGGGCGGATTTATCAGGCGCTGAACGCGCGGGCGTTGAAGTCGTCCTATCGCGCGACGGCGCGCGAACGGCGGAAGTTTGCACAGGATGAGATCGCGACAGTGACGCAGCTGTTCACGCCGCGGTGGGTGGTTGAGTTTTTGCTGCACAATACCCTCGGGCGACTCTGGCGGGCGTGGCATCCCGATTCGTCGATCGCATTTCGATGGCTGATCGATTCGTCCGATGCACAGCCGGAAGCGTTTCGACGAGCATCAACGATTCGCGTGCTCGATCCCGCGTGCGGGACGATGAACTTCGGCCTCGTTGCGGCGGAGATGCTGGCGGAGATGTATCGCGAAGAGATTGACCGGGCCGGGCGCGCAGGATGGCCGGCGGAGCCATCCGTTCGGCGAAAGGATGAGATTTCACGGGCGATTCTGTCGTCGAATCTGCTCGGTGCGGACATCGATCCGATCGCTCTGCAATTGGCGCGCGCGTCGCTTGCGATGAAGTTTGCCATCAGCGGTGAAGCTTCTCCGCGACTGTTTTGCGGGGATTCGCTCTTTGAGTCTTTCGTGGCGGATGCCGATGTGGTGGTGACGAATCCGCCGTATTTGTCGGCGCGGAATCTGGACCCGGCGCGCGTTGCCCGATTGAAAAAGCGATTTCCGTGCGCTTGGCGGGACGAGTATGCGTGCTTCATCGAGCGGTGTTTCGAGTTGGCGCGGGCCGGCGGACGCGTCGGGATGCTGACGATGCATTCGTTCATGTTCACCGCCGGTTACGAAGGACTGCGGCGGAAGCTGGCGCAGTCAGCAACGATCGAAACCATCGCGCATTTCGGCGGATCGCTCTTCGACGTCGGCAATCCCGGAACGTTGCAAACGGTCGCGTTCACGGCGCAAAAGGGCGTGAGCGAATCGACCGCATGTTCAGCAATTCGGCTCCTTGAAGGAGACGCGCAGAAGAAACGGGAAATGCTGGTCGAGGCGGTGCGCGATATGTCGAAGCGATTCGAGCTATCGCAGTCCGAATTGCATGCACTGCCGCGCGGGACATGGGCCTATTGGACGCCGCGAGCAATCCGCGAGGCGTGGCGATCGATGCGAACGCTCGGCGAAATCGCGCCGCCACGGCAGGGATTGGCGACGACGGACAATGCGCGGTTCGTGCGATACTGGTGGGAGGTCACAGGTCGATCCGACTCTAATGGTGGCACAGGCATTCCTGCCTGTGACGGGGCGAGGTATTCCTCGACCCGGTCGCTCGAGAATTCGGCCGCGGAGTACCGCGACCGATCACCGACAGGAATGTCGGTGCCACCGGAAGAGCAGGAGTGTCTTCATGACCAACTGAAGCCAGGGGAGAAATGGCGGCCGTATGCGAAGGGCGGGCAGAGCCGGCGGTGGTATCAGAATCCGCTGCATTGCGTGGATTGGGCGGAGGATGGCGCGGCGATCAAGCGGAGCATCGTCGAGCGATACCCGTATCTCAACGGCAAGTGGGAATGGGTCGCGAAGAACAGCGACTTCTACGGACGCGAGGGGATTACCTATTCATATCTCACTTCGGGCCGGTTCAGCGCGCGGTGGATGCCGGCGGGGAGCTTTTTTGATGTCGCGGGTTCGGCGCTCTTTCCGGACGATCCGCTGACGATTCTGGGGATCCTGAATTCGTCGGCGGCGAGGCAGTTGCTGCATGCGATCAATCCGACGGTGAATTTTCAGGTGGGGGATCTGGCGCAGTTGCCGATTCCGAATGAGGGCGACGAGCGCTTGCGCGGATGCGTGCAGTGCGCGATGGCGATTCAGAGGAGGCTCGATCAATTCGATGAAACCAGTCGCGATTTTGTTTCACCGATGCCATGGAAATCGGCGGAGCTATTGCATCGGTCTTTGCACGAATCGTTGCATCAGCTCGAAGTGGAAATCGATCAGATCGTGTCGCTGTGGTATGGCGTGAAGCCGGACGAAGACGAGGGTGTCGTCGCTTTTGATCGCGCCGATCTGGCGAGACGGTGGATCAGCTTCGCGGTGCGTCAGGTGCTGCGCGAATCGATCATGGCTGAGGTCAACTCAGCTGCGATCAACCGAATTCGCGAAATCCTGGCCGAAGAATGCGACGAGATCGAAACGCAGATTGGGGGGCTCGGCGAGTTCCTAACGAGACATTTCGCGGCTTGGCACAATCAGCTCTATCGACGTCGGCCAACGATCTTAAGCCTGCGCGCTAAGGGCGCGCTGCATCTGGTGAGCCATCGCGCGACGGCGGATGTGATCAGTCGCATTGTCGATGTGCCGGGCAATTGGGATCGGTTCATCGATGATGGGATCGCGGTGAACTTCGCGCCATTGCATGAGTTCATGGCGGACGCGCAGCAGCGGCGGTATTTGCGGGCGATCAATGACGATCTCGTTGCGGGCAAATATGCGTGGTCGGAGACGGCGAAACGCCTTGACTGCAACTCGTTTTGAAGTGCTGACAAAGGATGGTGGCACCGACATTCCTGTCGGTGATCGGGCGCGGTACTCCGTGACCGATTGCGTCGATGATTACATCGCCGCATCACAGGCAAGAATGCCTGTGCCACCAAAGTATCCGGGAGCGTCACTACGCCGGCAGCCTTTGTTATCCGAGCACTGATTTCTGAATTCGGGTCAGCTCTTTGGGGTTCTCAGGCACGGGCGTGGCGGGGGGATTCTGCAGCACGCAGGTGAACTCGGCGCCGATGTTGAACTTGCCGTCGGCGAGCGGTCGCGAATGGACGACCGTGCACAACAGCGAGATCGACCGGCCCTTCAATCGTCGCAGCTCGACGATGAATTGCTGTCCTATTGGAAGGGCGGAATCGTGCAAAACCGCGATGCCGCGCGCGGAGAAATCGCGCACTTCGACGACCGACGCTTTGGGCGGCTCGTCATCGGAGATAAATGTAATCGGGACCTGCGCCTGAAGTTCCATGCGGGCGGAGCGCCGCTTGTCCTGCTCCGCGGCGGGGGACTTCATGTGGTCCATCACGGACACAAACTCTGCAAATTGTTCTGCGGAAAGACGCATGTCGCTTTGTTTGCTTTTACGTAACTCAGGTTAGACGAGCATCGCCTCGCGGATGCGCTTTTGCTGGTCCTGATCGACCTTGAAGAGCGATTCGGCTTCGGAGTGGGGCAGTTCGCGTTCGAACTCTCCGCCGATCGTGAAGAGACTGTCGGCAATCGCGCGGCTGAACATCACCTTGGTCACGAGATAAAGCGGCGGCTTGCCCTGCCGCGGAAGCTGGATGATGAAGGTGTCGCCGCGCTCAAGCGGAATGGCAGTCATCAGGCCGACGCCCGTGAACGAAAGGTCGCGCGAGAGCGCCGAAAGCGAGCGAACGATTTTCCCGTCCGCGAAGACTGAAATGTGAACCTTCGTCTGGACGTCGATGCGCGAAGCGCGGCGCTTTTCCATGCCCGCGCCGCTGAAGCCGGTCTTCATGCAAGCGACGATTTCGGCGAAAGATTGCGCGGTCAGATTCATTCTGCAGCCCCTTACACCATTTACATCGAACTTCGGGGCGGTGCACTTGAATCGAAAGGTCCGCATAACTGCAAAGTGCTGATAAGACGCGGGCGCTACGATAGCTTTGCGATGAGGGCATCGGTAAATTCGCCGGTAGAGGCTGTGCCGCCCAGGTCGCGCGTGAGGGTTTTACCTTCGGCGATGACGGAGTTATAGGCCTTCTTGATCTTGTCGGCGACTTTCTCTTCGTGAATGTGGTTGAGCATCATCACGCCGCTCATGATGAGCGCGAGCGGATTGGCCAGGCCCCTGCCCGCGATGTCGGGCGCGCTGCCATGGACAGCTTCGAAGACCGCGGCGTCATCGCCGATGTTGGATCCCGGAACGACGCCGAGTCCGCCGACCAGGCCAGCGCACAAATCGCTCACCAGATCGCCGTAGAGGTTTTCCATCAGCAGCACGTCGAAACGTTCAGGGTTTTGCACCAGCTTCATGCATCCGGCATCGATAATCAGTTCTTCGTACTCGATGTTCGGATACTCGTCTTCCCAGATCCGGCGGGCGCAGTTAAGGAAAAGGCCGTCCGACAATTTCATGATGTTGGCCTTGTGAAACACCGTGATCTTTTTGTGGTGACGCTTGGTGGCGTAGCGGAACGCGTATCGCGCAATCCGCGTGCAGGCCTGCTCGGATGCGACCTTCAGACTTGTGACTACGCCGGGCACGACTTCGTTCTCGATTCCGCTGTACAAACCTTCCGTGTTTTCGCGGACGATCACGATGTCGACGTCGTCAAAGCGCGTTTTGATTCCTTCGAGCGACCGCACAGGACGGACGGCGGCGTAGAGGTTCAGCTTCTGACGCAGTTGCACGTTGACGGATTTGAAGCCTTTGCCGACGGGCGTGGTGACAGGGCCTTTGATCGCGACTTTATGTGCTTTGATCGCGGCGAGCGTGCGCTCAGGGAGGACGTTGTCGTAGCCCTGTTCGATCGCGGTGGCGCCGGCGGGCAGCTCGACCCACTCGACTTGCAAACCCGCCGCTTCAAGCACGCGCTTGGTCGCGGCGCTCACTTCGGGGCCGATGCCGTCGCCGGGAATTAAAACGATGGTGTGCTTAGCCATAGGTCTTTCGAACTATAGCATCGGGACTGGCGTCGTGAAACGCGTAGGGTCCGCTTCAGCGGACCGGTTACTCTCTTTTTTAAGGAGAAGAAATAACCGGTCCGCTGAAGCGGACCCTACGCA
>JAICIO010000226.1 GCA_025924315.1 Phycisphaerae bacterium
AAGCGGAGCTCGCCGGACATGAATGCGCGCACCGCGACTTCGTCCGCGCCGCTCAACACGGCCGGGTACGATCCTCCAGCCATCCCCGCTTGCCGGGCAATCGCGAGCGCTGGGAATCGCTTGTGGTCCGGTTCGTGAAATTCGAGCGTACCCAGCGCGCCGATATCGAGCGCGAGGTGTGGTGCGGGCGCTCGTTCCGGGTACGTAAGCGCATATTGAATGGGGAGTCGCATATCATGGACACCGAATTGAGCCAGGACCGAGCCATCGCGAAAGCTGACCAGTGAATGTACGACGCTTTGCGGGTGCGTAACGACCGCGATCTGCTCGAAGGGCATACCGAAGAGCCAGTGGGCCTCGATCACTTCCAGGCCCTTGTTCATGAGCGTGGCCGAATCGATCGTTATTTTGGTGCCCATGTTCCAGTTCGGGTGCGCCAACGCTTGATCGACGGTCGCGTGAGCCAGATCTTCGAGCGGGAGATTGAGGAATGGTCCACCTGAGGCGGTAAGCGTAATGCGCGCCACATCCGTGCCCGCCTGGAGTCCGTTGAGACATTGCCAGATCGCGCTATGCTCGCTATCGACCGGTCGAATCTCGACGCCATGTTTTCGCGCGGCGGGCACGATGATCGCGCCGGCGCAGACGATCGCTTCCTTGTTGGCGAGCGCGATCGTTTTCCCATGCTCAATCGCGCGCAGCGTCGGCAAGATCGCGGCGTGACCGGACGTGGCGACAACCACGATATCGACCTCGGCCAGGGTGGCCGCGGTTAGGAGTCCGTCAACGCCATGACCGCATTCCGCAAACGATCCGTCCGGTACCGCGAGATCGCATTCGGCTGAGACGAAGCGCGGGCGAAACTCTGCGACCTGTTGGGTCAGCAGCGATTGATTCGAACCGGCGGCCAGGGCGACGATTTGGAGTTGCTCGGGAAATTGGCGTACAACGTCCAACGTTTGACGGCCCACCGAACCGGTGCTTCCGAGCAGCGCAATCTTCTTCGCGGTCACATCCAACCAATCCGTGTGAGCAGTTCTGCCAAAGCAAAGGTGACGGGAAACGTGAACAGGAGCGCGTCGATGCGATCGAGCATTCCGCCATGACCCGGAATCAGCGCGCCCATGTCTTTCACTCCGACGCTCCGTTTGATGAGCGACTCGGCCAGGTCACCGATCTGACCGGCGATCGCAAGCAGCAACCCCACGACAGCTGCGACGACAACATTGATCGGCAGGCCGAAGATCCACGCTGCCAGCATGCCGGTCAACGCTCCCGCGAGTAGCCCGGCCGCCGAGCCGATGCGCGTCTTCCCCGGGCTGAGCGCCGGCACCAGCTTGGTTTTGCCAAAGCTCCGACCGACGAGATAGGCGGCGGTGTCGTTGAGCCAGGTTACGGCGAAGACGACCCCGACGAGCGCGAGTCCCCGTCCGGGCGTGCCGAACCAGCCGGACACCTGATTCACCCAGCCCTGGCTGGCGTCACCATCGACTCCTCGCAGCGCGATGGCGAAGACGAGCGGCAACGCGACATAAACGATACCAGTGAACGACAGCGACCAGTCAGCGACGGCACCGGCGAATGAGGAGCGCGCCATCGGAACAACGAGCGTCAGGAGGAGGAGGGCGATGACGAGCCAGGGAATCGCTTTGAGCGGTTCGATCGCGCCGAAGATGACGAAGAGCGCCCCGGCGATCAACATGGTCCGCCGGAACGGGGTAAACCCGGCGATGCGGTAGGTGCTGGTCAACTCGTGAAGCGAAACGAGGGCGATGACGAGCATCGCGAGCGCGAAGACAACGCCACCAACGAACGCCGGAATAGCCGCGAATAACACGATACCTATGGCGCTGATCGACCGCTGGCGCAACACGCCTCGAGGCGCTCCCGTCCGACTGCAAGGTCACTCGGCGACGGGCGGCTTGATCCCCCCGAAACGCCGATCGCGATGCCGATATTCGTTCACGGCCTGTACCAGTTCTTGGGGACCGAAGTCCGGCCAGAGCACCGGCGTGAAAAAGTATTCGGCGTAGGCTGATTGCCAGAGCAAGAAGTTGCTCGTTCGATATTCGCCCGAGGTGCGAATGATCAGGTCCGGCTCGGGAATGTCGCAGGTATAGAGATAGCGGTTGACGAGCGCTTCATCAATGTCGTTTGGATCGACGTCGTCGGCAACAATGCGGCGGATCGCCTGGAGAAGCTCAGCGCGGCCACCGTAGTTAAACGCGAGCGTAAGGACGATGAAGTCGTTATTGCGGGTGAGTTCGATCGAGTCGAGAATCGCGTCACGCAATTCGGGCGAGAGACCATCGAGGCTCCCGATGTGCCTGAGTTGGGCGCCGCGTTCGTGTAATTCGTCGGTTTCGCGGGCGATCGCCTCGGCGAGAATCCGCAAAATCCCATCGACCTCGTCGCGCGGACGGCGCCAGTTTTCGGTCGAAAAAGCCCAGAGCGTGAGATAGCGGATGCCGATCTCGCCCGCCCTGATGGTGATGCGGCGGATATTCTCAGTGCCCGCTTCGTGGCCATTGATCCGCGGCAGGCCGCGTTTGGTCGCCCAACGTCCGTTGCCGTCCATGATGATCGCGACATGGCGTGGGACCGCCCGGCCGGGCGCGGATGATCCATTGTCCCCCAGGGATGATGTCTCGGGGGCAGGGCGGGGGTCGGAATGGGATGGCGCCTCAGACTTCGAGGACTTCATCCTCTTTTTGCTTTCCAATCTTGTCGGCCTCACCAATATAGCGATTGGTCAGGTCCTGAATCTGCTGCTCGCCGCGGTGCTCGTCGTCCTCGCCGATCTCTTTTTCTTTCATCAGCTCTTTGATCTGCGTTACACCGTCTCGGCGAATATTTCTCAAGGCGACGCGCGATTCCTCGACTTTGTTTCGCACAACCTTCACCAACGATTTGCGTCGTTCTTCCGTGAGCGCCGGGATCGCGATGCGGATCAACTGACCGTCGTTCGTCGGGTTTAACCCGAGATCGGAGCTCCGAATCGCCTTTTCGATCGAACCAACGGCCCCACGATCCCACGGTTGTACCACAAGAAGCCGCGCCTCCGGTGCGCTGATGCCGGAAATTTGATTGAGCGGTGTCGGCGTGCCGTAATAATCGACTTCGAGTCGTTCGATGAGTGCTGGCGCGGCGCGGCCGGTGCGAATACCGGAGAGTTCGCGTTTCAACGCATCGATCGTCTTGATCATGCGGTCTTCGGCATCGAGGAGTACGTCGTCGATCATCAGTATCCTCCTCTTTCGCTACAGGTGGTAACGATATTGTATCAGTGGCCGCGCCCAGGCCGGCGCTACGACACCAGCGTCCCGACTTCATCGCCACGCGCGGCGCGCTCGATATTGCCGGGCGTCATGAGATCGAAGACGATGATGGGAAGGTTATTTTCTCGGCAGAGAGCGAGCGCCGATTGATCCATCACGCGGAGATTCCGCTCCAGCGCTTCCTGATGCGATAATACCGCGTATCGTGTCGCCTGAGGATTGAGCTTTGGATCATCGTCGTACACGCCGTCGACGTTGTTTTTCCCCATGAGGATGACTTCAGCACCAATCTCGACCGCGCGCAGCGCTGCTGCCGTGTCGGTGGTGAAGTATGGGTTGCCGGTGCCCCCGGCCAGAATGACGACGCGCCCCTTTTCCATGTGGCGAATCGCGCGGCGGCGGATATATGGCTCGGCAACCTGGTGCATTTCGACGGCGGTTTGAACGCGTGTATGGACTCCGGCTTGCTCGAGCGCATCTTGCAACGCGAGTCCGTTGATGACCGTCGCGAGCATTCCCATATAATCGGCCGTCGCGCGATCCATGCCGCGCGCGCTGGCTGCCAGACCGCGCCAGATGTTGCCGCCGCCAACGACGATAGCGATCTCCACGCCGTCATTCACGACACGCGAGATCTGATCGGCGATGGCGGTAACCACGGCGGGGTCGATCCCGTAACCGGCCTCACCCATCAATGCTTCGCCGGAGAGCTTCAAGACGACCCGACCAAAGCGGGATCGTCGCGTTTTCGCGTCCGGCCGCGCCTCATCGATCACCGGGGGCGACCTATGATTCCTGGTTCGGATCGGACTCGGCACCGAGTTCGAAGCGCGCATAACGCCGGACGACAATGTTCTCGCCGAGCTTGCCGACCTGCTCTTTGATCAGATCCTGAATCGTTCGCTTGGGATCTTTGACGAACGGCTGCGCAAGCAGCGCAACCTGCTCGATGAACTTCTCGCGATCGCCCAGTTCGGCTTCACCTTTGGCCAGCACATCAGCCGGAATGTCGTCAGGCGAGATGTAGCGCGGATTGGTCGCCGCGATGTGCATCGCCAGATCGCGAGCGAGCGTTCGGAAATCGTCGGTGCGCGCAACGAAATCGGTTTCGCAATTGACTTCCACGAGTGTGCCGATGCGCCCGCCGCTCTGACCGGCCTGCCCGCCATGAATATAGGACCAGACGAGTCCCTGCGAAGCCGTGCGATCGGATTTCTTCTCCGCCCGGTCGAGGCCCTGCTGTCGGATAATCTGGCTCGCTTTGGTGAAGTCGCCATCCGCCGATTCGAGCGCGCGTTTGGCATCCATAATTCCGGCGCCCGTTTGCTCACGAAGATCCTTCACCATTTTCGTGGTGATCTGCACAGTTCCTCCTTGAAAATTCATTCGGTGATCGAAGTGAGGCCGGCGATTGCGCCGGCCCCTGGAACCGTCCGCTGTTGTGCTTAGCGGCGAGCGCCTGTCCGGCCGGCCGGGTTCGTCTCCGAACTCGAGTCCGAATCCGAATCGTCGGAGTCATCGTCGTCGCTGAAGTTGTATGACGCCTCGTCATACTGGGCTTCCATGCCCGGCTCGCTCGCCAGCGTGCTCTCTTGTTCCGTGCGGCCCTCAATGACCGCGTCGGCGATGCGCGACGTGATCAATCGCACCGAGCGGATCGCATCGTCGTTGGCCGGAATCACGTAGTCGACGAGATCCGGGTCGCAGTTCGTATCGACCATGGCGATGATCGGAATACCGAGGCGTCGCGCTTCCGCAACCGCGATCGTTTCGCGCTTCGGATCGACAATGAAGAGGGCCGACGGCAGTTGCGTCATATCTCGCAGACCGCCCAGCGACTCTTGAAGCTTTTGCAATTCTCGCTGGATCTTCACTTGCTCCTGCTTCGGCAGGCTCTCGAGCTCGCCGCTGTAGACGCGACGCTCAAGCTCGCGGAGGTAGCGGAGCCGGGAGCGGATGGTCACGAAGTTGGTGAGCGTGCCGCCGAGCCAGCGACGATCGACATAGGACATGCCGCAGCGGCCCGCTTCGGTCCGTACGGTGTCCTGCGCCTGCTTCTTTGTGCCGAGGAAGATGATGCGGCCATTATTAACCGCGATCTCGTGCGCGAAATCCTGCGCCTCTTTCAGAAGGCGCGCGGTCTGCTGCA
>JAICIO010000227.1 GCA_025924315.1 Phycisphaerae bacterium
CAGCATCTCGTTGCGGTTTTCGTGGAAGCCGGGAAGGGGCCGAGCTCGCGCGACATCTCGGCGCTGGTGGCATAACTTTCGCCCGTGAGGATTGCGGTGAGGGCGGCGCAGATGGCGCGGCCTTTGTCGCTGTCGTACGGGATGCCCGCCTGCATGAGCATCGCGCCGAGGTTGGCGTAGCCGAGGCCGAGCGTGCGGAACTTGTACGAAAGCCGCGCGATTTCCTCGCTCGGGAAGCTGGCCATCAACACCGAGATTTCGAGGACGATCGTCCAGATGCGCACGCCGTGTTTAAAGCCTTCGATGTCGAATCGGCGGTTCTCGGCGTCGAAGAACGTGAGGACGTTGAGCGACGCGAGGTTGCACGCGGTGTCGTCGAGGAACATGTATTCCGAGCAGTTGTGCACGGTGATTCCGTTGGCGATGAACGAGTGCGTGTGCGGCTCGGTGAGGTCGAAGACTTGCTGCTTGCCGATGCTGGTGAAGGAGTTCACGCGTTCCCAGTTTCCCGACGCCCACGGATGGCCATCCGTGGGCTTTTGCGTCGTGATCGCAAGGGTCACGACGTGCGCGAGTTGTTCGAGCTTCTTGCCGGGGAGAAGCGCGATGTGTTTTCCAAAAGAACGGAGGCTGCCCGGATCGATACGCAGGCCGTGGCGTCTGGAGTCTGCGTCGCCGCGCGGGGAGCGCGAGCCTAGCGAAAGGGGGTTCGCTCGCCGATCGGGCAAGCCTCCGTATCCGACGGCTCCGCCATCGGCAAAAATAGCGGACTGAATTCCGAAGCCCAGCAGCAGGAGCTGAACGTCCTGCAGCAGGTTGTGGTTGTCGCTTTGCAGTTCGAGCGTGTTGCCGGTGACGACGGCGTCGGCGGTGAAGAGGGCGCGAAGCACATGCTTCTGCGCGGCTAAACCGGTCGTGAAGGCTTCGTCGGTCAGACGGAGCTTGCCGTTGTCGTTGCGGACGAACGCGCGAAGGCGCGAGATGAGACGACGGTGGGTCAGGGTTGCGGTAAGCGTATCCGCCTCTTCACTTCGCTCAGAGCCGGCGTCTGATTCTTCCAACATGAGTTGGTTGGCGTAATCGTCATCGTAATTGGTGCGATCGCCCCAGGTTTCGTGGACGTAATGGACAAACTCGTCGGCGAGGTTGTGGGCGACGCAGTTGTCCAGGTGCAAGGCGCTGTTGTCGTTGTTGGCGGTGGAGAGGAACAGGCCCAGCATCTGGAAGAAGCGGTGATCCTGCGGCTCGCCGATTTCCTGCACGGTGGCGGGCTTGCTCGAGAGGCGGATCTCGTCATCGTGCGTGAGGTCTTGTGCCGCCACCCATCCACGGCGACGGGTGAGGATCTTGTGGTCGGCGGTCACCTTCAGCGTGTATCCGCCGACGGTGCGAAGCTCGAAGACTTCCTTCGTGCCGGTGGGGAAGCTGCCTTCGGTGACGTGAATTTCCTGGTCTTTCAGATTGGTCACGACGCGCGACGGCAGGTGGATCATCTGGTCGATGCGGCGCCAGATTCCGCCGGGCGTGAGCACGCGCGTGTCGCCGGTGACGCACGGGTTGCTCGCGTTAATGCGGCCGCTCTTCGGGCAGGTGTGCCATTGGTTGATCGTGTCGTCGTACTGCACACCCGGATCGGCGCAGCGCCATGCGGCGTAGGAAATCTCATCCCACAGTTCGCGAGCCTTCAGCGTCTTGGCGACTTTTTTGTTGCCGGTGCGGAAAGTCAGATCCCAATCGCCGTCCTCTTCGATCGCTTTGAAGAAGCGGTTGGGGATGCGGACGGAGTTGTTGGAGTTCTGGCCGGAAACGGTGTGATACGCTTCGCCGTTGAAATCGTAGTCGAGCTTGAGGCCGAGCTTGGCGGCGATGTCCTGCTGGTCCTTCGGCAGGAGCTTCATGCCTTCGACCATCGCGGCGACTTTCAGCTCTTCGCGAACCTTCCAGTTGATGAAGTCTTCGATATCGGGGTGATCGAGATCGAGGCAGACCATCTTGGCGGCGCGACGCGTGGTTCCGCCGGACTTGATCGCGCCGGCGGCGCGATCGCCGATCTTGAGGAAGCTCATCAGGCCGGAGGACTTGCCACCGCCGGAGAGTTTTTCATTTTCGCCGCGCAGTCGCGAGAAGTTCGAACCCGTGCCGCTGCCGTATTTGAACAGACGCGCTTCGCGGGTCCACAGGTCCATGATCCCGCCTTCATTGACGAGATCATCCGACACCGACTGAATGAAGCACGCGTGCGGCTGCGGATGTTCGTAGGCGTTGGCGCTCTTCTTCATCTCGCCGGTCTTCGGGTCGCAGTAGTAGTGACCCTGCGCCGGGCCGGTGATGCCGTAGGCGAAGTGCAGGCCGGTGTTGAACCATTGCGGCGAGTTCGGCGCGCACATCTGGTGCAGCAGCATGTACGAGAGCTCATCATAAAACGCCTGCGCGTCTTCCGTTGAATCGAAGTAGCCGTGCGTCTCACCCCAGTGACGCCAGCAACCGGCGAGGCGATGGATCACCTGCTTCGCGGACTTTTCCGGACCGGTCGAGCCATCCGATTGGGGAACTCCGGCTTTGCGGAAATACTTGCTCACCATGATGTCGGTGGCGAGCTGGCTCCACTGCCTGGGAATCTCCGCGTCAGTCATTTCAAACACGACCGAGCCATCGGGATTGGTGATGCGGCTGGTGCGTTTTTCGTATACGACCGAGGCGAAAACATCCTGTCCGGCCTGAGTAAATCTGCGGGTGATCTTCATCTTAAACTTCCCTTGATTTTAGGTACGTAACTGTCGGCGATCCTTCTCGACGTCCCTCTTCCACCTGAGGAAAAGGAAGCATTTTTCGTCCCCGAAACTTCTCACCTGTGCGCGGGTGTGGTGATGATTAAATCGCCCGCACAACTCTCTCGACTCAAGCCTCCTGTGCTTTTCGTCGCGCCCGGAAATGAGACAACAAAACTCCCTGCGGCGAGGGCTGCCTCGCCGAATCCACTGCAAACTGCGGTTCGGTTGTTAACTACTCCGCTGTGAAATACAGCTTGTGACTGTGACTCGGGTAAATCTCCCGTGTGAAGACGTACTTGCCGTCGATCGTCGCGCGGCGCGCTTCGGGGTCGAGGGCGAACGTCTGGTCCTTCGCAAGTTTTCCGCTGAACAAAACGACGTTGTCTGTGGTGTCGGCTAAGAACACACGGCCGTCCTCGGTCGCCTTGTACTCGAGCGGGCCATTGCCGGATTTCTCTTCGTTCGCGTACGGCGGCACGCCTTCTACCGGGAACTGATGAGCCATCGATTCCGACGATGACATGCCCGTCGAGGAAGGCGTCGCGTTCTTGTTCTTCGTTGACGCGCATCCGATCGCGATGGCGCCCGCGAGGATCGACGCGATGTAGAGTTTTCTCTTCATGCAATTCTCTCTTCGATCAGCGAGGTGCTGGCTCGATCACGCCGCTTTGGAAAACATTTTTGCTCGGCTGCTCGACGTAAATTCCATAGCGATGGTCTTCCGGTAGTGGGCCTTTCACGATTCGTTCTCCGGCCATCACCACGCCGTTGTCTCCGGTCACCGCCACGTAATCGCCGGCTTTCATGCGGGCGGTCGCAACGGTCTGGCCCGCGGTCATGTCGGTGACTCGAATCGTCACACTCGACTCCACGCGATACGCGAGCGGCGGTTCGCCTTGCTCCACCAGCGTGGGCTGCGCTTCAGCCGCGATCGGCGCCTGTCCCGCGGTGCCGTAAAAGCTCGGCATCGTCGTCGGTTTTTCCTTCTCGGGCTTATCGTGATGGCATCCGGCCATCACCGACGCCGCGAGAATGATCACCACAACTCGACGCATCTGAACCTCAGCGCGCTCACTGCGGATCGAGGTAAACCCGCAGCATGTGCTGGCCATAAAGCCCCGCGAGCCGGGTTTCTCGAGTGTCGACCCAAACTGCATTGCGATCGGTGCTCACGCGATAAGTCTGGCCTTCATTGATCCGCTGCGCGTCGAGCAGCGTGTTAGCCGTGATGTCGTACAGATAAAGCATGCCGCTCTTGTCGGCCTTGTACTGGATCGCGTTGCGACCTTCCGCGACCTGCTTTGCCGACGCGGGCACGGCCGCCAAGTGCTGATCGACGATCGACTTCGTCTCCGTGTCCGGACCATTCTGGTTCTTGCATCCCGACGCAAATGCGATCGCGGCGACGAGCAGCAGAAGATGAAGCGAGCGAAGACGCATGTTTCCTTTTAACGGCTCGGCTGGGTGCCGGGCATTGTCAAACTCGGATCCGACTCGAAGTAAATGCGATACTTGTGCTCCAGGTTCAGATGACTGAACGAGAAATCCTGATCGCCTGAAACCGCCATCACGGAGACCACACGATTGCCTTCTGATTCGTCGACGAGATACACGCGGCCCGGTCCAATCGGCCGCGTTCCGTTGAACCCGTTGCCGTATCCGTAGAAGAGGAGCTTGGAATTCTGCGGCACCTGGATCGCCGGTGCGCCGCATCCGATGATCACGGTCACGATCATCAGCAATGCACATGAGAAAATGACGCGAGAATGCTTCAACAGCGGCTCCTTCACTGCTGCTTGAACGCGTTTCTTAGTCCACTCGCGGAAGGGTCAGACCTACCTGATCCTGGTATTTCCCACTCTTGTCGGCGTAGCTCACGGCGCAGACGCGATCGCCCTTGAGGAAGATCAGCTGCGCGATTCCTTCGTTCGCGTAGATCTTCGCCGGCAGGGGGGTCGTGTTGCTGATTTCGAGCGTGATCTTGCCGCGCCACTCCGGTTCGATCGGCGTCACGTTCACGATGATGCCACACCGCGCATAGGTGCTCTTGCCGACGCAGATCGCCAGGTAATCGCGCGGCATCTCGACCGTCTCCACGGTCTCGCACAGCGCGAACGAGTTCGGCGGAATCAGCACGTGATCCTTGCCGGTGTCTTCAGTGTCGACGGTGACGAACGAGCGCTCGCTGAACGCCTTCGGGTCGACGATCTCCGAGTTCACGTTGGTGAAGATCTTGAAGACGCTTCCGACGCGGAGGTCGTAGCCGTAGCTCGAGACACCAAAGCTGATCCTTCCCGATCGCTTGGTGTTTTCCTCGAAGGGTTCAATGCCGATGAATTCGCGGATTTGTGAATCGCAGAGGATGCCCATGACGAACCGCCAACCGAGAAAATGAAACGCAATTCGTGTAGCCGGCCACCATGCAAGCCGGTGAACACCACCCACGGCGCGCAAGCGCGCCCGCGCAACCACACCCTCGACC
>JAICIO010000228.1 GCA_025924315.1 Phycisphaerae bacterium
CCCCGCCACCACTGCGTTTTGACGCTTGGTATTTGCTATTTTGTCGGGTCCGCTTCTGCGTACCGGTATTTCATCCTTTCTAAAACAAAATACCGGGTCCGCTTATGCGGACCCTACAAACTCCTCCGTTCATTTCCGAAACCACCGACTCATGCGATGGAAGAATCCGCCGGTGTCGAGCTGATGGCCGACGCCTTGTTCGAGGCGCATCGCAAGCTGCGAGACGGCGAAGCTCGCAGCACAGCGCGGGGCGCCGATGACGAATGGGGTGCGACGGCGCACCGCCATCGCCACTTGTTCGTCCGCGGGCATGTGTCCTGCATCGAGTACGGGCACGCCGAGAAATTGTTTGGCGACTTTCGAAATGCGGTCGTGGACAACGCGCGCTTCGCCGATCGATCGCGTTTGATTGACAAGCAGGCTGATGCGCCGCTCGGCGTTGTCGCGGCTGATCACTTTGATCACCGCGTAGGCGTCCGTGATGGCTGTGGGCTCTGGCGTTGTCACGACCAGCACATGGTCGGCGGCGCGGGTGAAGCTCAGCACGTTGGGGCTGATGCCGGCGCCGGTGTCGATCAGGATGATGTCAGCCCGTTGTTCGAGTTCGGCAAGTGCTAAGACGAGTCGCTGGCGATCGTGATCGGTCAAATCCGCCATGCGCGCAAGGCCCGACGCTCCGCCGATCAAGTGGAATCCGCCGGGGGCTTTCACCATCACGTCGCTCAATTCGCGCTTGCGCGCGATCACGTGCGAAAGATTGGCCGGCAGATCGATGTTGCAGAGCACGTCGGCGTTCGCGAGGCCGAGGTCGGCATCGAGGAGCACCACTTCCTTGCCCGCCGACGCAAGCTTGATCGCGAGGTTCACCGCGATGTTGCTCTTGCCGACGCCGCCCTTCCCGCTGGTGATGGCGATCACGCTTGCCCTTGAGCGTGCCGCCATCGAGCGAAGCTGAGTGGCTTGGTCCATGAGAACGGTCATTTGCGTCTTCCCATTCATGGCATGTTGCGTGTGGCTTGTTGCACGTTGTAACAACGCGCAACAAGCGACACGCAACAATCAATTTCCGTTGTTGCCCAAAATCAACTGCGCCAGCCGACGACCTTTGCCCACTTCGATGTCGTCGGGCACGTCCTGCCCAGTGGTTACATATGACAGCGACTTGTTCACCTTGCGGACGACGTTCAGCATCACTCCCACGTGTGCCGCTTCGTCAAGCTTGGTGAAGATGATCTTGTCCGCCCGCACGTCGCTGAAACGCTCGATCGCGAGCTCAACACACGCCTGGCTCGATGTGGTCGAAAGCACGAGATGAACCTCATCGGGCGCGGCAACGGCGAGGAATGTTTTCAGCTCGTTGAGTTTCAGCGTGTCATTCGGACTTCGGCCGGCGGTGTCGATCAGGATGAATTCGCAGTCCTGACTCATCGAAATGATGGCTTCGCGAAGATCATCCGGACTGCCGACCACTTTCAGCGGCGAGCCGATGATGTCCGCGTATTTGCGAAGCTGATCGATCGCGGCGATTCGGTAGGTGTCGATCGTGATCAGGCCGACCTTCCGCTTCTCGCGGAGTTTCAAGTTGGCGGCGAGCTTCGCGATAGTGGTGGTCTTACCGACACCGGTCGGTCCGATGAGCGCGACGACGTGCGGGCCGTGCGCTTTGGTGCGCGTGATCGGCCCGGCAACCGGCATGTATTTTTCGAGTTGTTCCGCGATTTTCTCGCGGACGAATTCGGCGTTTTCGGCGTGCTCGGGACGAATCTGCCGCTGCACGTTTTTGATGATTTCGATCGCGAGCTCTTCGGCCACCTGGTTGCCGATGAGCTGCATGTAGTGCGAAAAGAGTTCTTCGGGAACTTCCGGCGATTTGGTCTGGCGCACCTCGGTGACCATCTTGCCGACGGCGATCTTCAGCTCCTTCATCTCCTCGCGGAGCGTGAGCATGACGGCGGTATTACCCGCGGGGGTATTGAGGACATCGCGTCCAGCTTGAGAGAGATCGCGCGGGCCGACGTAGTTTTGCAGATTGGGAGCGGCGGGCGGAAGCGTGCGAGTCGGCTGGCGCGTCGGCGCTGCCTGAGCGACGGGACCGCGACGACGATCCGGCATCTGCAGACCACGCCCGGCGGTGATCTCGACGATCTCGTGACGACGCAGGCCCAACCAATAGCGTTGTGAATAAGTTCGCGTGTGCAGGATCACCGCGTCCGGCCCCATCGTCCGCTTGACCTGCGTCAGCGCCTCAGCCATCGTAGGCGCTTTGAACGTTTGAAGATTCATACCCGATCCTTCGGAAATACCCTTCGCAATCCTTTGCGAAGTCCCACTACCCATTCAATCCTACCAGACCGACCGCCTCCACCGCTACTTCCGGCGCAATCTCATTGTACGCCAACACTGCGATATGCGGCAGACTGCTTTCGATCATGCGCCGCAGATTCGATCTAATCTGCGGGCTGCACAGGATCACTGCGCTGCGACCGGTCTGCGTGAGTTCCGTTGCTTTGTCCGAGATCTGCTGGACGATTGTCTGTGACGTTTGCGGCGGCATCGTGTTGGCGTTGCCCCGCTCACGATCAATGTGCCCGTTGATCAAATCTTCCAGCGCCGGGTCAAGCGTCAAACACCAAATCCGATCGCGGTCGTCAACATACTGTTTGCAGATCGTTCGCGCAAGAGAATTCCGAACATATTCTGTGAGGACGTCCAAATCTTTTGTGCGGCTCTGATAGTCGCTGAGTGTTTCGAGAATCGTTTCAAGATCGCGCACCGGCACGCGCTCGCGAAGCAGGTTCTGCATGACCTTCTGCAATTCGCCCGGCTTGATCTGCGTCGGGATGACTTCTTCGACGAGGGCCGGCACGCGCGCCTTGAGGTTCTCGACGAGATTCTTGACCTCTTGCCGCGTGAGCAATTCGTACGCGTGCGACTTGATGATTTCGGTGAGGTGCGTCGCAAGGACCGCGGTCGCTTCGACGACGGTGTAGTTGAGCAGCTCGGCGTTGGAGCGCTCGGATTCGGTGATCCAGTACGCGGGGAGACCGAACGCCGGCTCGGTCGTGGGCGAACCGCCTGGGATCGGGCCGGAAGTTGCGCCGTTGTCCATCGCGAGGAACTGCTCGGGATAGGTGACACCTTTGCCGATGGCCTGGCCTTTGATCTTCACGACGTAATCGTTCGCGCCAAGCTGCATGTTGTCGCGAATGCGAATCGGTGGAACGATGATGCCCAGATCCATCGCAATCTGCCGGCGGATCATGCTGATGCGGTCGAGCAGATCGCCGCCCTTGCTCGTATCGACAAGCTTCACCAGGCCATAGCCGACTTCGAGCTCCATGGTGTCGAGATCGAGGAGCTTTTCGACCTTTTCCGGCTCTTTCTTGGTGATTTGCTCGCGTTCCTTCGCGGCGGCGACAGCAACAGCGCGAACGTTGCTGCGATTCATGACGACGGCAATTCCCGCACAGCAACCCGCGAGGATGAACATCTGCGGTTTGGGCAACCCGGTAAAGGACATCAGCAGCAGGAACGCGCACGCGATGATCAGCGCGCGGGGATTGGCGAAGATCTGCGTCAGCATTTCGTCGCCGAGGTCTTTGCGGCTGCTCGTGCGCGTGACGATGAGACCCGCGGCGAGCGACACGATGAACGCCGGAATCTGGCTGACGAGGCCGTCACCGATCGTCAGCTTCGTGTAGACGTCGAGGCAGTTGAGCAACGCCATTTTGTGCTCAAACATGCCGATGTACAGCCCGCCCAAGACGTTCACGAACGTAATGATGATGCCCGCGATGGCGTCGCCTCTCACGAATTTGGACGCACCGTCCATGGCTCCGTAAAAGTCCGCTTCCTGTGAGATCGCGTCACGACGCTGACGCGCTTGTTGTTCAGTAATGTGGCCGGCGTTGAGGTCGGCATCAATCGCCATCTGCTTACCGGGCATGGCGTCCAACGTGAAACGGGCGGCCACTTCCGAGATACGCGTGGCGCCTTTGGTGATCACGACAAACTGAATGATGACGATGATCAGGAAGATGATGATGCCGACGGCCATCGAGCCGCGCGTGACGAATTCGCTGAATGTCATCACGACTTCGCCGGCGGAGTGAACGCCGTTGGTGCCTGTGAGAATCAATCGTGTCGTCGCGACGTTCAGCACGAGGCGGAAGAGCGTGATCGCCAGCAGCAACGAGGGAAACACCGCGAATTCGAGCGGGCTCTTCACGTAGATCGTCGTGACCAGCACGATCACCGAGAGCGTGATGTTCACGACGAGCAGAAAGTCGAGCATGAACGTCGGCAGCGGGACGAGGATCACCATCAGCAAGGTGATCAACGCCATCGGCAAAATCATGCCGCGATTGGCATGAAGCCGTGAAAAGATCGGATTAGGTGCCGCTGCTGCCGTTGCCATGATACGTTACGAGGCACGAAGGCACGTAGGCACGGAGGCACGAAGTGGGGAGAAGGAAGACGAGGCAGAAGTGAAATCACTTGTGCCCTTTCCCTTTGCACCACTTCGTGCCTTCGTGTCTTGATGCCTTCGTGCCTTCCTCATACTGCCTGCTTCTGTTTCAACTTTCCGCTGAGCTCGTACACATACGCCAGAATCTCCGCGACGGCGGAGTAGAACTGTTCTGGGATTTCCCGGCCGACTTCGCACATCTTGTAGAGCGCTCGCGCGAGCGGCTTGCGCTCGAGAATCGGAATGCCGTGAGCGACGGCGATTTCGCGAATCTTGAGCGCCATGTGATCCTGCCCCTTCGCGACGACTCTCGGGGCGTGCATGCTTGTCGAGTCGTACTTGAGCGCGACCGCGAAGTGCGTCGGGTTAGTCACGACGACGTCCGCAGTCGGGACTTCCTTTTTCATCTTCTGGGTCGCGATCTGCATCGCGATCTGTCGACGGCGGGCCTTGATCTTCGGATCGCCGTCCATGCGCTTCATTTCTTCTTTTACTTCCTGCTTGGTCATCTTGAGCGATTTCTCGATGCGGAAGCGCTGCCAGACGTAATCGATCAGCGCCAGCACAAACAGCAGAATCCCGATGCGAAGCACGATCGAGTACACCAAATCCGCGCCGACGCCGAAGATCTGCATGAACGTCAGCTGCTGCGCCAGAACGATCTGGCTGAGCCGGCCGTGGATCGCGGAATACGCCGTCAGCGCGACGAGCGTCATCTTCAGGAAGTTCATGACGAGCGCGACCCCGCCCTGCCCTCCGCCG
>JAICIO010000229.1 GCA_025924315.1 Phycisphaerae bacterium
CCGAGCTCCGTCGCGGCGCGCATCACTCGAATCGCGATCTCACTTCGGTTGGCGACGAGCAATTTCTGCATGCGTTTCCCTGAATTCCACCCAGACTAAGACGGGCGGTATTGTGGGAGAGACGAATGAATTTGCAAGGAGGGTTCAGGGTTCGGGGTTCAGGGTTCAGCGAGTGGCTTCAACTGAACCCTGAACCCCGAACCCTCGCGCCTTGCTCGCTCGCTGAAATATCGTATTCTTCCCACGACAACTCAGGGCGATGGAGTTCGTCCCGCAACCGCCGATGCATTCTGCGTCGAGCTGATAACTCCTGCGAAGACCTTCGTGGGAGATTCCCGGTTTTATTCAGACAAGAGACGCATGAAAGTGCTGGTGCAATATCTGGCGGTTGCTGTCGGTGGCGCGATCGGAGCAATGCTGCGCATGTTCGTGGGTTCGTTGTCGGGGCGGTTTTTCGGCACCGGGTTTCCGATCGGCACGTTCATCATCAACATCAGCGGAAGCCTGTTTCTCGGCTGGTTTCTCGCCGTGATCGGAACGCGCGCGACGGTCTCTGACACGACGCGTTTAGCGGTCGCGGTCGGATTTGTCGGCGCTTACACCACGTTCTCAACCTTCATGTACGAATCGAATTCGCTTATCGAAGACGGCTTGCACATTAAAGCTACAATGAATGTGATCGGCAGCATTGTGGTGGGGTTGTTGGCGGTCCGGGTCGGCATCTGGCTCGGCCGCGGGTGAATGGCGCCGCATGGCAAATAACTCGGAACAAGTTCTCCTGCGGTTTTATCTTCGCGCCGCGGACCGCGCGCCGTTCGCGCCGACCTACGAGCGAATCATCAAAGCCGCGCGTCGCGAAGGTCTATCGGGCGCGACGGTTCTCAAGGGAATCATGGGATACGGCTCACACGGCGCCATTGAGGCGTCCGCGTGGACGTTGACCGAGCATGTTCCAGTGATCGTCGAGCTGGTGGACGGTGGCGAGCGGGTCGTTCATTTCATTAACCGCTCGTTGAACGATCAGATGATGTCCGGCATGGCGACGCTGGAGCGTGCGGCGGTCATGCGGTATACGCATCGCACGGCAGCGCCGTCGGATCCGCTGGAGCTGTCGAAAATGCTCGATCCGCTCTCGACACTTCCGCGCATCGAACCGAGGGATCATATGACCACCAACACCGATGGCATCCTGCTCCGCGTGTTCATTGGTGAAGCAGACCGGTATGAGCACCAGCCGCTGTATGAAGCCATTCTGCGCAAAGCTCGAGAGCTCGGTCTGTCGGGCGGCACGGTCCTGCGGGGGATTGAAGGGTTCGGTGCAAATAGCGTGGTGCATCGCGCATCGCTGCTGGAGATGTCCACGGACCTTCCGATCGTTGTCGAGATCGTGGACACAGAGGCGAAGATCAAGCAGCTGGTGCCTTACTTGGAAAAGATGGTGAGCGAAGGAATGATTACCATGGAATATGTTGTGATCCTGATGTACCGGCACACGGATGCAAAGACGTAAACTAGCGAATGCTTAAGCTTTCCGACGAAGCAGCGAAAGATCTGGCCGGTGCCGTTCAGAAGGCGGTGGGGCGGGCGGACGTGCGCGCGGCGGTTGAGGAGATTTATCGTCGTCTACAGCTTGAGACGGATCAGCGAAAGCCAAAGTGCAACGCATCGGGCCGGTGTTGCCGGTTTGAGGAATATGGCCATCGATTATTTGTAACCACCATCGAGCTCGCAACATTTTTGTTGGCACTTCGGGAGGGCGAGGCTCCCGCCGAGCCGTCTTCCGGTCGACCCGGTGCGCGGCTCGGCGGGAGCCTCGCCCTCCCATTGGTGACCTCCGGGTGCCCTTACCAGGTCGATGGGTTTTGTTCCGTGCATTCCATCCGTCCCTTCGGCTGCCGGATCTTCTTTTGCGACCCGACCGCGCAGGATTGGCAAAACGAGCGGTACGAATTGTTCCACGCTGAACTTATGCGGCTGCACGATCGATTTGGCATCCCATACTTCTATGTCGAGTGGCGCGAGGCGTTGCGAGCCCTTGGCTTGGGGACACAAACGGTCCTGTCGCGAACGTAAGAGTTGTTTTGACAGGCGGCTATGGGACGCGATAGATTGGCGTGTGCATCAGGGAATCGCCCCGGAGTTTTTCACAGGACGGCGCTCATGAAGAAGTTTGCCTATCTCGGTTTGGTCGCCTGCACCTTATTCGTCAGCACCGGTTGTGCCCGGCCCGGTGAACTTGGGTGGACCCCCGCGTACACCGCGCGTGAACGCGGCGACATGATCGCCCGCAACTGGGACTACGAAGGCAAGCAAATGCAGGACGACATTGACCACGTACTACTGCTTCGCCCGGCCGGCCGCCTCACCGTGTGGAACGTTCGCTAACTCGAGCGGACGTGATTTCTGAAACAATCGAACCCAAACCGCGCGACAATGTCGCGCGGTTCTCGTGCGCGCATGCGTAGACAGTCGCATTGTTTCGTCGCAACCGGGAATGTCCTGGCGCATTCAATGGTTAGGAAACAAGCCGCAGCTTGGGTTGCTTTCGCACCCAGCCCGCGATGCGGACGTGCTTGCGCTGGGCGCTCTCGAGGTGATCGAGGTACTGCTTGAGCGCGGGTTCGTCGAATTGCGCCAGGAACTGCGGCTGGACCGACGTGTTATACTGTCGGATCTCGTCGATGAGTTGACGTTTACTCATAGGGTGTTTAGTTTCGCGAAGATACGAATTCGGACCGGTCTGCGGCCGGTGAACCCGCACACAACAGCGCGAGTCCCGAAGTTAGAAATCGGCCGGATGAGCGCGAGGACTTGAAGGCAAAGGTCGAGACTGAATGTCGAATAACCCAGCTAGTTCGTCTCAAGCACTGGATAGCGGTTCGCCACAAGCGCCGGATCCCCTCGCGAAGCTGCATCACATGTCGACGACGGCGGGGCTTGGCACCACTGAATATGTGGCGATCAACCCGATGGCGGTCGCGTCGATCCTGCTGGGACTGGCCAGCTCGCTGTGCCTCCTGGACAACATCCTGCTGGTGATTCCGGTGGCAGCGATCATTTGCTCGCTCATCGCGATCCGCCAGATCCGCAACAGCAATGGCACGCAGACCGGCAAGGGGCTCGTGACGCTTGGGTTGGTGCTGGCGATCGGATTCGCCGGCTTTATCGGCTCGCGTGCTGCAACCGCGGCGATACGGACCCGCGCCGATCGCGAAGCCATCGCCTCACTCGTCGATGACCTCGGCAAACGACTCAAGAACAGCGACTACGACGGCGCCTACACGCTCTTCAGCTCACGGTTTCACGATCGCATTAAACAGCAGGTTTTCGTCGATCGCTGGACCTACTTCCGCGACAAGTCGGTCGGCAACGTTTCGAACCTCGAGTGGAACAAGCAGGCCGCCTTTGAATACGACCGCGCGACAGGTGTGCCAATGGCGTACTCGATCGTGATCATGAGCTTCCCGAAGCTGGCCGATCCCTCGCGCCAGGAAGTCATCTTCGCCAAGAGCCCGGAAGGGAAGTGGGAGATCGAAGATCTCCCCAGCCTCTTCCCGCAGCAGATGCAGGGTCAGGCCGGGACGAAGTAGCGCTCCGCTCAAGCTTCATTCCTTCAAAGTCCGATAACACATCAAGCCAGCTGATCCGCCCCGCGCCGCTCAGTTGAACGTCCGATCATGCCGATATGGCCGAAGGGACGAACGTCCGTCGTTCCCTGAAGGACACGTGGCATGAGCAAGCGAATTCGTAAGGCGATCACGGTCATTCTCGCCGGCGGAAGCTTTCTGCTGGTATTGAGTACGGCCGGTTGCAGCCGGATCAGCGCGATGATGCCCTGGCATCACTCGCAAGTGATCGCGAGCGCTCCGGTGCCCGCAAGCGAGCCGAAGCAAACGCAGTTCGCCTCGCGCACGGATACCGAAGAGCCGGCGCCCGCGATCAACGTTTTCGGCGAAATGGACGGCATCGCGCCGACGCTTTCGCGGCACAGCGCCGACAGCGGATTCCAGCAGCACACGTTCGCGGACGAAGGGTATGACAACGACGTGACGGTGAGCCCGGACGGGAAATATCTCGTCTTCACCAGCACCCGGCACAACGAGCATCCGGACATTTACTTGCAGAAGGTCGATGGGCAATCGATCACCGAGTTGACGAGCGACAACTGCGACGACGCGTTCCCGACCTTCAGCCCGGATGGGAAGACGATCGCCTTCTGCTCGACGCGCAGCGGAAACTGGGACATCTACACGATGGACCTCGACGGCAAAAACGTCACGCAAGTCACGAGCGGCCCGATGCAGGACCTACATCCGAGCTTCAGCCCGGACGGCACGCGCCTCGCCTACTGCAGCAGCGGCGGACGCAGCGGGCAGTGGGAACTGTGGGTCGTGAATCTCAGCAACAACGAAAAGCAGATGGTCGGCACGGGATTGTTCCCGCGCTGGTCGCCGAACAAGAACAAGGACACGATCGCGTTTCAGCGCGCTCGTCAGCGCGGCAGCCGATGGTTCAGCCTCTGGACGATGGATCTCGTCGATGGTGAAGCGCGGCACGTGACGGAAGTGGCTGTGAGCAGCAACGCGGCGATCGTTTCGCCGGCGTGGAGCCCGGATGGATCGAAGCTCGCTTTCGGAACGATCGTCGATCCGGCCCGCACCGTGAACGGCAAACCGCCGGGCCAGCAGGATGTGTGGACGATCGACGCCGACGGCTCGAATCGCCGCCGCATCACCGACGGCGCCGGCGCGAACACGGAACCGTGCTGGGCGAACGACGGCCGAATCTTCTTCGTCAGCGACCGCGGCGGCACCGAATGCATCTGGTCCGCGAGAGCCGATCAACCGAAGACGATGACCGCGTCGAAACAGGTGCCGACAGACGAAAAGGAGTCCGTCGGCTCGGTCGATACGCACGAAGCCACGGCTCCGTGAGGTTTTGTAGGGTGCGCTTCAGCGCACCGGTTATTCGCGTCGAACAAAATAACCGGTGCGCTGAAGCGCACCCTACGAAAGCAGAATC
>JAICIO010000230.1 GCA_025924315.1 Phycisphaerae bacterium
GCACGAACCCGATCGACCAGCGGCTCCGCCGCAGTGGGCAACGCAAGCATCGTGGACTCCTTTCCAACTGGCTGGTGCAACTTCCAGAATGGTTAGGAGTCCTTTGCGCGCGTACGTCAAAAGTGCAGAAGTCGAGGTCAATGGCGGTCAATGGCGGTAAACTAAAATGTGCAATTCGATCTTGGCATGGTCACGTTTGGTGACCACGTTTTTCGACCTCGCACCGCACGCCGTCATCGAAGCCGACCGCGCCGCTTTTCCGCCTGCTGGCAAGTCGGTGGGTTCGTTTCGCATTTCGCCCCGCGAGGTAAACAACCGTCAACTTTTGACAACCTTTGACAACCGGCGTCAACCGTTCGCCGGTCAATCCATCCCCCTTTTCCAGGCATGACAGCGCGACCAAAACGAGCCGCGGCGAGGACCGTCCTCACCCCCACACCTTACCGCCGCCGAAAGGAGAATTCCGCCAAATTCCGCGGGAATCCGGCCCATTTCAGACCCTCAGCGGGGAACCGTCTCGACGAGCGATCGCTTCCCACGGTTGAATGGTCGCATGAGCGCAGACGCGCCGGAATGCGACAACCCAGATCGGCGGGACGATCTAGCTCTTCTTCTTTCCCTTGCTCTTCCGTCCGCCTTTGCGTCCGCCCTTTTTGCTCGCGGACTTTCCGGCGTTGGCGATCTTCGCGGCGCGGGTCTTGGACATCCCTTTGCGCTTGAGCGCCTTGTACTTCTTCTTGTTCTTGATCGAGTTTCCCGCCATCGGACCTCCTTTGGTTGGGTCGAATCTATCGCGGAGCCTTGCACGCGGCAGCGCGTAAAGCGCGAGCACTGGAATCACCTGCCGATGACCCTCGGCGAAAGCAGCTGTTCGAGAATATGCTCCCAAGCAGCGCATTACCCGAAGCGAATGCTGTACAAGCGCGTGGCGCGGCCCCTCAATTCCACCCTCAACCGGACCTGATCTACGGAAACCTCGGAAAGATCTTCGCGGCCCTTGAAACGCAGCGGTTGCGACGTGCCGGAGTTTGTCGGCGAGATGCTATCGTCCAGACTGAACCCGGCGAGCGGCTTCCCATCGGCGGATTGGAGTTCCGCCCGCACTGAGCTCCCGCTCTGCTCAAGCCCCGTCGCATTGACCAGGAGCCGCTTGCCTCGCAATGCCCCAGTCGGCGCGGGATACGTGACGAACTCGCCGCGTTCCAGGTACGGCGGCGACACGCGCAGGCACGTCAGCCCATCGCGCCGCCACTTCACGCGGCCCGTCCGCCGCGGGTCGCGCGCGGCGCTCTCGCTTTTGCCGGTGCGATTGAAGTAGTCGTACTTGTCGTTGTTCGCCGAATAAAAGAACAGGATCTCATCATCGCTGACGATCGGCGCGTTCGACGTCATCACCATCCCGCTGTCCCACGCACCCGGCTCGCCGCGCGGCACGAGCGGAACGTCGTTCTGAATTCGCTCAAAGTGCACGCCGTCGCGGCTCACCGCCAGGCGAATGTCGCAGGTGAAAAATCCCGTCACCGGATGAAACCACGCGTACTCGTACAAGCACACGTACCACCCCTCGTACAGCCACACGTCCGCGATGTGAATCTCGTCCTCGCTGCCGTCCGCGGGCGACATCAGCGGGTTGTGCTCTTCTTTGTGCCATGTCTCGCCGTCTGCGCTGTAGACCATCCCGAACATGCGCACGCCCGGCCACGCATACGATCCGCCGTACGTCACCTGCCCGTACATCTTGAACCGCCGCGCCGGATCCGTCTCATACGGGTCGCGCAAGAGACAGCGCGCCTCGAGCGTCATCTTCTGCACCGGGTCGGACGGCTGCTTCGCCATCGGCCACCCCCACGCCTGCCGCGGCGACTGGGTCCAATGGATTCCATCCGGCGAATATCCCATCGACAATCCGCTGCCATCCCACGTCGCCATCTTGTAACGACGGTTTGCGTCCGACTCCTCGTCATCGACAAGGATGGCATTGACGTGGTTCGGCCAGACGATGTTGTTGTCTTTACTACCTTCGTATTCGAAGAGCCCGAGCCTGGGCTTATCCCAGTGATACCCGTCCGCACTCTCCGCATACCCCGTTCGCCACGTGATCCGCCCCGCCCCGCGCCACGAGCGCCCATCCGTGCCGACGTACCAGTTCCGGTACTTCTTCATCGCCGGGTCGTACCGCACCAGACCGTAGTTGTACGCCTGTGCATGATCCCACTCGGCAGGTCCCCCAAGCGGAAGCACCGGATTGGCAGGATCCTTCTCACCCTGCACGAGCACGCGCTTGAGCCCACGAAAATCCGCCAGCTCTTTCAGATCCAGGAAGCGCAGTCGATGCTCTGGCCAACGCACGATTGGCGCCGGCGAGGAACGCGCGCTGGAGGCCGCGTCGGCAGCGGACGAAATGTTCGCATCCAGGCCTGTCAGGGCCGCAGCGGCAAGCGAACGATGTAAAAACTCCCGGCGATTCGGTTGCGGCACTCAATCTCCCTCGGCGAACACGACGCCGTTCTCTCGGCAGGTGTGCTGATGCACACCCTAGGGAACTACTCGGACTCCGGACTGCGAAGCTCGCACCGGGCAACGGCCAACAATGCGGTCAGACAGGCGAATGCGATCAGCGTCAGCAGCCCCGCCCACACCCCCGCAGTCAGCAGCGCCAGCAGAGCGGCCAGGGCGCTGACAAAGGTTCCGGGAACGGCAGCATGCGTCATGCTCCGCATATCGGATTCGCTGGGCGGATCACTCGCGCGCCGGCGGAGCGCACGCCACAGGAGAGCGACGACCGTGAGCAGGCAGATCAGGAGCATGGCGAATACCCACCCGGCCACTGCGCCCGCGATCAGCCCGGCGCCGGCGCTTCCAAGCCGCGTCAACCATCCATAAGCTGCGCCGATTCGCGCGCCGATCGATGCCCCCGCAAGAGCGCCCGCGATGATGCCGGACTCGATGATGGTCATGCGCCTCCGTCGATTGTAGACGACGTCGCCCACACCGTGCCTCGGATGCTGTGTCGGCGACTCGCCTACAGCGTCGGCCAATCACCGACTCAGCTTCTTCAATGCCGAGCCCTTGTGAACCGCCACATGGTCGGTCTTGTCGCTCTTGATCTCGTATTGCGGATCATCCTTGCTCGCGTGATGGGTGTAGCCCTTGTAATCGAAATCTTTGCGATGCACCTTCGTGATCCGGCCCCTCACGTGCCCCGCTTCCGAGTTCCAAGTCACATGATCGCCGACTTTGAATGATTTACTCATCATCGCCTCATTTGGTTGGAGTCACCCGCGACGTGCGGCTTCGATTCTGGCGACGTCGATCTTTTTCATCGTCATCATCGCGTCGAAGGCGCGCTTCGCGGCGGCGCGGTCCGGGTCGGTCCAAGCCTCTGTCAGCGCGATCGGCGTGATCTGCCAGGAGACGCCCCACTTGTCTTTGCACCAGCCGCAGGCGCTCTCCTCGCCGCCGTTGCTCACGATCGCGTTCCAGTAGCGATCCGTCTCCGCCTGATCGACCGTCGCGATCTGAAACGAGAACGCCATGTTGTGCTCGATGCCCGGCCCGCCGTTGAGACCCATGCATGGGATCCCGAGCACCGTGAACTCGACGACCAGCACATCGCCCTTCTTGCCGGACGGATAGTCGCCCGGCGCGAGGTGCACGGCCGTCACGGACGAATCGGGAAAGGTCTTGGCGTAAAACCGCGCCGCTTCTTCCGCGTCGCGATTGTACCAGATGCAAATCGTGTTCTTCGCTGGTTTCGGCATGTCATTTCTCCATTGAACGAACTGGCTCGCGCAGCCTCAGCCAGTTGCTGGCACAAAGGCGCCGAAAGGACTCATCAGCAATACGCCCAGGAACAGGTAGACGAACGTTGACCGATCGCAGCCCGGGTCCACCACGGCATCAGACGGCTTGGCGGGATTGTAGTGAACGCTCACCGCCCTGCCGGCGGGATGCGCCTGGGCAAACGGCGCCCGCCGGCAGAAGTCGTACGAGATCGTCCGGCCGACGAGATGCTGATTGTTGACGGCGTATGCATAGGTCATCGCGGACTGCGTCGAGAGATATTTATGTTGGCCCACGGACCCGTCGTGCCACTGCGTGTCTTTCCAAGTCCGCTCGGTCAGAACCACGCCGGGCGTTGTCGGCCACGTGCGAGCGCGATTGCTTTGGAAAACGGTCGATCCGTTGAGGAACGCCAGAAGCAGGCCCGCGAAGCCGACGACCAGCAACACGATCGCCAGCCGGGAGTTGGTCGGGCGTCGGCGCAGTTTCTTGATCGACTCTGGGAGTTCGTCGAACGAGTCCGACTCGGGCATGGTGCGTAGTCTACCGCCGGACGCATGCTACGGTGAACTTTTCGCGGTCGTGACGGCTTTGGCTTTACGCAAGTAGGCGATCGCCTCGTCAGCCGATTGCACGACGGGAGTATCGTTGATCAGGTTTGAAAGGTCGATGACGCCCTCAAAACCTCGGGACCGCGCGCCGTAAGCGGGATACGTTTGGAACACCAGCCGGCGGTCGACGTGCTCAAACACGTTGTCGAAGATGTGAACGTTTTCGAGTTCGATCCCGCAGTTTTCTTTCAGGAGCGCTCGCCGCTGGTCGGGCGTGCCCTCCTTGAGCGTCCGGGCTTCGGCCTCGCTCAGCAAGTGGTGGCGACCCGGCGGATCGAAACCCGTGTGCGAGAACGACACCGCGAACCGCGTTGCGTGGCTGCCCTTGTCGCCGGCATATTCGAAGCGGTTGTTGGCGAAGATGAAGTGTGTTCCGAAGTATTCGTAGTTCGGTTGCGCCGGACGCGACGCAGGATTGTCGTCGTTGAAGAGCGGCACGGAGATCATGGCGGGATTTGCGTCGCGATACGTGCCGGTGGACTTGAACGTGCAGCCGAAGACGACGCCGTAGTCAGTCTCATCGCGAAAGCGCACGAACTCGCCCGCGCAGTCTTCGAAAGTGCAATCGACGACGCTAAGCCGCTGCACGCCGTATGCGCTGTAGATCATGTGCGC
>JAICIO010000231.1 GCA_025924315.1 Phycisphaerae bacterium
GAGCTGACGCAATTCGCCGATTCGCTTGCTCACGGCGATCTTGCGCATCGCATCAGGCCGCGCGCGTCCGGCGAAATCGCAACCCTTTCGTCCGCCCTCAACAGCATGGCGGACTCGCTTTCAAAGCTGCTGTCATCGTCCGCCATTGAGCAATCCAGGCTCAAGGCAATCCTCGCGGCCATGAGCGAGGGAATCATCGCCACGGACGATCAACAGCAAATTCTCCTCGCAAATGCCGCCGCCGGGAGGATGCTGGATTTCGACGCCGAAAGCGCAATTGGCCGGCCGCTCTGGGAGGTGCTTCGCACGGAAGATCTGCTCAAAGCAACCAGCTGTCGGCTCGATGGCGGCAAGCAACGGAGCATCCAAATTGGCCCGATATCGGGCCGGTTTCTAGAGGTTGTGCTCTCCCAATTTTCCTCGCCCAGCAACGCGCCAGGAATGGTGATCGCCGCGCACGACACGACTGAAACCGTCCGCTATGAGGAACTTCGCAAAGAGTTCGTTGCCAACGTGTCGCACGAATTGCGGACCCCAATCACCGCCATCAAAGGGTTCGCGGAAACGCTGCGCTGCGGCGCAATCCAAGACCCTCAACAGGGCCCGCGCTTCCTCGCAATCATCGAGAAGCATGCGGAGCTTCTAAAGAGCTTAGTCGACGACCTGCTCGATCTGGCGCAGATCGAGGCCCAGACCGACCCGATTCACCGCTCCCCAGTCGATCTTGCAAAGCTCATCAATGACGTGGTCGAACTGCATGCGCCCACTGCACAGCAGAAGAGACAAATCCTGCGCGGCGAAGTTCCCGCGGATCTCCCCGCGGTCTTCGCCAATAGTGATTATCTGGAACGCGCGATCTCAAACCTGCTGGACAACGCAATTAAGTACACGCCTGAAGGCGGCACGATTTCGGTGGCCGCCCGCGTCGAGAAAAGCAGAACCATCATCGAAGTCGCCGACAACGGAATCGGCATTCCGCCGGACGATCTACCGCGCATCTTCGAAAGGTTTTATCGCGTCGATCGCTCGCGCTCGCGTGCAATGGGCGGAACCGGCTTGGGCCTTTCCATTGTCAAGCATGTCGCGCAAGCACATGCAGGGACAGTCATAGTGACCAGCACGGTCGGCAAGGGCTCGACATTCGCGCTCGAAATACCCTTAATCCCGCCTGCTCAGCAATAGCCGACCAGAAGGTCCAATCACATCGGCGCGGCTCACGGAACTCCACGACGGTGATCCGCTCCATCTCCCCGCGCAGAGACTCGCGGAGGTGTTTCGGCGCTGTCGTTCCAATGAAGTCGCCTCGCGCTCGGTGGAAAGCTTCGGCTGAGCGATCTTCATTCCTTGTGTGCTGGGTGTCTTGCGACGGGATAAAACTCACCTTCGTAATTCTTGTCCTCCTCGGTCGCCGCAGACGGTACCGGCTCTTGCGGCTCGGACCGAAGCGCAGCCACAGCGGCGGACGGCTGGACCAATGCAGTCTCTTCAACCAACTCATCGATTTGCGATGGCGCAACCGCGACCGGCTCTGCCGCGGATCTGGTTACGATCGCTGCTCGCGGCGGCTTTGACGCAAACACGCGAATAAGTGTGGGGCAGATCAATCCAATCAGGCACAACGGTAATCCAAACCAAAATGCACGCTGCGCGGGACGATCTTGCCACCATGCGTACGTGAAATGGACTGACGGATACTTCGTTCGGAGCAGCTCACGAAGGTCAGGTGATTCGTCCGCGAAGTATTCGAATTTGCGATATCGGCTCTGGTTCGCGAGATCGATGTATTCGCCGCTGACGTAAGTTTTCCCATCTCGATTCGGATAGATGGTGAGATTGTGGAAGATCTCCGACCCGGCCGGGAGTGTGCTTAAGCCCAGGTACGATTCGAACTGCGACCGATCCAGGCCCGGCCGCCACGCGCCGTCACCGAAACCGTCCGATCCGGCGTGCACCCAGACCAGCACGATGCCGAACGCAATCGCCAGGAACAACCATTGCCAAAGACGGATATCACGAAGCTTCATGAGCACTTCCGCTTTGTGAAGTATGCCGCGAGATTCGCAAAGGGCTTGGCCGCGTCCCGCGCGGTTCGTCCTTGTTTGTCCGGCAAGTCTGGATCGGCTCCGGCGGCGAGCAGCGCCTGCACGCACAACTCCGAGTCGTACGCCGCCGCGGAAACGATTGGCGGCGTGCCATCGCGACCGATCCAGTTTGGGTCGAACTTCAGGTCAAGCAAATGTCGTACGAGATCGATTGTCTCATCGGACGCCGTAGCTTCGGTAAGCCCATTACGCCTCGCCCCCGGCAGATACCGGTCTGCGCCGCTGGCGAGCAGGAGATCAATGCATGCGAAATTTCCGCCACGAACGGCCGCGAGCAAAGGCGTATCGCCCTCCGGCGTCTGAAAGTTCACGTCGGCGTGATGTTCAATCAAAAGTTTCGTGATCTCCGGATCACCGATGTCCGCAGCGATAAGAAGCGGCGAGCCAACGGTCTCCGAAGCGTGATTGACGTCCGCGCCGCGCGAGATCAGATCTTTCGCCGCATCCACGTTGTCCATGAGAATCGCCGTGACCAGGGGCGGGTTTTTGCTGCCATCGCCCGTTTCGATGCGCGAACCTTCAGTTGCGCAACGCAATCGGTTGAGGTCATGTGATGCGATCGCGTCGAGCACCGGCCAGTCTGACGGTGGATCCATCGCATCGTAATAGTGATTGGCCGCCGAGAACGAAAACGCGAGGACAAGCACGACGATCGCCAGCACCGTCAACCGAAGGATTGCAAACAGGTTGAATGGAAGCAATGTTCGCATTTGCAGCTCCTTCTCATTCGCTCGTCACGTCTTCCCACCGCTGGTTCGCGTGCGGGTTGTACGTCATGAGCGACGGATCGAATGCTTTGAAAGTTGCAGCGTGACCGTCGCTGAACAGCACGTTGTTGCCGGACATGTGCATGTTGAATCCGCCGGACTCGCCCGCAAAGAGCAGGCACTTGGTCGCGCCGTCGTCCTTGTCGATGTCATCCGGAACGCCAATCGTCGAGCCAAACATCCGCGGGTAATACACGGGCGCCGTACAGTCGCCGGACAGTATGAACCGCGATGCATCGCGGATGCTCGACAGCTTCATCGTTCGCAGCAGCGGCTGGTGAAGATACATCCAGCGCGACTCAAGAAAGTAGTTGCTGCATGGCGGATCAAGCGGAAACGCAGGACAAACGTAGATCGCGCCATTGGGTTTCTGCCCGATGTATCGCGTGAGCAGCACCGGCCAGCCGGGCCCTGCGTAATTTGGATCGAGCGGATTGTTCTGATATGGCGGATCGTTCGGATAAAAGTGCACGGCCGACCACGCCGGCATCAACCCGCGATTCTCGACCGAGTAGTTGTAGATCGCGATCCCGATCTGTCGCAGTTGAGAAAGGCACTGAACTGTCTTGCTTCGCTCGCGCACCTTGCCGAGGGCTGGAAACAGCAGCGAGAGCAGCAGCGCGATGATTGCAATCACAACCATCAGCTCGACGAGATTGAAGCCGCTCCGGCGGTTCATCGTAGCGCCTTTGTCGTCGCAGGCGACGGCTGCGAGGCGGCGAGTGGCGGAAGCGGACGATGCGCCAGCCAGTCGAGACACCGCAGCGCAAAGTGCCCGCCCACCGCCTGGTCGAATTCCTTTGGGATCGCCGTGTAAGTCGCGAAGTCAAAGTGTGCAATTCGGCCTTTTCCCAGCGTGGAGACGTACAGTGGATATGACGGCGCTTCGCCGGGGTCCGGTTTGATCTGGACCAGCGGCGTTGAAGCCGCGGGATCGAGGCCCCAGACCAACTCTGGCCGAAACTTCACCTTGGTCCCAATTTTGCCCGAGAGATTCCCGAGGATTTCGTGTGAGCCCACGATTGTCGCATCCTCCCAATCGAGCGAGAACCTTCCGCCGTGATCCGGGGAATCGCTGAGCCCATTGAGCCGTCGCATCAGCGGATCGCGAATCCCCGGAGTCGTAACGCCAATATCGATCCACGAGAGAAATCCCGTGCCGTTCTGCACCGCAATCGTCAACGCCTGCATCACCTCCGGCGTTTCGTTCCGCACGCCGGCGGCGACGATGACGTCGCACTGCTGAAGTTGCGAGGCGTCGGCACCATTGAGCTGGCGGCCACCGAAAACATCCTGAACGATCTTCTCGATCCCCAGATCCTTCTCCGATCCCGGCTCGAGCACGGCCCACATCTCGACGGAAGGGTCGCTCAGCGCCGGCACCACCTTCGGGTGTGCATGCGTGTACTTCCCGCCGTTGAACGATCTGCCGGGACCGTTCACCGTGAATTGACTGACGATGTAGCCGACGCGAAGTTTCTTCGTCGCGGGAAGCGAGGTCGGGAACGCCGAACTTATTGGCGCCACTCCGGCCTGCACCGCGCGTGCAGGCGCATCGCTCGGTGGTTGTGATGTCGCTGCCACGAGAACGATAACCGCGATCGTTGCGATCGATGCGACGGCTATCGGAATCTTCAGTGCCGATCGAAGGAGCGATCGAGCTACGGTGTCAGCAAGTATGCTCGCTGTGGTCGGGACCGCTGCGGGTGAAAGAGTCGCGAGTGCGCTTGCAGCGACGTTATGGATGACGTGTGCTTGAACCGGTTCGGTCACGTTGGCGGTGAGGACGGCGGCAAGCGCACCCGCCACCGCGAGCCGTAAATCTCGCTTAGCAGCCGCGGCCCGTAGTCGCTCAATCGCGCGATCGACGCGCTTGCGGGAGGCATCTTCAGAAACGCCGATTGTTCGTCCGACCTCAGCGAGCGATTTCTTCTCGAAGCACCGCAGCAACAGGATCTGCCGATCGAGTGGCTTTAACGTCTGAAGCAACGTGTCGAGATGCGGAGCAAGCGCCGACCACGACGACTCGTCTCCGGTTTGAATCACTTCGGGCGTCATAGTCGCAGCCTTTTGTTCGTGATGGCGCCGCCGGTTGCGCGCGCGAATCGCCGTGAGACA
>JAICIO010000232.1 GCA_025924315.1 Phycisphaerae bacterium
CCGATGATCATCGCGGGAAGAAGTCCGAGCAGCATCGCGATGAGGGCGTAGATCACCAGTCGCTTCGGTCGCGGGCGAAGAGTGGGACGAATCGTTCGCCAGAAGCGTGTGGGGACCGCGCTGTACAGCAGCGTGCGAACGAAGGCGCGGACGGGAGACGAGCGGGCGGTTTCAAAAAAGTAAGCGAAGCCAGATTGTTCGTTCTGCAGATCGCTCCATTGGAATTTGAAGCCGCATTCCGGGCAGCGCGGCTCGGGGAGGCCATGCAGGTTGTAGTCGCAGATCGGGCAGCGGAGCGCGCCTGTGGCAGGAGGCGCATCGAGTGGGGTCGAACTGCGGCCGACGGGCGACATACGGACATTGTTGTCCGGCGTGGATTGAATCGCAAAAGACGCACGCGTTCTACGAATTGTAGAGTCCGCTTCAGCGGACCGGTTATTCGTCTTTTCGAGAGAAGTAACCGGTCCGCTTTTCGCGCGAAGTAACCGGTCCGCTGAAGCGGACCCTACAGGAGCCAACGTCGGTGCGCGACCAGATGAGATATCCAGATTAGATCACGAGCTGGAACTGAGCACGCAGCACGAATTCGCTGTTGCCGTCGTTGGCCAGAATGCCTGCGCCGTCGTCGGCGACGGGCGAGCCGTTCGGCAGCCACGTGCCGTCGAGGGTGAATTTGGCGTTGTGGCCGTAGATGAAGTAGTTCACGCCGACGGTGATCTCGTGAACCTGGTTTTCGACGCCGGCGCCGAGGGCGTCGTGATCGAAGTCGATGAAGTCGTAGCGAACGAATGGCTCCCACTTGCGGTCGATGAGATAGCCGGCCTGTGCAACGAAGCCCCAATCGTAGATGTCGTGCTCGGATGGCGCGGCCGCCGGTGGCGCGGGGTTCACGCCGACGGGCGCGTTCTGCGTGTAGCGGCCGTAGTACGCGCCGTAGAGGCCGAGCCCGTGCGTGTTCTCATATTGCACGTCGGCGGTTTGCAGAAAGAAATTCGTGTTGCCCGCTTCGGTATAGTCCAGTGCGCCGCCGAAAACGAGGAGGTCAGATTTGGTGTTGAACGCTTCGAAGTCGTCGTAATCCTTGGCCGACCCGATAGCGAAATACTCGACGCGGCCCTCAAGGCCGAAGTCGGCGTTGTTCGTGGGGAAATCTTGGAAGTTCTGGTTCGCGTTGTTCTTGATGCCGTCCGTGATCGCGCCGGTGGCTCGCAGCGGACCTTTCTTCAGCTGATCATTGTAGATGAACGCCACGCCTTGGAGGAAGTTATCGCCGCCGGTGAACTGATCATTAATCAGGGTGCGCTCGGCGGCCATGAGCTTCTTCGAGCTCATCAGGGCTTCATGCGAGAAGGGCCCTTTGAACTGCCCGCCCTGAACCGCAAAGCCGTCGCTCAGCCGGTACTTGGCCCACGCTTCTTCGAGCACGAGGCCGCCGTTGTGGCGATCGGTCGCCCAGATGAAATTATAAAGCAGCTGCGGTGTGAAGAGGTTGCCGTCGAATCCGAGCTTCATGCGACGGACTTCGAAGCCGTTTTCCATATCGTCGCTGCCATCTGACGTACCCTGACGCCAGCTCGTCTCATTTCGGAACTGGAACTGCAGCCACGGATGAAACGAGAAGTTTCCGTCGGCGCTGCGGAGGAGGAATTCCCCATCGCTGTAGCCGGCAGTGAAGCCTTCCATGTCGAGCAGCTGGCTTCGCTTCTGCGCGTCGGCGAGAACCTGCGTCGTAATCTGGTCGATGTCGCGCGCATGGCTCGCTTCGTCCTGTTTGTGCTCGAGATCTCGAACTTTTTGCTGCAGCGCCTTGATCTGCTGCATCATCTCGGCGGTTGTCGGTTGATCGGCGGTGGTCTCTTGCGTGGTGTCGGCCGCTTGTACTTGAGCCGAAATGCCGACACCGGCCGCGAGAGCAGCCAGAACAAAGCGCCTCATTCCCATTTGTATCTCCTTCGCCTTGATGCGTCGCAAGATTACCGGGAGATGTCGTCGACCAATGAACGTTTCATTCAGATCGCGCTAATCTCGGCGCTAACTTATCGTGCCAAAGCGCTCGCCTGGGTCGCGTTGGGTATGGAGGTCGGTTCAAGCGACGACGCGGTCTGCGCGGTGGTGAAGACGGTCTCTGTGAGCGGCGGGATGATTCCCAAGATGAGGGTTCCGAAAACGGACAAGCCAACCGCGAGGACGAGCGGGAAACTCGCCGGCGCGGGGGCCGTTCGTTCCACGCCGACCGGTGCGGGGGCATGCGGGTACGCTTCCGATGTCGCCCGCAGGAACATTGACGCGACGATGCGCAGGTAATACGCCGCGGAAATGGCCGCATTGATCACGGTGATGATGACGAGCCAGTAATCTTCGCCGCGAAGCTGCACGCGGATAAGAAAGAGCTTGCCGAAGAACCCAACCGTCAGCGGCAGGCCGATGAGGCTGAAGCAACAGACCGCCATCGCAAGGCCCAGCACGACGTGGTTGCGTCCCTGGCCGGCGATGTCGTCGAACGTTTCGGCGGAGGTCGCCGCCTTGGGGTGACGCGATGGCAGCATCATCAGCACGCCGAATGCGCCCGCGTTCATAATGCCGTAGGCGGCGAGATAGAACAGCACCGCCTGCAGCGCATCCTGCTGGACGAAACCGGTCTGGGGCGAAGCGATCACTGCGATGCCGGTCAGCAGATAACCGCTGTGCGCGATGGAGCTGTAGGCCAGCGTGCGCTTCACATTATTCTGCAGCAAACCGAGCACGTTGCCGACGCTCATTGTCAGCACCGCGAGGATCCACAGGAGCTTGCCGATCGGGGCGGGGATGATCCACATCCCGCCGCCGATGACGTACAGAATCTTGATCAGCGCGACCAGCCCGCTGGCCTTCGGAACGAATGAGAGCAGCGCTGTGACCGGCGTCGCGGCGCCTTGATACACGTCGCCCGCATAAAAGTGCAGAGGAACCGCCGCGAGCTTAAAGGCGAACCCGCAGATCAGCATGATCACCGCGAGCATTTGCCAGGTGCTGAGCGGAAGAGCATTAATGCTTCCGACGGCAGTGCGACGGTCGGAGAACTGCCGGGCGATCTCGGTCAGATTGGTCGTGCCGGTCGTGCCGTACAGGTAGCTGAAGCCGAAGAGCATGACGGCGGCGGCCATCGCGCCGAGGAAGAAGTACTTCACGCCCGCTTCCTGCGCCACCGGCAGCGGACGCGAGATCGAGACCATGACGTAGGTCGGAATCGCGGCCAGCTCGATGCCGAGGAACAGAAGAATCATGTCGTTGGCGCTGGCGACGAGCATCACGCCGGCGATCGACAGCAGCATCAGGCCGAAAAACTCCCCGCCGTCCTGGGTGAAATCGAGCGCGCTGTTGCCGGTTGCATCTTTGTTGGTGGGCCAGGACATCAGCACGAACATCACGCCGATGCCCGTCGCGAGGATTTTGATGTAGTGCGCGAAGTACCAGATCCGCAGGGCATTGGACGAGTCATGCAGTGTGTCGCCCGGCCACCTGAACATCAGGTAGTAGACCAGCAGGACAAACGTGCCGAGGAGAGAGATGAGCGCGAGCGCGGCGGACGCGCGCCGGGCGCCGGGCATCGGCAGGACTCCCAGCAGGAACAGCACGCACGCCGTGCCGATCACGATCAGCTCAGGCCACATGACTTCAAACAGGTTCATACACGTTCCAGTTTATCTGCGATTACTTCGTTTCCGCCGATGCAAGCACCGGCTGGAGGACGGGCGCGGCCTGCGCCGTTCGCTTCGGCGCCGCGGGCATCATCGGGCTCGGCAGCGACTGATATGTCAACTGCGGTAGTCCGTACATCGACTTGATGACCGTCGCCGGATAGAAGCCCAGGTAGAGCACGACGATCGCGAGCGGAATCAGGATCGCGATTTCGCGCTTGCTCAAATCGACCGGCAGCGAGCCGTGATCGTCATGAGCTTGCACATGACCGTGGCCGTGCGAACCATGTGCGCCATCCGTGACACCGGGCGCTTTCAGCGGGCCGAAGATCACGCGGGCCGTCATGTGCAGCATGTAAACCGCGCCGAGGATCACGCCGAGCGCGGCGAACGATCCATAGGCAATGCCGAGATGATCGGAAGTGAACGCGCTGAGGATCGTCAGGAATTCGCTGACGAATCCGTTCATGCCGGGCAGGCCGATGCTCGAAAGCACGAAGAAGACGAAAAAGAACGACATGATCGGCATGCGACGCGCCAAACCCGACAGCTCATTAATGCTTCGCGTGTGGAAGCGGTCGTAGATCATGCCGATCACGAGAAACATCGCGCCTGTCGAAAGACCGTGATTGATCATGTAGAGCACGGAGCCCTGGTAGCCGATCGCATTCAGCGCGAAGAGGCCGAGAACACAGAAGCCCAGGTGCGACACCGAGCTGTACGCGACGAGCTTCTTGATGTCCTGCTGCACCCACGCGACGAGCGCGCCGTAGATCACGCCGACCACGCAGAACACGCCGATCCATTTCAGCAGGCCGATCAGCGAAATGGAGATGTGGATCCAATTCAGGCCGGGGATGAGATAGAACGCGTAAAGGATCTGGCTGAGGTGCGCCCCGCCGAGGCCGATCGGGATCGCGAGGCGAAGCAGGCCGTATGTTCCGAGCTTGAGCAGCACGCCGGCGAGGATGACCGAGCCGGCGGTTGGCGCTTCGGTGTGCGCCAGCGGAAGCCATGTGTGCACCGGAAAGAGCGGGACCTTCACCGCGAAGCCCGCGAGGAAACCGAGCAGCAGCCAGAAGCGCGTGTGGTCATCGAGCAATTGCGCGAATTGCGTCACGCGCGTCATCTCAAATCCGCCTGCGTTGTAGCCAAGGTAAATCACCACGGCGAGCGTGAAGACCGAGCCCGCGAAGGTGAAGAGGAAGAACTTTCCGGCGGCGTAGCGTCGCTCCGGTCCGCCCCAGATGCCGATGATGAAGAACATCGGAATGAGCGTGAGCTCAAAGAAGATGTAG
>JAICIO010000233.1 GCA_025924315.1 Phycisphaerae bacterium
AAGCGGTCGTGAATCCGGTGACGGCGACGCTCTTTCCGCGGAACAAAACGCATTACTTCAATATTCTGCATGCGGGCTGGCCCGGTGGATTGGTACTTGCCGGCGTGTTGGGAATTATCCTGGGCGCGGCGCATCTGTCGTGGGTGTGGACGATCGCGCTGGTGTTCATCCCAACCATCATCTACGGCATCATGCTGGTGGGGCAGCGTTTCCCACTTCAGGAGCGCGTGGCGGCGGGGGTTTCGCATGCCGACATGATGCGCGAATTCGGCGCTGCCGGCGCGTTCATCATCGCGTGGTTTCTGACGATGGCGTTCCTCACGGTCGCCAGCGTGTTCATCAGCGAGCAAACCGCTGCTTCGCATATGTGGATCGCTCTGAACGAGTGGCTTCCCCCGGCGATTGCGTTGCTGACGGCCATCGCCTTCTTTGCTGCCTACCGCGCGTTCGGCAGGCCGATGTTCATCTTCCTGATGGGCATCATGATCCTTCAGGCCACCACCGAACTGGGCACCAACGGCTGGATCACTGACCTGCTCACGCCCGTCTTCAAGGCGTACGCCGGTTGGATCCTGGTCTACACGTCGATCATCATGTTCGTCTTCCGCTTCTTCGCCGGTCCGATCGTGCACAAGCTCAATCCGCTTGGATTGCTGTGCACGTGCTCCGCGATCGTGACGCTCGGGCTGATTTGGCTGGGGACCGCGGGAACGAATCCCATCATGATCTTCCTGGCGGCGACTGTGTTCGGCGTGGGCACCGCGTTCTTCTGGCCGACCACGCTCGGCGTTGTCGCTGAACAATTCCCCAGGGGCGGCGCACTCACGCTTAGCGCGATGGGCGGGATGGGAATGATCGCTGTCGGCGTGTTGGGCAGCACCGTGCTCGGCACCGTGATGGACAAGCGCGTCGATCACGCGCTTGCCAAGGACATGCCCGCGATCCACGACGTGATCGCCGGCCCGGCGCAAGACAACTACTTCATGCACTACCAGACGCTCGATCAGGAAAAGCTCAAGGCTTTGCCCGCCGACGAGCAGGCGCAGGTCAATACCCTCCGCGGCGAAGTAAAGCAGCACACGCTCGGCCTCGTCGCCGCGCTCCCGATCGTGATGTTCATCTGCTACGTCGGGCTGGTGCTCTATTTCATCGGCAAAGGCGGCTACAAGGCGCATCACCTCGAGATCTCAGGCGAAGTCGCCAGCGGCGGGATTCAAGCGCCGGTGCGATAGTGCGCGGATCCGGCACAACGAAAAAGGGAGCGTCCACCAATGGACGCTCCCTCTTCTTTTTCGTGTGAAGCCGCGTGTAGCGGTCGGGCCGCAGGCCCACGTAATCCTCCCCATGCTCAGCACTCACCCGTATTCAATGCAGATCATCGATCCGTAATCCGTTTGCTCACGAATCGTGTCGACCGGGATGTGTGTATGATCGCCTTGATCAGTAGGTAATCCTTTTCTTCGCTAAAATAGACAGCATACGGAAATCGATTCATCAACGCGCGGCGTGTCGTCTTTCGCTTTATGGGAAAAGACTTGGGCCGCTCAGCGACTGCGGAAAGAGTGGTTCTAAGTTCCGCAAAAAGTTCCTCACTTAAGCCAGCCTTCTGCTCCTCATACCAAAGGGCCGCCTCGACTAGATCTCGACGTGCGTCAAGTTGCAGCGCAATTGGGATGCTCATCGTTGCGGCTTCTTCTTCGCCGCTGCGACCTCATCACGAGCAGTGTCAATCGCGTCATCAAGCGAAACAATTTGTTCGGGATGGGACTCGTATTGAGCAGTGCGTTCATCGATGATGCGCGCGTGCTCATCTGAGAGGGGGAGTGAATCCTGATCCTTGGCGATGCTGTCCCAGATCTGCTGGACCAATTCCAGTTTTTCATCGACGGGAAGCGCCATGATTTTTTCTCGTAATGCGGTCGTCACCTGTCACCTCTGCCTGATGAATGATTGTACAAGCTAATCTTCCACATGCTCCAGCACCGGAATGCTCACGCCTCGCGGCGTGGGCGGGGCGGTGGGCATGACGGCCATCGGCACTTCCGGCAGCTCGCGGACCATCGCGATTTCGTCGCAGCCGTCGCGCTTCGGACAACGCACGCAATCGCTCCACACCTTCAGCGGAAGCGATTCCTTCGGCACGACTTCAAACCCGAGCTTCGCGAAGAAGGCTTGCTCGTACGTCAGCGACATGATTCGCCGGATCTGCAAACGTCGAGCTTCATCGACGCACCACTCGACCATCCTGCGACCGATTCCGCGCCCGCGGAAGTTGTCGTCCACCGCCAGCGATCGCACCTCGGCCAGATCCGCCCAGATGATCCCCAGCGCGCAGCACCCAACGACATCATCCCCATACTCGTAAACCACGAAATCGCGCAGATCTTCGTAGAGCTGCGCATAGTTCTTGAAGAGCATCCGGCCGAGTTCAGCGTGGCTGTTGATTATTTCCTGAATGCGCGGAACGTCGTGAATGGTGGCGGGTCGAATCATCGTTTGTGTCTTCGTCTCCTCCTCAGCTTTATCGGAAAGTATAGCACATTACGTTGGCCCGCGGCGGAAGTTTGGGTCGTCCAATGACGATCCCGTACCTGCGAATGTGCTTGCGGGCATCCGCCAGATGGGTATGGTGGCAAGCTGTCGTCGTTTCGCGTTTGTACGGAAACGAATCGGCGGGCGAAAAGGGGGATTCCACTCGCTTCTCCCACACATCTCACGCGAAAGGGGTCTCAATGAAGTTCTTTTTTGCGCTCGGCGCATGTCTTTATTTTGCAAACGTCGGATTTGCGGCTACGCCCCTCAGTTTGAACCTGGCGCAGTCACTTGCGGACACGAAAGCGAAACTCTCCGCGGGTGGCCAGGCCGACATCATGATGATCGGCGATTCGCTCGAGTTTAACGTGATGCCTTATTTCCAACAGGACATGCATGCTCAGTACGGCGATGCAGGCGCGGGATATCAGGGATTCAGCGTTTGGTCGGGCGCGGGCGAGGATCCAGGTTGGACCAGGGGCTTGATCAACGGGGACGTCGACCCGCACATGTCGCTCGATGGTTTGTGGAGCAGCACCAACGTCGCAACCAGTGCCAGCTTTTTGCAGGAAGATGAATCGTCGCAGTTGCAATACGTCGCGCAGCCCGGTGGCGGAAGTTTCACTTACGACGTCTATGGCACACCACACAACGTTTCGACGGCGAGCACAACCGTGCAGCTGAAGTCGGTCACGATCACGGGCCGGCCGGATTGGGCGACCAATCCGTATTGGATCAGCACCGCCGGAACGGGCACCGTGACCATTCTCGGGCAGGAGAATGTGACGACGAATAGCGGTGTTCGCATCGACCGAACCGCCAATGGCGGCTGGGGAGTTGCCAACTTCCTCCAGCGCGACCAGACGTTCGATCTGCAGATGAAGCTCGTCAATCCGGACCTCGTGACGGTGTGGCTCGGGCAAAACGACCAAAGCTATTCGCGCTCTGATTACGGGCAGAAGCTCACCGCTTTGCTCGCTCGCATTCGCACCAACGTGCCGAACGCTGAGGTGGTCTTCATCGGAACATACGACCAGGGATCGCCGAATCTTCACCAACTGGTCGACGCTATGGCTGATGTGGCTCAAACGAACGATGTCGGATTTATCAACTTGTTCGACACCGCCGGCAGCGCGAAGTTTATGAACGACATGGGATACCTCGCGGACGGGATTCACTTCTCGCAAACGGGCAGTGCGTACATGGGAGATTTGCTCTATCAAACTTTCCTGACCGACGGAGCTAACCTGACGCCCGAACCCTCGTGCCTCAGCGTCCTCGCGATTATTTCCATCGGACTCACATCGCGAATCCGCAAGCGCTCGGCCGTCTAATTCAGAGAATCCCGGGCCAACTTGCCCTGTTCTCGGCGAAGGGATAAGGTTTGTCGGCGCGCCCGCGTAGCTCAGTTGGACACGCCGACACTTCAAATTCCCTCGCAAATCAGAAGGTTTCGCCGGCTTGTGGTCACGTGGTGGACACGGAGCTGCAAATCGACCCCGATCTGCAAGCGCTAATCAATGCGTGGACCAGCCTGCCCGCCGCCGTTCGCGTGGGTATCATCGCGATGGTAAACGCAGCCAAGGGCACTCAGTCGGGCGGCGGCGCAACGTGAACGAATCATTTCCAATCAACTACCGACCCGCATCCTACTGGCATGCCTCCGAAGCGATTCTGGCGAACGTCAAGGGAGAACACCGCCGACAGGCGATTAGCAATGCCATCGCCACCGGCACTGTCGATGAACTGCCCGCTGGGCTCCTCGCTGATGATCTGCCCGTCGAGCTTCGGCGACTGCTCGCATCGCTCCATCCATCCTTAATGGGCGGCGAGTATCTGCCGGATGCTCACGAGCATGAAGTAGAGATTGCTCGGGTCACGCTGCCGGACACGGTGACGTGCGACGTAGTCAGTGTCAGGGCACGTCCGGCAAGAACTGGCATCGCCTACCGAATCGTGGATGAGTACCAAACGGTATTTCGTTGTCGGCCGGAACGGACCAAGTTACCGCTCACGTTTCGGCAACTTATCCGCTTAATCGACACTACCGTAGACGTCGCAAACGGCTACTGTGGCTTGGTCGTGGGAATGTGGAACTACTTCGTCGAGCATTGTGGCCAGAATCCAGCCGAGCGTCCGGAAGCAGTCGTCACGTCAGACTTCTATCCGGATTTGAAGCGGTGGTATGTGTGTGTCGCGGAGCGATGGGATCGTGAGCGAAGCCTACCGCAGAAACAATAGCAGTGATCGCCGTCATACTTTCATCTCTAACACGTCGCGGGCAGCTTCGATTAAGCGTGCCGATTCATCGATTGAAATATGCAATTGCCGAACACGGCATCGATCCGCGCCAACGTGCAGGCATAGTGCGTCTGTGGTCGGAAGACGACATGCCCGCGATGCGTGCCGCGCTCGCGAGGACGGCTTCTCGG
>JAICIO010000234.1 GCA_025924315.1 Phycisphaerae bacterium
GGGCTTGCCCCGTGCGAGACGTTGCACCAACGAACGGTTCGCACGGGGGCAAGCCCCGCCGCTTCATGGGGTTGCGATCGATTTGAAGCGATTCGGCGCGAGACTTCCGATTCCGCGCCGTCCCCGTACAATCCCTCGCGATGGATACGTTTCGCCCCGATCGCCCCGTTCTCGTTCCGCCCGGTGGAATCGAGCATCACGTCACCGACATGAGCGCGACGTTCTCCGCGGAAGTGACGCTCGCCGCCGCAGACGAGCGGCTCGCGGCGGCGAACCAGTGGCTGCCGATCGACGGCGAGCGCGAAGCGCCGCTTGGGCGACTCGTTGAAGAGAACTCGACCGGACCGTTGCGACTGGGATTTGGCGGCTGGCGCGATCTGCTGCTCGGTGCGCAGTTCCGCAATGGCCGCGGCGATCTGATCACCGCCGGCGGACGGACGGTGAAGAACGTCGCCGGTTACGACCTGACGAAATTCATGATCGGCCAGCGCGGCACGTTTGGCCGGGTGATCACGATCACCACGCGCACGTACCTCCGCCCCGCCGGCGCCGTGCTGGCGCGGTTCCCGCTCGCCGGCAGCATTCGCAATTCGATTCGCAAGTTCGAGCAGCTCATCGTGACGACGTGTCGCCCGCAGTGGGCAATGCTGAACAGCGAGGCGCTGCTGTGTGGGTATCTCAGCGACGAACGCACGCTGAACTACATCGAGAAGACGCTGCCCGAGCATCAGGCCGCCGACATCCGGCGACTCTCGGTGGACGAAGACATTCAGCTGCGTCTCGCCGCCCGCGCCGAAGCGTGGCCGGCGAGTGCCGAGCTTCACGCACGCGTGTCCGTTCCGCCAAATCACATCGGCGATTTTGTGGAGAAGACGCAGCCCACTGCATGGCATGCCGATCCCGCGTTCGGCATCATCTGGGCAAGCTACCGCGGCGACAGCAAGCCGATTGAAGACGCCGCCCAACTCGTCGGGGGAAGTGCGGTGCTCACGCGAATGGACGGAACGCTGGTGAATATGACGTTCGATCCGGTCGAGAAGCGGTTGCTTGAGCGCCTAAAATATGCATTCGACCCGGATGGCAAACTCGCGCCGCTACCGATGAAAGGCTGAGCGATTTTTCGTAGGGTGCGCTTCAGCGCACCGGTTATTCAATTCGAGATTAATAACCGGTGCGCTGAAGCGCACCCTACAACGCTGACGACGATTTTGTAGGGTCCGCTTTAGCGGACCGGTTATTCGAGCCTTTGAAGAACAAGTAACCGGTCCGCTGAAGCAGACCCTACCAGAGAAGCTGAAACGACAACCATGAGTACCGCACCCGTCGCCCTTGATGTCTTGAAGAACTCGCCGAGCGCATCGAGCAAACCCGCGATCGAGCTTGATCCGCGCACCTATCGCCGCGGACTTTCGTGCGTGCATTGCGGGCTCTGTCTGCCCGCCTGTCCAACCTACACGCAAACCGGGAACGAAGCGGATTCGCCGCGTGGGCGCATTCAGATGATGCTCGGCCTCGCCGACGGGCGCATCGAGCTCACCGATTCCGTCAAAAAGCATCTGGATCTCTGCCTGGACTGCCGCGGATGCGAGACCGCGTGCCCGAGCAGCGTGGTCTATCACGAGCTGATCGAAGACACGCGCGCGAAATTCGCCCAGCTCACGAAGCCAACGGCGCAGGGCCGGTTTATGCAGTGGATTTTCTTCCACATCTTCGTGCACCCCACGCGGCTGAAGCTCGCGCTGCTTCCCGCGCGGCTGATGCAGAAGATCGGTCTCTATGCGCTGCTGCGCAAAGCGGGCCTATTCAACATCCTTCCGATGCAATTGCGGAAGATGGAGCAAATGCTTCCGAGCAGCGGACCACTCTGGCCGAAGCGGTTGCCCGAGCATTCGCGCGCCGGCGGAATGGATACGGTGCTGAAGATGCTCAACCCAGCCACGCGCGCGGACGTGACGAAGCCAAAGGTGACTGTTGGCTTCTTCGCCGGGTGCATTGGCAGCGTGATGTTCGACAAGGTGAATCGGCAGGCGGTCGAATTGCTCGCGGCTTGCGGCGCGGATGTGTATGCCGCCCCGATGCAGAAATGCTGCGGCGCGATTCATCATCACAACGGGGCGCATCATCCGGCCGAGGAACTCGCCAAGCGGAACATCGACGCGTTCCTGCCGAAGGATGGCCCGCAGGTCGATTACATCGTGAGCAACATCGCCGGCTGTGGCGCGATGCTGAAGGAATACGATTTCCTTCTCCGCGACGACAAAGAATACGCGGATCGCGCCAAGGAATTTTCCAAGCGCGTGCGCGACGTGAGCGAAGTGCTCGCGCAGCTCGGCTTGCCGAAGATGAATCACACGGTGAACGAGACGATCACGTATCACGATGCGTGTCACCTCGCCCATGCGCAGAAAGTCACCGAAGCGCCTCGCAAGTTACTTGCGTCGGTCCCGGGCTTGAAAATGATTCCGCTCCCCGAGAGCGATATCTGCTGTGGGGCGGCTGGGACTTACAACCTTACGCAACCGGTCATGGCGACAGAGCTGGCCGAGCGCAAGCTGAAAAACATCGCCGCGACGCACGCGAGTATCTGCGCCACCGGAAACGTCGGCTGCCAGATGCACATCCAATCGCAAGCACACGCGCGGCATCAGGAGTTGAAGGTCGTCCACCCTGTCGAAATCCTCCACCGCGCCGTCTTCGGCTCGAAGTAGACGTGCGTTAGCGTGACACGGGCTTTTAGCCTAGTGCGCACGGCTTAGAAAAGCCGTGTCACAGAGAAGCGTTTCTTGCACGTTTCCCTACAATGCACGCATGTCCACGAACCTCTCCGACATTCGTCGCAGTTACGAGCAAGGTGCCCTGCACCGCCGCGATCTGGATCCGGATCCGATCAAGCAATTTGAAACATGGCTGAACGAAGCGATCGCGGCGGGCGAGATCGAGCCGACCGCGATGTTTCTCGCGACCGCGACAAACGAGGGGCGGCCGTCGGGGCGCGTGGTGCTGCTCAAGCGCGTGGGATCAGATGGCTTTGTGTTCTTCACGAATTATCAAAGCCAGAAGGGAACGGATATCGAATCGAATCCGCAGGTGGAAGCGTGTTTCTTCTGGGACAAGCTCGAGCGGACGGTTCGCGTGCATGGTCACGTGACGCGCGCGAGTGAGACCGAATCTGAAGAGTACTTCCACAAACGTCCGCGATTAAGTCAGATCGGAGCACTCGCCTCGAACCAGAGCAAACCGGTCGAAAGCCGCGAAGTGCTGGAAAAAGAGTTCGCGGAACTCGAAAAGAAGTACGAGGCGAGTGAGATCCCTCGCCCAAAACATTGGGGCGGATACGTCATTGCCCCGGAAACCATCGAATTCTGGCAAGGTCGCCCCAGCCGCCTGCACGACCGCCTGCGCTACGTGAAAAGTGGGGATGGCTGGAAGATCGAACGCCTATCGCCCTGATCAGGGAACTTGCGATTTGGTGCGTCGCAGATGATCCTGTGCCGGGTCATTTCAATGGGGTGTGCTATGCCGGAGCAGGGGTCAAAATCGGTTCGGCTGCGAGGCGTGCGGGAAACATTACGTCTGGAAACCGCAGCTGGCGGGGAAAAGTGTCAAGTGCAAGTGCGGCCATGTGATGCATGTGCCGGGGCACAGCGCAACTCTCCCACCCCGCACCGCCGTCGCGCCGCAAGTGCGGGTCGCAGCGGCCGCTCCCGCACCCGCGGGCCCTCCACCGCCGGCGCCGGTTGCCGTCGCCTCGAAAGACGAAGATGACGGCGGACTCTACGATTTCGCGCCAGAACCAGAACGCCCCAAACCCAAGCCCACCGTAGCAGCGCCCGCGGTCGGACTTGAAGCGGCCGGCGCCACTCTCCCGCGTACGGGCGTCAGCACCATCGCCTATCAGCGTGGCCTGAGTCAGCCAGAGATCAATCGCAATGCGATGTCGGTCCTCATCGACATGAAGCGTGACTGCTACGTCCCGGTCGCGCTCATCGTCATCGGGTTCCTTCTTTATGTCGGCTATTACGCGGTTCGGTTTCAGATGACCGGTGCAGGCATCGCGATCACCACCGCGGGCCTCGGGTTTGTCACCGCGCTGAAAGCGGGGCTGCTCATCGGCTTTGCACTGATGGTCGCGACACCGCTCGGCGTGAGCTTCGGGGGCGTCTGGACCTGCGTGCTGAAGCTTTCGGCCATGTCGGTTTTTATCGACGGCGTCTGCATCCTGATCGACGGCTTCGTGTCGAAATACGCCGGCCCGATGGGCGCCGGGGGAGGACTCATCGGCTGGGGCGTGATCAGCTATCCGATCGCGGCCGGCTTGTATTGGGTCCTCATGATTTACCTCTTCAGCATGGATTCAGGCGACGCGTGGTTGGTCGTGATCCTGCTGAGCGTGTTCGACCGCATCGTTCGCATTGCGTTGCTCGTGCTTCTGGTGAAGCTGATCCTCAGTTGGGGCGGCGTCTCAGCAGCGGCGGCGGGCATTCCATCCATCGGTGGTACGACCATCAGCTCCGATCCGATGGTCACGCACGTCACGGAAATGCAGGAGATGAACCTGCTGCGCGAAGCGCGCGAGTACATCAAAGACGGCCATCAGTCCGCGTGCTCGCAGGCAACCGAAGACTGGTATGCCGCCGGCGCGAAGAATGTCTGGTTTGAGATCGCTCGCGATTTCGATGGCAAAGGGGTGCCGACAGGAATGATCGTCGAGCTACCGGACAAAGCGAACCAGTCGGCGCGCGACAAGTGTTACGAGATCCTGAAAACCTATTACACCGCGAACCAGATCATGCCGGACCCGGACGAATACAAGGACAGAGGCAAGCGCTATATCTCGGTGAGCATCCGATCAGGCGGCATTCGATAGTCCATACGCAGGCGCTGGCAGGGCGAGGCTCCTGCCGAGCCGATTGGGAGCAAA
>JAICIO010000235.1 GCA_025924315.1 Phycisphaerae bacterium
CCGACGGCAAGCGGTCGCCGACGTGCAGCCCTTCCTCGTTGATCAGCTCGACGATCCCGGAATAGGCCCGGTCTGCCAGCCTTTCGTGCCTCATCAGCGCCATCTTTCGTTTCGCTCGCGCGCAGCTATGCCGCCCGGTGCTTCGCTCTGGGACGGCCTTGAAGACCCTCGTTCCCGAACCCTGTTTTTCCGCCGACTTTTACGGGGCTTTTCGGTACAAGAGGATCGGGCGAACGCTCCCCCTGCTCGCTGATCATGATGCAGGCCGTGCACGTCATCGCCGCATGTTCGCGATCTTCGATTTGTTGATCCTGTTCCAAACGTTTCTCGAGAGCGAAAATGCGAAACGAACCGAACGTTTACGTAACCATTGGCGGATGCGATGCTTCGCGGAAGTTGTGGGGAACAGCCGACGTTCCGGGATGTTCCAAACTGTTCAGAGATGCTCCGGCGACCTGAAAATACAAAACGAACCCACCGCCAACGCAAGCGTCTGCCCCGCCGTTGTTTGCATCACGCAAACTCTTGAACGAACATCACACGCCTATGCACATCGTCAGAACCATCACACTGTCAGTTCTCCTCGTCGCGCTCGCGATTTCAGCTCGCGGGGATGATCTTGAATCGGGATTTAAATCTCCACCCGACTCCGCTCGCCCGCACACCTGGTGGCATTGGATGAATGGGAACGTCACCAAGGAAGGCATCACCAAAGACCTCGAGGCGATGAAGCGCATCGGACTCGGCGGGTTTCAGGCGTTTTCGGTGACCGACAAAATCCCGCCGGGGCCGGTGAAGTACATGAGCCCGGAATGGCTCGACATGATGGGCCACGCCGTGCATGAGGCGGATCGGCTTGGCCTTCAGATGTGCATGCACAACTGCGCCGGCTGGTCGAGCAGCGGCGGGCCGTGGATCACGCCCGAGCTGAGCATGCAGGAGCTTGTGTTCAGCGAAACCCAGGCAACCGGCGGAAAAGATCTTGAGATCCAACTCTCACAACCCGAAGCCAAGCTCAACTTCTATCGCGATATCGCCGTCGTTGCATTTCCTACACTCAAAGGAGATGCGGACGGCAAGACCGGGTTCCGTCTCTCAGACTGGACCTGGAAAATCGATCGCAACAGCCCTCGCGCCGATCGCAAGCCCGACAGCCAGATCATGCCGGATTCGCGCACCGCGCCCGACGGCGATGTGATCCACCGCAAAGACATCGTGATCCTCACGGACAAGATGGACGAGCGCGGCAATCTGAAATGGTCCGCGCCCGCGGGCGATTGGACGATCGTGCGCTTCGGCCACACAACCACCGGCAGGACCGATCATCCCGCGCCCGAGGGCGGCGAGGGTCTGGAATGCGACAAGCTGAGCAAAGCCGCCGCGAAGTTCAGCTGGGACCATACCGTCGCGCGCGTGATGGAACAGGCGGGGCCGCTCGTGGGCAAGGCGTTCAACAACGTGCTGATCGACAGCTACGAAGTCGGCTTCACCAATTGGACCGGCGGATTCGACAAGATCTTCGAGAAGCACAGTGGTTACGACCTGATACCGTATCTCCCCGCGATCACCGGACGCGTGATCGACAACGTCGATACGACCGAGCGGTTTCTGTGGGACTTCCGCCGAACGATTGCCGACACGATGGCGGAAAATTATTTCGGCGCGTTCAAGGAACTGGCGCATCAGAACCACATGGTGCTGTCGATCGAGCCGTACGGTCCCGGCGGATTTGACGATTTTCAGATCGCGGCGGTCGCCGACATCCCAATGGGCGAATTCTGGGTCGATCGCCCCGATGCCTGGCACTTCTGGTCCGTGAAGCTCGCCTCGAGCGCCGCCCACGCCCTTGGCGAGCAGTTCGCCGGCGCCGAATCCTTCACCGCCGGCCCGCCCGGTTCTTCATTTCGCAATCACCCGTATACGCTGAAAACTCTCGGCGACACCTACTTCGCCCGCGGGCTCAATCGCATCATCTTTCACTCGAACGTGCATCAACCGTGGGGCGACGACGTGCTTCCTGGCATGACCATGGGTCCCCATGGAATTCAGATGAACCGCAACAACACGTGGCACAAGGAAGCGCGCCCGTGGATGGATTCGCTGGCGCGGACGCAGTTCGTCCTGCAGCAGGGTCAGTACGTTTCCGACCTGTGCTACCTCGCCGCCGAAGACGCGCCGCAGACGCCGCTCAATCGGCAAGACATGTCGCCCATTCCGCCGGCGGGTTACGACTACGACGTGCTCCACGCAAGCCTTGTCATGCAGATGAGCGTGAAAGACGGCCGGCTCACGATGCCGAGCGGCATGAGCTACCGCGTGCTCGTTCTGCCGAACAATCCACGCATGCGACCGGAACTGCTCGCGAAGATCAAAGAACTCGCGGACGCGGGCGCATCGATTTACGGCCCGCGCCCCGTTGCCTCACCGAGCCTTCAAGACCAACCCAAGAGTGACGAGCGCGTGAAACAGCTCGGCGAAGAGCTCTGGGGCAGCGGGAAAATACAGAGCAACATGCCGCTGGACGATTATCTCACCTCGCTCAAACTTCCGCCGGATTTCGAGTATCGCTGGCACGATCATGAGCCTGTCCAGATCAACGCCGCCCATCGACACGTCGGCGATCGCGAGGTTTACTTCGTCGCCAACGCCCAGCGCCGTCCCGTCGAATTCGAAGCGACTTTCCGCGCGCAGGGCGCGATCGAGCTGTGGCACCCCGAAGACGGATCGATCGAGCCGTATTACGTGAACGACCCGACGAACGAGCATCGAACGAAACTCCCGATGTATCTCGATCCGGCCCAGTCGGTCTTCGTCGTCTTCCACGGCAAGTCGGGCAAAGACACGTTCACAAGCTTCACGCAGGCGGGCCACATGCCCGCCGACGGATCAAAGCTCGTCCGCGACGATGGAAAGCTCATGGTCGATGGCTTCGCGAACGGCGCGTATATTGCATCCGCAGTAAAAGCAACTAAAACCGTCAAGATCGAACAGCTCGCGGGTCCGACTGATCTCACCGGCCCCTGGACGGTTCATTTCCCCAAAGGTTGGGGCGCGCCCGAGTCGATCGAATTCCCGAAGCTGATCGACTGGACAAATTCAGGCAACTTCGACATCCAGCACTTCTCCGGCACCGCGACGTACAGGCTGAAGTTCCCAGTCAAGGCCGAGCAACTCTCCGCGGGCACGCTCGCCCAGCTCGACCTCGGCGACGTGCAGGTGATGGCGACGGTGAAGCTCAACGGCAAAGACCTCGGCCTGCTCTGGAAGCCCCCCTTCCGCGTCGATGTGACGCAGGCGCTCAAGGAAGGCGATAACGACCTCGAAGTCCGCGTGACGAACCTCTGGATCAATCGGCTCATCGGCGACGACAACTATCCGCCACAGGTGGACTATCTCAAAACCAACGGCATCGAAGCGATTCCGCAATGGCTTCTCGAAGGCAAACCGCGCCCCGAATCGAAACGCAAAACCTTCATCACCTGGCGTCACTACACCGCCACCGACCCGCTTTCACCATCGGGTTTGCTCGGTCCGGTGAAACTTATCTGGGGGAAAGAAGTGGAGATGAAGTAAACTCGGCGCGAATCCCACGTTTAGCGGCGCCCCGAAGGGGCGGGGATTCTTTGGGGCAGACCATGGTTCTCGCCTATCACGTCATCATCAGTGCGTACGGCTTCTGGTTGCCAAACGACCAACGTGGGTCGTGGTCGGATTTCGTGCGGCGTTGGGAACTGCTGCGATTTGGTCCTGCGACGAAGGTGGGTCACACGCGGTCTGTCGCTCGGGAGCCCTTCGACCCGGCCCTTCGGGCCGCCGCTAAACGGTCGCTCATGTATGAGCCTGTCCACTTCAATGGGCTACAGGCGCGGGCGATCGGAAGAGCTTTTCAGACGATGGGGATCAAGAGCAAATACCGCATCTACGCACTTGCTATCCTTGAAGAACATTTGCACGCCGTGATCGGACGACATCACTACAACGTCGAGCAGATCGTCAATTTGCTAAAGGGCGCCGCGAGCCGAGCGTTGCTGGAGGAAGGCATTCATCCTTTTCAAAGCCTTCATCAGAACGGAAATCCCATCTCTTGCTGGTCGGAAGGTCTTTGGAAGGTTTATCTCGACGCAATCGACGACATCGAGCGCGCGATCCGTTACGTTGAAGAAAATCCGGAAAAAGAGCGCAAGCCTCGACAGCAGTGGAATTGCGTCGTGCCGTTCGAGGAGAACTGATGGACGCACTTCGCGAGTTGTATCGGCCGGACATTCCGATCTGGAGCCTCGTCGTTCGCGCGATCGTTGTGTACGTCGGCGTGTTGGCGCTGTTGCGCATCGCGGGGAAGAAGCAGGTTTCGCAAATGGGGATGAGCGAGTTCGTCGCGCTGCTGCTGATCAGTAACGCGGTGCAGAACTCGATGAACGGCGGCGACAACTCGCTCATCGGCGGAGTCATTCTCGCGATCACGCTCATTCTTATGAGCTGGGCGTTTCAATATGCATCCTTCAAATCGCGCAAGCTCGAGCAGATCGTGCAGGGCCGCCCGACATTGTTGATCCACAAAGGAAAAGTCCTGATCAACCACCTCAATCGCGAGATGATGACGCTTCGCGAGCTGAAGACCATTCTCCGCAAGCAAGGCGTGCACGACATCCACGAAGTGTGCGACGCAATCCTCGAGAGCGATGGGTACGTGAGCATCACCAAGATGAGCGACGTGCAGCCAGAGATCGAGATGGAGAGGAATGACTACTACTGAGTGTTGTTAGTTGTGCGCTGCTCGTCGAAGGTGGTCGCGGCTTTGTAGGGTGCGCTTCAGCGCACCGGTTATTCGATGCGGATGGA
>JAICIO010000236.1 GCA_025924315.1 Phycisphaerae bacterium
CTTGAGTGAGCTTCGGAAGTCACGCTCGAAGAGAAAGCCGATGCCGAAGAAGGCGATCAAAATGAGTGCGATCGCCTGCGACACGAGTTCGAGGACGCTGACCGACGAAATCTGCACATCGCTACTCGCGAACAACGACGTTCCGCCGACAAAAACCGCCGTCGCGAGCAGGACGCTCAGCCCGATCATATCGGCCGTTGACCGTGGATCGAACGGCATGACGCGCGACAGTAACTCCCGAACCGGGGATAGCAGCGGTAATCCGATCGCGGCCGCCAGCGCGACAAGAATCCCGCTCGTCACGGAGATCGAACCGCGAGATCCGGTGAGATTGATGATCGCCGAGGTGATGCCGATGAGCAGTACGACGACACTGATCGCCGCTGTCACGACATAGAGCGCGGTGCGCAGCGGCTGGCTCTTTTCCGCTTTGTGCGCCCACAACGAGATGAAAATGGTCAGCAGTACAAGTATCGCGAACGACAGAACCGTGGCCAAATAACCGACCTTCCCGAGCCCCGACGGCGACGAAAACCGGCCGGCGGCCCCGGCTGATTATAGACCGCTCCGACCCAGGCGCCGTGTTACACTCAGGCCGAAGTTCGTAGACGAATCGCTTCAGGGAGAAACGATGGCGCAGCGCAAGGGCGGTCTCGGGCGTGGTCTCGACGCGCTCATCCAGTCGCATTCCGACGGGTCCGGCGGTATCCAGGAAATCGATATCGACGCGGTTTCGCCGAATCCGCTCCAGCCGCGCGAAGTCTTCGAGCCCGAGGCGTTGGAGGCGCTGGCCTCATCGATCCGGCAGCATGGTGTGCTCCAGCCAATCATCATCACCCGTGGCACAACCGGTTCCGCCTTTCAAATCATCACCGGTGAACGGCGCTGGCGAGCCGCCCGGCTGGCCGGCCTCAGTACGATTCCGGCGCTCATCCGCGACACCAGCCCACGCGAGATGCTCGAACTCGCCCTCATCGAAAATGTTCAGCGCGCCGATCTGTTCGTGCTCGAAGAAGCGACGGCCTATCGCCAGCTGGTCGATGAGTTTGACCTGACCCAGGCGGAGGTTGCCGAACGGGTCGGCAAGAGCCGCGTCGCCATTACGAACGCGCTCCGCGTGCTGGCCGCACCGGACGAGATCAAGGCGGCACTCGTGGCGCGCGAAATCACCGAAGGGCACGCGCGCGCGCTCCTTGGCCTGACACAACCGGTCGACCAGGTATCGGCGCTGCTCATGGTGATTGATCGACAACTCAGCGTGCGGCAGACCGAACAGCTGGTGCGCAACTGGGACAGGACCGTGACGGTCGGCGAGCATACGCGCACTGCGAAAGACCCCGAGCAGGAACTCGTGCTCGATCGCTTTCGCAAGGCGCTCGGAACCAAAGTTGAACTGAAACGTGGCAAGACCGGCGGCCGCCTTGTCATCCACTATTTTTCAGATGAAGAGCTGAACGGCCTCTACCAGCGAATCGTTGGCGAAGACGAGCTTTAGCTCCAGCTCGCGATCTTGTCGGAGATGACGTCCGCGATCTCAGCGATCGGCACGCGCACCTGAGCCATCGTCTCGCGCTCACGCACCGTCACCGCCTGGTCGTCGAGCGACTCGTAGTCGATCGTGACACAGAACGGCGTGCCGATCTCGTCCTGTCGACGGTAGCGCCGCCCGATACTCTGTGTCTCGTCATATTCGACCGAGAACGTCTTGCGCAGCATCGCCTGCACCTCCGACGCTTTCGCCACCAATTCCGGCTTCTTCATCAGGGGAAGCACCGCGACCTGATACGGCGCGATGCGCGGATGCAGGCGCAAGACGACGCGCGTGTACGGCTTGCCGTTGATGTCTGCCGCCTCTTCTTCGTCATAGGCGTCGAGCAATGTGACCAGCAGAATGCGATCGACGCCGAGCGCCGGTTCGATGACGTGTGGCATGAAGCGCTCGCCCGTCTGCTGTTCGAAATACGACAGATCGACGCCGCTGAACTCCGAATGACGGCTCAGGTCGTAGTCACCCCGATAGGCCAGCCCACAGAGTTCCCTCCAGCCGAATGGGAAGCGATATTCGTAGTCGACCGTCCGCTTCGAGTAGTGCGAAAGCTCTTTGCCCTCATGCTCGCGCGTACGAATGTTCTCGCGACGCAACCCGATCGAATCGAAGAAGGCGCCGATCTGGGTCAACCAGTCCTCGAACGTCTCTGGCGCCTCGCTCTCGCGAATGAAGTACTCGATCTCCATGATCTCGAATTCGAGCAGGCGGAAGATAAAGTTGCCCGGCGTGATCTCGTTGCGAAACGCTTTGCCGATCTGGGCGATTCCAAACGGGATCTTGGTGCGGCTCGACTGCATCACGGCACGATAATCGAGAAAGATCGCCTGTGCCGTCTCCGGTCGCAGAAAGACCTTCGTCCCCGATGTTTCGACTGGCCCGAGCGTCGTCTGGAACATCAGGTTGAACTGGCGAACCTCGGTCCAGTCGCGCTGGCCGCAGAACGGGCAGGCTATATTACTGGAGCGGATCAGTTCGGTCATTTCACCGAGCGGCATCCCCTCGGCTTGCTGGCCCAGCTTATCTTCGATGAGCGTGTCGGCCCGGTAGCGACTTCCGCAGTTCCGGCAGTCGATCAGCGGGTCGTTGAATTCCTGTACGTGCCCGGAGGCTTCCCAGACGCGCGGGTGCAGGATGATGTTGCCGTCGATCCCGACGATGTCGTCGCGCCCCTGCACGAAGAACTCCCACCAGGCGTTCTTGATGTTGCGCTTCAGCTCGGCGCCGAGCGGCCCGTAGTCCCAGGTGTTGGCGAGGCCGCCGTAGATCTCGCTTCCGGGGAAGATGAAGCCGCGCCTGCGCGCGAGCGAGACGATCGTATCCATCGCGACATCCGGCCGCCGGGCCTCGTTCATGTCCTCTGTACCTCCATTGAGCGCTTGATAGGGTAAAGGTCAGTGCAAAGACCCCTCGCCATGGTGAAGACGAGGGGTTTGTTCGTCGATACTTGCGGTGAAGGCGCGGCGCGTTGCTACCCTTCGCCGCTCGAATCGTAGCACGAGGCGCCATTCCCGACGAGAACGACATCTTCGTGGTCAACCGCGCCGTTGGTCGTGACGCGCTGGTAGACCTGTGTCGTTGAGATGCTCATATGCCCCAGGATGCGCTGGATATCGCGCAATTCCTGGCCATCGCTAAGGGCGTGGGTGGCAAACGTATGGCGTATGGTGTGAGGCGTGATATCTGGTATATCGACCGCCTCGGCGTGCGCCTTCAAGATCAGCCAGAAGCCCTGACGCGTGAGCCGGCTGCCGCGATGATTGAGGAAGACCGCGTCGACATCGGCATCCTGGCGCAAGAGCGGCCGCCCCGCGTCGAGATATTCGCTCAACGACTCGGCTGCCGAAATTGTGAGCGGGACCGTGCGCGATCGGTCCGGCTTGCGTCCACACTGCACCTCACCATGCGGCAGATCGATGTCGCAGAGATCGAGCGACGTTAGCTCGCTGACGCGCATGCCGGTCGCATAGAGCGTTTGCAGCATCGCGAGATCGCGCAGGCCTTCCGGCGTTCGCTGCTCTGCCGCGCGGGCCAGCAGCGCTTCGATCTCATCCCGCGAGATGGCGCGCGGCACAAACTTGTCGACGCGCGGCGACGGCAACGAATCGGAAGGATCGTGTCGCAGCAGCCCCTCGCCGATCAGGAAGTGACAAAATGAGCGGACCGCGGCGACCTTCCGTGCGACGGTCGAGTTCGCATAGTCACGCTCACGTAAGAAAAGCACGAACCCGGTCAGGTGGGTGCTGGCAAGTTCCGGCCAACTCGCGATCGCTCCATCGTCGTGGAGATATTCACAGAATTGCCCGAGATCGTTTCGATACGCCGATACCGTGTTTGGAGAGAATCCTCGGTCACCCTCGAGCCCATCCAGGAAACGCCCGATGAGTTCCTCCATCTATCCGCCCCTTCGTTCCCCGCGCGCGAGTGAGATTCGTTCGCTCGGAGTCCGTCACGCGCGACTCCCTTAGCCGGCGCCTGGCGCCCCGAGCGCCAGACGCGATTGATCGTTGTATACCCGATGGAAAAATCGCTACGCGGGTTCCATCATCCAACCGTTCGTACACGCAGCGAACACACTATAGCAGATCTGACAACGGAGTATGATCCATGCCAAACGCTTCCGCAACAGATGGATACGTAATGACCCCTCGATAGACATTCACGCCCTTGGCCAGCGCCGGATCAGACGACACCGCTTTGACGAAGCCAAGATCGGCCAGTTCGAGACCATACGCAAGGGTCACGTTGCTCAACGCGATGGTGCTGGTGCGGGGAACCGCGCCCGGCATGTTCGTCACACCGTAATGCGTAACGCCTTCATCGATGAAGACCGGATCGGTATGACTGGTGGGCTTCATTGTTTCGATGGAACCGCCCTGATCAATGGCGACGTCAACCAGCACCGAACCAGGTCGCATTGAAGCAACCATCGACCGCGTCACCAGTTTCGGAGCCTTTGCGCCGGGAATCAGCACCGCGCCAATCACCAGATCGGCATCCCGCACCGAAGCGGCAATGCTGCCACGATTCGACGCGAGCGTCGTCAGGCGGCCGTGCAGCACGTGGTCGAGATAGCGC
>JAICIO010000237.1 GCA_025924315.1 Phycisphaerae bacterium
ATTTCACGAACCGGACCACAAGCGATTCCCAGCGCTCGCGATTGCCCGGCAAGCGGGGATGGCTGGAGGATCGTACCCGGCCGTGTTGAGCGGCGCGGACGAAGTCGCGGTGCGCGCATTCATGTCCGGCGAGCTCCGCTTCCTCCAGATCGCGGAGGTGGTCGAAACCGTGCTCGACGCCTACAGGCCGCACGAGCGGGAACTGACACTCGATGCGATCGCTGAAGCGGACGAATGGTCACGCCGGCAGGCGGCCGGAGTGGTTCGCACGCTCAGGGATGCGCGCTGAACGAACGTCAGCGATAAACCTCGCGTGCGACCGCGAGACCATCGACGCGATCTGCGCCGGCGCGTATGAGCGGCATGCTGGCGGCGATCATCGTCGCGCCGGTCGTAATGACATCGTCGACGATGAGAATCCTCGAACCGTTGAGGGGCCCGCCCTTCCAATCGAACGCGTCGAGCACGTTCAGCCGGCGTTCGGCCGCTCCGCGGCCAACCTGCGTCGGCGTATCCACTATCCGAAGAAGATCTGAGGTACACGGCAACCCGAGTCGATCGGCCAGTTCCTTTGCCAGCAGGCGCGACTGATCGAAGCCGCGTTGCCGCCGCCGCCGCGCATGTAACGGGACATAGGCGATCAGATCCCACGATGCGTTTGGATCGAATTCGGAACGCTCAAGCGCTTCAACCAGCAACTCGCTCAGCGATGCCGCACGCGCGTATTCGGACTGGTACTTATAACGGTGAATCGCATCGCGCAACGGCCCGCCAAACTCAAACGCGCCTCGAACGGCGCCGATTTGCGCCGGCCAGGCGTCGCAGTGCGAGCAGACATTGCTTGCTTCGTCGCCCGGCTGCCCGCATCGGGCACAGATCGGGCGTGCAACGACGTTGAAATCCCTGCGGCAAGTAGCGCACAGCCACGTGCCGCGTTCATGGCAGCCGGCGCAAATGGGCGGAAAGACGAGATCTTCGAATGCCGAGATCACTCTCCGCAACGGTCGATACGGTCTGATTGGCATGTGGCAGTTTAGGCGGAGATAGCTTCGAGTCGCAACTGATCACCGCGCTCAGTATGCGTCCGCTCGATCGTCCCGGCCGGGAGTTCGATAACAAATCGACCGTGACGCACGATAAGCGGTCCGATGCGCCACGGTTTCATGGCGCGATCGGCCCGCAGAACTTTCCCATTCTTGTCCACGTAGAGGACGTCGATCGGGAAGCGCATCCAGAACGTGTGGATCGATGAACACGGGTCGATCACCAGGCCGGTTCCAGCCGGCAGCTGTGAGCGAAACATGAGCCCCTTGCCGCGCCGCCAGAACGAGCGCGCGATCGCAACCCGCTGCCCGAGTTCGCTTTGCCGGTTTTCGTTGATGACCTGGCAGAGCGACCCGTCACCCTGGATACCGTCCAACGCCATCACGCCCCTCGATTGCACGTGAGCCTCGGCCGTCAACTCGGCACATCGCTATCGGAATGACTCGACGAGCCGAGGAATGGCCGGCCCCAGGATGACGATATAAATCGTCGGAAAGATCAAGAAGACCATCGGGAACAGCATTTTCAGCGGAGCCTTGTGTGCCTGTTCTTCGGCGCGTTGGCGCCGGCGCTGGCGCATCTGTTTCGACTGCACGCGAAGCACCTGGCTGATGCTCACACCGAGCTGGTCCGCCTGGATCACGGCACCCATGAAGGTGTTCAGATCGTCCACATTCACGCGCGCAACGACATCGCGCATCGCATCGCGGCGCGAGGCTCCCATACGCATTTCGGAGAGCATTCGCCCCAACTCGCGCGTCAGCGCGTTATCCCATTTCTCGACGACACGCCCAAGGGCGGGATCAAACCCAAGCCCCGCCTCGACGCTGATCGTCAACAAGTCGATCGCATCCGGCAATGCTCGGGTGATTTCGTACTTCCGCTGTTTCGTTCTTCGGCTTAGCCAGATGCCCGGCATCATGTACCCGAGCAACAGAATGACACCCGGGAGGCCGAACATCACGAGCACCGAGGATCCCGAGATAAGCATCAGCAAGAAAAAGAGCGCACCAAGCCCACCGCCGATGACGAACCGGAGCCCGGTGAATTCAGTCGGTCCGAGCCCGCGAGGAGCGCCCGCCTCGAGCAGTTGCTGCCGTAAGCGCGCGACATTCTGCGCCGGGGCAAAGCGCGAAACACGCTTCGACACCGATCGGAGCATCGGCAAGAGGATGCGCTGCTGGAACGGCTGCTGCATCTCGACTTCTTCAAGAGAAGGGACGCGATTACCGAATTGCGCCAAACGCTCTTCGATGACAATCGCCTTCTCGGGCCGGCGAGCGCCGACGAGCAAGATCACGACTGCCAGCACCAGCATGATGATCGCTACAATGAGAATGATTCCGCTCACGATCTGTACCTCACTACTCGCGATCCCTTAGACGTCGATCTGAACGATCTTTCGCATCGCAAAGAACCCAGCGATGACCATCGCCGCACCCGCGATCGGCATGCAGACCCATGGAAATGTGAAGAGCGACGACATGTAGCTCCGGTTCGTTACGAACAGGAACGCGGTCAAGGCGACGGGCAAGCCGCTGATAATGTAGCCCGACATGCTTCCCTGTGCCGTCAGGACGCTGATCTCGCCCTTGATCCGGACACGTTCACGAATCGTCTCGCCGATCACGTCCAGAATCTGCGCCATGTTGCCGCCGACTTCGTGCTGAATGTTGATCGCGGTCACCAGCAGATCGAGATCCTCGCTTGTGATTCGACGCAGCAAGTGATCCATCGCGTCTTGTGGCGTGATACCGAGCCCGACTTCCCGCACGACGCGCGAAAACTCCTCGCTCATCGGCGGCTGTGATTCGCGAGCGACAAGCTCCATCGTCTGGAAGAGGCTATAGCCCGCGCGCAGCGAATTCGACATCAGCCCGATCGTATCACCGAGTTGATTCACGAATTCTTTCGTTCGCTTCTTAGCGCGATAGGAGACATACCACTGCGGAATCATCCAGCCAATACCGCCTGTGATGATCGCGACCAGAATCCCGATCAATGGTTCGGTAATTCCACGGCCCAGGACAAACCCGATGAGCGCCAGGCCGGCCACCGAGGCGATACGAAGAACCAGGAACTCGCCAACCGTCATCTTCAGGCTGGCGCGGGCAAGAAGCGTCGCCACGTTGCCGCTGAACGTGCTTCCCTCAACCGCGCGGCCGACCGCCTGCGCCACCGGACTGGGCGATTTCGTCGTTCCGGCAATTTCATCCGTCAGCTGTTCGATCGATCCGAACTGCTGCAGGCGCTCTTCGAGTTCGGGCGATGCCGCTCGTTCGCGCCAGTTTGCGAATCCGAAACCGATCACTCCAAGTGCCGCGGCCAGTAAGATGAGCGCGATACTAAGCATTTAAAACCTCACCGCCGCTCTCGCGATATCGCGAAGCGTCCAAGCACTAGAACAGTCGATCATAGCTCGCACCGAACGTCGCCGGTGGCAGGAAGATGTTCGCCGCTTCGAATTTCTCGACGAACTTCGGACGGATTCCGGTCGGCTTCATGCGACCGACGATCTTGCCGTTCTCGACGCCGGTCTGCTCGAAGACAAAGACGTCCTGCAAGACGATGACGTCACCTTCCATACCTTGCACCTCGGTGATCGCGATGACGCGACGCGAGCCGTCCTTCAAACGCGCTTGCTGGATGATCAGATCGACCGCCGCGGAAATCTGTTCGCGGATCGCCCGCATCGGCAGCTCGACCCCCGACATCAAGCACATCGTTTCAAGACGTGCCAGCGCGTCGCGCGGAGTGTTGGCGTGGGCGGTCGTCATCGAACCATCATGGCCGGTGTTCATCGCCTGCAACATGTCGAGCGCCTCGCCGGAGCGGCACTCACCAACCACGATGCGATCGGGACGCATACGGAGCGAGTTGACGACCAGGTCGCGAATCGTGATCTCACCACGACCTTCAATATTCGCCGGCCGGGATTCGAGCGTAACCACATGGTCCTGCCGCAGCTGGAGCTCGGCGGCGTTCTCAATGGTGATGATTCGCTCGTCATCAGGGATGAACGACGAGAGCACGTTGAGCGTCGTCGTTTTGCCCGAACCGGTACCGCCCGAAACGACGCAATTCAGGCGGGCTTCGACGCACGCCTTGAGGAACGTCACCATTTCGCGGCTCACCGTACCGAAGCGGATCAGATCTTCTGATGTGAGCGGGTCGCGCGCGAACTTACGAATCGTCAGCGTCGGACCGACGAGTGAGATCGGCGGAATCACGGCGTTGATACGCGATCCGTCCGGCAGGCGAGCATCAACCATTGGTGAACTCTCATCGATGCGGCGGCCGAGTGGCGAAACGATGCGGTCAATGACACGCATCACGTGATCGTCATCCTGGAACGTCGCTTCGGAAAGAACCAGCTTGCCACCGCGCTCGACGTAAACCTGG
>JAICIO010000238.1 GCA_025924315.1 Phycisphaerae bacterium
AGGATGGCGCCGTTGAGGGCTTGGAGTGTTCCGTTGTTGGTGAAGCCGCCGGCGGGGTTGAGGGTAATGGACTGTCCGTTGACTTCGGAGCTGATCAGGCCGTTGTTGACCAGTGTCATGGACTGAGTGAAGAAGTTGCCGTGCTTGGACCCCATTCAATAAATTGCTTGCGTCGCGGCGCATTCCGATCTACAAACTCACTGCCTGAATCCATCTTTCCGCTCGGATCCGATCGGTGAGCAATTCGGCGTCCGGCGACACCGGGGTCGCTTCGCAGAAAGCGCTGCAGCCATTCGAATTGAACTCGCCGAGCGGCTTCTACTCGCAGCACCACGCGGGGTGGGTCCTTTACCAGGGAAGCGACCTCGCGGCCAACGGAATCGTGCGCGAAGGGTTCGACGTCAACCCGCCCACGGTCCGCCTGCTCGCTTGCCCGGCGATGGTTTGTTCGCGCGCCAAGCAGTTCATTGTCGCTCGCGAGGTACGGCGCGGCGCTTTCAGGCGTGGAAACTGTCGACGTCGCGAAGCCGAGAAATTCTTTCCACCGCCGAAGCCACCGCTGGCCTGGAGCGTTTGCAACCCTCATCCGCGACCACTGGTCGACTGAAAACGCCCAGCATTGGAGCTTGGATATGGCCTTTAATGAAGATCAGTCGCGCGTGAGAAAAGATCATGGCGATCAGAACCTGGCCGTCCTGCGTCGGATTGCCCTGGGATTATTGCGACGCGACAAAAGCGTGAAGCTGGGTGCCAAGAACAAACGACTCAAGGCCGCCCGCAATCCCGAGTACCTCCTGAAGGTCTTGCTCTCATCAACTGCCGCCAAATGATTCCGCCCTGTAGCAGTACTCCGGGAAGCCCATGGGTCAGTTGAGTAAGCGCGTGGAAGCGGATAATGTTGAGCGTCGAGCACCCGTAGCTCAATTGGATAGAGCATCGCGCTTCGGACGCGAGGGTTGGGGGTTCGAGTCCCTCCGGGTGCGTTCGCAGCCCTCGTCTATGCTCGCGCATACGAGGTGAAAGTTCATCAAAGTTGTCGCTCACTCGCCATTAAAATATTTTTCGTCGGCCCGGGTCGCATCCGTGCCGTCGCGCGCCACTCGCGGTCGCGGCGACCGTTGAGACAAAGTTGAAAGGGAAACTGACACACGCGCCGATCCAAACCCGCCTTCAGCCAGTTCAGCCCGAACGGACCGCGAGAGCTACAGCAGAAGTTTCAATCCGTGAGGAGACGCGCCAGCCAAATTGTTACCGCCGGATCGTGCCACAGATCAAACGTACCGATGTTGAGAAGGCCTTTAGTCACGTCCGCTTCAATCCAACGAACCTGCGCTGCCCGCTTTCCCATCCGTTCTGCTCCGCGGACCAATGCAGCGCGAGATATGTCCAGAACCGCGACCGAATAACCAGTATCGCTCAACCGCTGCGCAAGAACAGAATCGCCGCCACCGACATCAATGATCCTGCAATTCGGTGGGCAAAGCTTGGCGATAAGCGAAAACGAGAGGCGCGGCTCTGGCTGTGTCCAGCTTAATTCCGTTTCAGCCTTAGTAGAATGAAGACCATTCCAATGTGATTGAGTCCTGCTCCATGTAGAACTCTATGCCAGCATCGCACTTAATCTTCGAACTGACCCACTATTCGGGCCAAAGACCTTAGAAATATGGTATAGTCCATTCGACTGCCCGATCTCACTGACCATAAGATCGTTGATAATCTGCGATGCCCATTTTGCAGCGACAACTCCTGGCGATGGTGACGGCAATGGCCGTCTTCGTCGTCAGCACGACGTGCACTTCGGTCGGCTGCCTGCTGCCGCTTGTCATGGGCAAAAGGACAAAGCCGCAGATGGCGTGCTGCGCATCGCATGCTAAGAAATCCACTCCATCCTCCTCTGATTCCGAAAACGGAAAGCCCAAGCATTGTCCGACTTGCGACCAATCGCTCTCGTTTGGCGTGGCCGAGAAAGCGAGTGCGGGATTAGAAATCCACTTCGCGCCATATCCGGTCGCGCCAGCGATTTCGGCCGTTGCCTGGTTTGTTCCCTCGTTCCGCTGGTCGGAGAGTTCGGTCGCATCACCTTCGATCGGTCCACCGACGTTGCTCAACCTCCACTGCTCTTTGCTCACCTGATCGTCTTCCTCATGCGGCCGTCGTTGATTGATTAAACGACGACCTTCGTTGCTGCGCGTTCCGCATGCCTGCGGAATACATCTCCATTGATGCGCTGAGGAAAAAGACGTGAAAGCATCAACTCGTATCGTCATCGTCGCGCTCGCCTGCGCGTTTGCGATTGGCGGATCTGGCTCAAGTCCCTGTAGGTGTGAACAAGGAGAATGGAACGCCGGTGATGCTGTCGGATGTGGCGACGTTGCAAGTCGCGGGTGAAGCTCGTCGCGGCGTCGGCGATTCCCACGACCAACGATCGATGGTGACCGGACCAACCCTTCTCGGCGCCGACGACGGTGCGACGATTTGCCGCAACTGCTCCTGCGCGGCATCCGCAGCCTCCGTGATCTGAGGAAAGCCGAAAATTCCCGCAGTTCCTTTGATGCGGTGCAGTAGTTCTTCGAGCGATTGAAGATCGGCTTCAGCGATAAGCGTCCCCAACTGATTGACCGTATTAGGAAGCGAGCCAACGAAGTTCGTCAAAAACGGCTGAAGCTCAGCATCCCCCGCGAGTGTGCTTTGGACCCGATCGGTTGAGGCGATGGTTTGTGGTTCTGAAGCGGGGTATGTTGATCGAACTGGGTCGGAACCCTTAATTCTACAGCAGTCAATCCAGGTTGTTCGTCCCTTTGCTCTTCTCTGCCCGCAGCTTATTTCGTCGTCCCGGATTGCGTGGCGGCGGCGCGCGGCGTGGTCGCGCGGTCTGCGTATTGGTAGCCGGTGATCATCAGCTTCGCGTCCGTCACGTGAATCGTGCAGCGCCAATCGCCGCTCTTGGGGGTCGTGGGCCAGGCGCTTCGGGGTTCCCATTTCTCGCGGTCGCGCGTGTAGCGTTCAAAGGAAAACGGAGGCATCGTTCGGGTCTCCTGCGTCGTCGGGCGCAGCGGCCGGGAAGGGTCGGCCGTATTGAAATCGAACGCGATTGGCGTATCGCGTGCGTCCGCCATGCGCGTCCATTTTCCATCGTAATAATCGCTGATCGCGGTAATCGTGGCCGTCAGAGTCCCCTTCATGCAGTCGCTGGCGGCCAGGGTCTTGAGCGTGATCTCCGCATGCGGCACGAGCGTGAGATCGACGCTGACATTGGCACTCTTGCCGCTGCCTGTGATCGTCTGTGAATCCGCCCCGGCGGTGACCTTCGAATTCGGGAACGAGACGTCCTTGAAAATGAGCAGCGGGTTGTCCCACCAGCTCTTGCTTTCGGAGTATTGCTTGTCGGTCATCGTGCTGTTTTTATTGCCCGCGACGCGAGCCAGGAAATTGTACTTCTTGTCGACGACCATCCGGATGGACACGCGGACACTGGTCGGCCCGGCCGGCAGCGTCGTCGCAGGAGCCGTCGCGATTGTCGCGTCAGGGTCCGATGTGTCGCTGCCGTGAGCTTGTGCGTTGTCCTCGCGACCTCGACACCTCAGCTGTGTCAAAGCCAAGCCGACGAGAATCGCCGGAATCGCCAGACCCAGCGCGAGCTTCACAGTACGCTTCATGATTCATCTCTCCACGCGGACTGAGACTGTTCAGGGTCACGCACCAAGCCGCGAGCAATTGCTATGCCGATGACTGGCCGCGCATGCGGTGCAGGAAGAGAGAAGTGGACGATAGAAAAGTGGATACCTATGAGCAAACCGTCCGGCTCAAGAGCCGCTGTCGGCGCGAGAAGTGTCCCTATCGATTCTGCATCGCGATGATCGTAACCAAACGCGGAATCGTTCGGACAGCGGTTGGAGAAACAATCACTCGGTCGGACCGCCGCCCTCGACTTCCGCGGAATGGTCTCCTCCGGTTCTCGCCATGATGCGCGCTCTTCTGCCGTCGACAGACCTTTAAAGATAGTAATTACTAACTCTATACGCGGTTTATGCGACAGCAATTACGCAAGGATTTGCCAGCCGAAGTGATTTCACCGGGGTTGCGGCCGGTATTGGGGAAGCGTTCACGGTGTCTTTAGGCAATTTTTCTCCATTACGCCGCGAGCAGCTGGCTCGCCGTGGTGGCGACGATGCATCGGATGTCCACTCGACCTGTAAGGCGCAGGTACGCGTTGAGCAGGTCTCCGTGTCGGTTTTCCTCGGCGGTCCAACCACGCAGCCATCGCGCCCACGGAGCATCGCTGGTGCCGGTGCGATCATCCGCAAGTAGATTCAGCGCGACCGAATAGCTCGGTAAAGCTTCCTCGGTGATCATGTCCGCCACGAGAACGACGAGCAGTTCATCGTCGAGCCCTTGCGCGGGATCTCGAAACCGCCGCAGCTGC
>JAICIO010000239.1 GCA_025924315.1 Phycisphaerae bacterium
CAGACCGCTAATGGGTATTCGGTATCGGGCACTTGGGATTCGGGAACCCCCGCCCACCCTGCACCCGAATCCCGAGCCCCGAGACCCGAATCCCGTCCTTCCAACAGGCACATTATCGGACTGTCGCGAAAGGTGCTTTTGATTCGGTAAAACCGGGCTAAAGGCCTTATCTTTGCGTCGGGTCGTGTGTTCTAGGAAAGGAGCGACTCAATGTCTAAGACTGTTTATCGTTCGGTTGGTTCGGTGCGTCGCACTCCGCGAGTTCGTATGAAGCGCAAGGCGAGCACCGGCCGCAGCGGGTTCGATGATCTGCTCGTGAAACTGGGATTCGCATCCCGGCAGTTGCAGCAAACACGAGCGCGAAGCCGCTGATCGAGATCGCTCTCTCACCCACGCGCCGCCCAAAGCGAAAGCCGAGGGCGGCGTTTTTTATTTGTATTTCGGTCGAGGCACAGGAAAATGCTGAAACCGGAATGAGAGCGACTCGAGTTATCAGGTCGAGCTTGTTGGTCCTGTCGCTGATCGCGTCGAGTGGATCCTTCGCGGCGGAGAACACGCCGGATCAGCAGCGCGTCGCGGATGCGATCTCGAAGTTCACTCCTGATCTGAAGTGCGACGACCCTGCCATCAAGAGCTTCGATGTCGAAGGAACGTTCGGCGACGGAAAGACGTCGCTGCTCTTTAGGGCGGTGCAAGGGGAGCCCGGTCATTTCGCGCTGCATCTGGCGTCGCCGTCGGGGTTGCCGCTTGTCGAATATGCTGACGACCAGGCTTACATTTATGACGCGATCCACGGCGACATGCTGAGCATTTCGCGCCCCGCATTGAACTTCGTGCTGGGGCAAACCTCCAAATCGACGGTTCTCAAATTCGGTGTCGGCCCCGTCATCGGCCAGCAGCCGACCCGCGCCGTCGTCATCGGGTTGCACACGTTTCTCGACGCCGCTGAAAACTGCCACGTTCGACAAGGCGGAAAGCGCATGTCGGTAAGCATGCGGCTTCCGTCTACGCGCGAGGCGACCGCGGAGTACGACGTCTCGCGCGTCACGCCGCTCGAATCGGTGTCTGTGGTCAGCAAAGCGCCCGGCGATCAGCTCGCGATGGAGATTCGCCACATCAGCATCAACGAGCCCGTCGATCGCGCGCTGTGCGCACTTCCGTCGGCGGACGAGATCAAAAAGGTCCTGCCCATTCGAGAGGTCGAGACGAAGGACATAAACTGGATGATGGATTACGGTCGCTCGGCGGCGTTTCTACTCGAAGCCAACGACCCCGCCGACCGTGCGATTGTCGACAAAAATCTCGGCCGAATCGATTGGGACGCGACGACTCGCCTGCAGGAAAAGCTCGCGCCCAACCTTAAGAAGCTTTTCAAAACCGCGAAAACGTATCCCACCACAGCGCCATCCACGCATCCGGCCTCGAACGCAGCGTCGTAAGCTTTGCGACTCAGATCATTGACGATTTTCCGATCTGGACTTTCGAAAGCGCGCGCCGATCGCTCGCATCGCGGTGCTCACGTACACGCAGAGCAGCACGATGAAAAAGAGGAAGACGAGAACGTATCCGCCCTGATTATCCGGATCCTGTCCGGGCGATTGATCCCATGCGCCGATCGCGAGAAAGCCGCCGACGACTCCGATGATGATCAGCCACGTGTAACGAATCCGTTTGCTCATGCCAGCTTTTCCGAACGAATACTGGAATTCAACGTTGACCCTTCTCCAGCGTTTGCCGCTTGCGGCTTAGCGGGAGTTTCGAGCAATGCCCGCCAAGCCGCACGGGGCTCAACTCGAAGCACCGCTGCGATCAACGCTCGACGCGTGACGCAAGCGATGAAGTGAAGTACCTTGGGCCGATTGCATGCTCAAACCGATCATCATCGTCGCTGCCTACATCATCTTCGGCGGCGGCGCGCTGACCTTCCTTGCGTTTTGCGTTGCATCGGTGGCCTTCGGAATTCGCCAAATCGTCAGAGGCGTGTGCGATGAGTTGCGCCTCGCGCCGCGCAAGCGCCGCGGATTCGATGTGTTGCCGCCGAAGTAATCATGGAATGGTGCGTGCAGGAACCGTCGACCCGCACTCGGGGCAGCGATCGGTCGTGGCGCGAAGATCATATCCACACGTCGGACACAGTCCCTTTCGTAGGCGGACCATGGGCCGGCCGATTCTGAGTGCAATCGCAGTGAAGATCGCAAGGTTCGCGACGATGAAGAAAATACCGATTAGCCGCAGGATCAGCCGATCCCGCTGCAATGGATGGGTATCCGGTCCTGCATTGTGAAACGCGTCGTAGAACGGAAAGAAAAACGCGAGCACGAGCGACATTCCGTATGCGGCCCCTTCCAGCTTCGTCGGCCGATAGGCTGTGCGCGATGGACGTGCCCTTCGTTTTCCGCGCTTCACTTGCCGCCAAATCCCGACGACGACTTGGACAAACTCCACGACGGCAATTTCGACGAAGTAAACAACGATAGCCCAAAAGGCTTTATCGGATGGCGGGCCGTTTCGTTGCCAGGCAATACAGAGCGCGACGACAAGCATACCAGCGTGCAGCGCGGCGACCGCCAGTTGCCGACGCGCAGATTTTGGTCGCAGCAAGAGCGGCATAAGCCAACCGCGAACTATACCGCGCCTCGATCACGGTCTACGAAAAACCCTTCGCCACCACCGACTGTTCCGTGCCGATCGTCGACGCATTTCGTCAGATAGGTGTGCGATGCAGCGCTCAGCCCATTCCCGCTTCGCCGGGTGCGACGTTAGCGTCGGCCGGAAATATGACGTAAAGAACTCGGGGGGACGCGCAGGAAGTGATTTGGAATCCCACGCATTATCTCCAGAATCGATAATGCCATTGGTTAGATGCGCCAGCGACGCGGCCAACAGACCATATGCGATGTTGATGATCGCGGGTTGCCCTGCTGACCGGCGAAAGTACCACAGTCGGCCGACGTTCAAAATCGACGGAATCGCCTCAGCAAAAGCGCCTTGCCTTCGCGTCGCGACCTCTTCCACCAAAATATCCCGGTCAAGATCGTCCAACGATCTCGCGTAGGCATCGGTTCCACCCGCCATTCCCTCAACGTAGAACCAGGCATAGTTCTCTGGCGACCACCATGCAGTGTCAGCCAGAGACATCGACACGATTCGGTTGCCGTTATCGCGCATTCCAACTGAAAGGCGAATCTCGTTCGGCTGGCCAACCTCTCGCAAGAACGCCTTGAGATGCTCGTCGGCGAGTTCCAGGAGTTCTGCAAAAGTTGGGATTTTGTCGACGGTCGGATAGACAACGAAGGTTGTGCTCACCGGATCATTCTATGTGTAGTTTTTGGTCGAGCGAGTAAACGGCTTCGGCGCAAAAACAAAACCGGGCGACTCGTTTCGAGTCGCCCGGTTCGTTGTTTCAGGTTCGCTCTTGCTCAGCTTCTTACCACGCGAAGTGGGCGAAGGCCTTGTTGGCGTCGGCCATGCGGTGCGTGTTCTCGCGGGTCTGCATCGCCTTGCCTTCTTTCTTGAAAGCCGCCATCAATTCGTCCGCGAGGCGCTTGCTCATGGCACGGCCGCCGCTCTCGCGGCAGGCGCCGATGATCCAGCGGAATGCCAGGCTCTGCTGGCGACGCTTGTTCACCTGCATCGGGACCTGGTAGTTGGCCCCGCCGACGCGCTTGGAGCGCACTTCGACGTACGGCTTGACGTTGTTGATCGCGCCTTCGAAGACTTCCAGCGGCTGCGCGTCCTTGACCTTCTTGGCGACGTCTTCCATCGCGTCGTAGAAGATCTTCTGCGCGACGGTCTTCTTGCCGTCCCACATCAGAGAGTTGATGAACTTGCTGACCAGCTTGCTGTTGAAGCGCGGGTCAGGCTTGAGCATGTCTTCGCTAGCGGTGAATTTCTTGTATGCCATATCGTCGAACCTGAAATCGAACCTAAAAACCTATCGCCTTGCCAACCACCAAACACCGAGGATCAAAAAGAACAGGATGAAGCAGCCCATGAAGATGAGGCCGCCCCAGCCCTTTTCGTAATCACCGCGCGTGGCGGTTTCCATCTGCTGTGCGAGCAACCACACGACTTACTTGCCTGCCTTCGTTCCGTACTTGCTTCGGCTGCGCTTGCGGCCGTCAACGCCGAGGGCGTCGAGCGTGCCGCGCACAATGTGATAGCGAACGCCCGGCAGATCGCGGACGCGACCGCCGCGGACGAGCACGATGCTGTGTTCCTGTAAGTTGTGCTCTTCACCGGGGATATACGCGGTGACTTCCTTGCCGTTCGAAAGCCGCACGCGGGCGATCTTTCGCAGCGCCGAATTCGGCTTCTTCGGGGTCATGGTCTTGACCTGCAGACACACGCCACGCTTCTGCGGGCTGGCTTCGAGGTCTTTGACCTTATTAATACGGCCGAG
>JAICIO010000240.1 GCA_025924315.1 Phycisphaerae bacterium
AGAGCCTGTATCTCGACGCGGACAAGGTGAAGGAGAGCAATCGGGTGTTGTGAGGCTACAACGCACCCATCAAAGGAAGGCCGGGCACTGGAGCGCCCGGCCTTTTTTGTTTGCGGCAACCGCAATAGCGCGAAGCGCGAGCGTGGAACGCATTCGGAGCGTCGCTGCTTTCGCAGCGCGGCGTCACAAGTGCTTGGCGGCGATGTAACCGTACAAGTGGCTCAGAAGGTCCTTTTCCGATAGCGGTGCCCCTTGCGGAATCTCAAATGTACCCTGGCCCCAGGTGAATACCGTGAATTGCACCCCTCCCTTCGGGGCCGCGAGGTTGATCGGCGAAGTGAGCACGACGATGTGATCGCCCTTAAGCGACCAGTCGCTCTGCGTCTTGGCGTTCAACAGATCGGCATTGATGCGCAGGACCACGCGTCGGCCTTCTGCGTAGTACCGGTTCACGTCGGTGAGGTCGCCTGAGCTCAGGCCGCGCAGCGGATTGCTCTTGGACTTGATGTCAGTATAGCCCGATCGCTCGAACCACTCCTCGATGGTGCCGAGGGCGGCGCCCGAAGCGATGTTCATCACGAAGCCGTTGTCGTCCTTGTCGACGTTGAACCACCAATTGTCGGAATCGCGCAGGGCGGCTGCGGCGACCCAATCCGTTGGGCTCATCGTAGTGGGCGGAGAATAGCTGCGGCAAGCCTTGCTCGGCGCGATCTCGATCGCGCCGAGGCTCGCCTTGCCCTTGTCGTAGAGGTTGATGACGTACTTTGCGTAGCTGACCGGCGAGTCCGAAGCAACACTATAGAGCAACGCCATCGGACCGCATATCCCGGTCCTGTCCTGATTCATGATCCCGGGATTCGCGATCCTCAAAAGCAGGTCGATTCCGATCTGGTCACGATCGAGGCGCGGAAAAGCGCCACCGCTTTCTTCTTTCAGGAAGTCGACAACGACGCCTGCCGCATAGCGCTTCAGAACGGTGTTCAGGCTGATCTGTCCCTTCGCCCCGAAAACGTTCTGCACTTGATCGACCAGATACTGCACCATCTTCCGGGAGCGCAGCGGCATTTGCGTCGCCGTGGCATTTTTCGCGAAGACCCCCAAATCGGTCAGTTCCTGAAGGGTCACGACGCCGTCGTCCATCGTCGCGCGAACAATATCCACCACGTCTGCATGGGAGAAGTTCGGGCCTTTACTCAAATCGGCGTGGATGGCGTCGAGGATCTTCTGGCTTTTGATATCCCCCCACTGCGGATCCCGCGGCGGCAGCGGCGGAAGATAGATCTTCCGCTTCGACGGGTCGGCGCCGGCAAACACATAGTTGTGTCCGTCCCTGGTTTGCCTGCAGCCCACGAGTTCACGCAAGTACCAGTTCACCTGCGCGGGAACATTGGTGTCGAAATTGAATCTGATGAGGTCCAACGCATCGATCTTCTCGCGCACGGCGATGTTTCGCCAATCGTCGGTATCCAGCACCTTGTATTCGCGCCCGTTTTTCGGCGGCCACATCCCGCGCTTCTGGACAGGATTCGGCGGCGTCATCTCGTTGACCATGGGGACTCTCCAATGTCAGCCTTGCCGCGCAATCGCTTATCGTCGATCGCGGCATCGGGTCGGTCGCCGGCCGCCGCTCGGCAACGCCCCGAATTGTTGGTATACTCAATCCGAGGCGGCGTACCGCCACGGTCGTCGTAAGAAGGGGATGAAGCGCTTCGAAATTGCGCGGTTCAAACGTCAATATGACCTTACGCTACCGGGGGAAGCAGCCGAGCGCGCCCTCCGATCAGATGACCCCGACCCGGGCGTGAGTTCGCGGGGCGGATCAGGACAGGTAATCTGCCGGCTTCGATCTCGTAATCAAGCAGGCAGATTACGCTACGCTAACCCAATCCAGGATCTGCGAATCCGGAGTTTAAGCCATGCACAACCTCACCCCAGCTTCCGGACTGCTCGGCGGCGCGCTGATCGGGCTTGCCGCCACGATGCTGATGATGCTGACCGGCCGGCTTGCCGGCGTGAGCGGCATCCTCGGCGGACTGCTGCAGGCGAAGGCGGCCGATCCCGCCTGGCGGATCGCGTTCATCGCGGGATTGATCGCCACACCCCTGATCGCGGCGCTTGCGGGAGCGCCGCTGCCGCGGCCCGCGATGACGACAAGCCTCGCGCTGCTGTCTGCCGGCGGCCTGCTGGTAGGCTTCGGCAGCCGCATGGGCAATGGCTGCACATCCGGTCACGGTGTCTGCGGCTTCGCGCGGTTGTCCACCCGCTCAATCACCGCAACCATCATCTTCATGATCGCGGCGGTCGTGACCGTCGCGATTGTCCGCCACGGATTTGGAGGCTAACCATGCCCGCGATCCTCGCCAGTTTTGTCTGCGGCTTGATCTTCAGCGCCGGCCTTTTGATTTCAGGCATGAATCAGCCCGCAAAGGTGCTCGGCTTCCTCGATATCTTTGGCGCATGGGATGCGACGCTCGCCTTCGTGATGGCCGGCGCGGTCGCCGTCTCTGCCATCGGTTTTGCGCTGGCGCGCCGCCGCGCCGCGCCTCTCTTCGCAACGAAATTTTCCTGGCCCGAGCGGCGCGACATCGATGCGCCGCTCGTCGCAGGCGCGATCCTGTTCGGGGTCGGCTGGGGCCTCATCGGCCTCTGCCCCGGCCCCGCGCTGGTCAATCTCGCGGGGCTAAGGCTGCCGATCATGGTCTTTGTCGCTGCGATGGTGCTCGGCATGCTAGGCTACGAACTGTGGCAGCGGCGGGGTGTTGCGAACAGCGCGGCGCAGAGTTCGCTCGCGGCGACGCCGTCGGATGGGTGAGGCTCGCGCACGAGGCCATGTGTTTTACGGGCGCGTCGGCATCTCAGGAGATACAAGATGATCCCAGGCGAGACCTTCATCCTTCGGGCCGCGCTCGACGGGCAGAAGTCCATCTACCGCGACATCGAAATCGAATCCTCAAAGTCGCTCTACCGGCTGGCCAAAGCCATCGTGAACGCCTTCGACTTCGATTTCGATCATGCATTCGGCTTCTACAGCGGGTTGACCCCCATCACACTAACGCGCGTCGATCCGCGATATGAGCTGTTCGCCGACATGGGCGAGGCTGATCGCGGCGTTCTCAGCGTCAAAAAGACCAAAGTCTCTCACGCATTTCCCGCGATCGGTCACACCCTGCTTTTTCTGTTCGACTATGGCGACGAGTGGCGCTTCCGCGTCAGCCTCAAGGAAACGAGCACGAAACAGCCGAAGGTACGATATCCGCGTGTTGTCACGATTCGTGGCAACGCGCCGCCGCAATATCCCGATCCCGATGAGGATGTCGAAGAAGACGGGGAACGCTACGGGGTCAATCCTCTGACCGGTGAGGTGATCAAATTTGGCAAGCCATGACGCATCCGAGCCTCAGATTCGCGACGCGAATCCGCCGCGGCCGCCCAAGAAAAAAACGAAGCCGCGATAGCCAGTCACGTCGCAAGCCCCGCCCTGACGACCGCGCCTTACGTCTTGAACATCGTCTCGAACAATTGCTTCGCCCGGTCCAGCCCCTCTTGCGTGAAAGCGACTGATTTCACTTTGCCGACGGGATCGCGGATCATCCCCTTGTCGTGCAGGCGGCCGAGCACGTCCCAGTCAAAGCCCTTCCATGCCCTGTAGCCGTCGTGCAGCGTCAGATAAAGAAGCGCCAGCGCCGCATCGTCGATCTTGTCAGTGTTGAGAGGCATCGAGAGGCTCCCGGGAGGAATAGGTCGTGGCCATCGTATTCGGCATCGAGGCCAGTGCAAAGTGCCTCGACGCGCGGCGGGCTGCTTCGGCTCGCCCGCAAGCCAAATCCGCATAATACGCCTGCGACAAAGTAACCCGACGGGCAAATCGGCAAAACTCTGTCCATCCCCTCGCGCAAAAATATTTCGCTTCCGTCGTCGGGCAAATCAGTGATCTCAATCCGCACGTCCCGCCCGATTAAGAGGGGCGTTGCGCACGTCACGAACGTTGCGGTGGGGTGCGGTGGACGCGGGTGACGGCGAGAGACGAACGCCCGAACGCGCGGACGGCGAAGTCGTGTGGTCCTGGCGCCCCGATGCTGGCGTCAAGCTCCCTAAGTCTTCTCGGGAGTGAAGGTGGCAAGAAAGCCCGGTCACCTGGGAGAGCACGAAGTAAGCCGTAAACCACTGCGCAGGGAAAGCCGGCGTTGCTCCGGTTCACCTGTGGTCCTACCCCCGTGCTTTCTAGTTGCACGGGGCCCATGGGTGCGATCGGCACCCGGCTTTCCCTGCACCCTCTGCTTCTTGG
>JAICIO010000241.1 GCA_025924315.1 Phycisphaerae bacterium
CGCTGTGATCGGCCCAGTGAAATTCGCGCGCCTCGAAAAGGGCGAGACGAACGTCATCTACCTGCCCGATTCCATCGCAGCGCAGCTCGACGTGCGCGAAGGCGATCGCGTGCGGGTGGGCGGATTGGAGCTGGACGTTGCCGGAATTTTCGATTCGGATCGGTTTGATCGCGAGGTGAAAACGCTGAGCGGCGAGCCGCTGACGCCACTGAAATATTCATCCGGCCAGCTCGACGCCGGCGGGCAGCGGATGGACGAAACCACCGGCGAATCGCTCGATCTCGACAGCGAATCGACGTCGCTCGAGCTCGGCGGAGTGTACGAGCATCTGCTCAGCTCGCAGATCGCGATCGTTCCCGCGGCGGTCTCGCGCATGATGCCGAATGGCACACTGCGCAGTCTCGCGATGCGATTGCCGGACGAAGCGCACGTAAAGCAGTTGAGCGATGAGCTGACGCGGCGCTTCTCGCTCGCGCTCTTCGCGGGATTTGACGACGGCGTACGGCTCGTCTCTGCGAGCAATCTCGCCACGGTCAGCGGCGCGGGACAGGTCGCAATCCCGCTTGCGATCGCGGGGCTGATCATCTTCAACACCATGATGGGATCGATCGCCGAGCGCCGCCGTGAAATTCACGTTTATACGTCGCTCGGTCTTGCGCCGCTGCACGTCGGCGCACTTTTCGTCGCGGAGGCGATGACCTACGGGCTCATCGGCACGGTTTTCGGCTACATCATCGGCCAGGGCCTCGGCACGCTCATGATGAAGATGAACTGGCTCGGCGGGGTGACGCTGAATTATTCCGGCACGAGCGCGATGCTAACGATGGGATTGATCCTGATCGTGGTGCTGCTGAGCGCGCTCGTGCCGGCGCGCGTCGCCAGCCAGATCGCAGCGCCGAGCATCGAGCGGACGTGGAAAGTTCCGCTTCCGCAGGGCGACACAATTGTCGCCGACCTGCCCTTCACCATTAACAAAACCGCCGCCGACGGAGCGCTCGCGTATCTTGCGGAGTTTTTCAACGCGCATCGCGAAGGGAGCATCGGCAAATTCTCCGCGGCGCATGTTGAGGCGATTCAGATGGAGAACGGGCGGGGCTTGACTGCCGACATCTGGCTCACGCCGTTCGATCTCGGCATTCGCCAGCGACTGCAGCTGCTTATCCATCAGGCGAAGTTTTCGGATATTTACGATGTGAAAGTGATCCTCGAGCGGCAAAGTGGCGACGATCGCAGCTGGCATCGAATGAACCGGACATTTCTCACGGAACTCCGCAAGCAATTTCTGCAATGGCGAAGCCTCAGGCCCGACAAAATGCGTGAATACATCGATCGCAGTCGCGAATTGTTCGACGCGACTGGTTAGCCCCATAACAGATTTGATCCGCAGATTGCGCCGATTTTCGCAGAGCGGAATGGGCTTCTGATCTGCGCGAATCTGCGAAATCTGCGGATCGCATCTTCCGTTGGCGATCGCGCGAGCCTGATGCTGAAACCCCGCGTGGCCGCGGGGGCTAAACCGGATAAGATGTCCTGGTCTATGTCCGAACCTGATATTCCGAAATCGAACATCCTCGTCGTCGATGACGAGCGCGAGCATGCGCAGGTGATGTGCGAAGCGCTCACCCGCCTCGGCCACAAGTGCGACGTCACCTACAACCTTCCTGAAGCAAAAAGCCGGCTCGAGAAAAAGCGCTACGACGTCGTCGTGACCGATCTCGTGATGGAAGGCGCGAAGGATGGATTGGAGGTGCTTAAGGCGTCGAAGCATCAGCACCCCGCCCCGCCGGTGATTCTCGTCACGGCGCGTGGCGATATTCCGACCAGCGTGCAGGCGATGCACGAGGGGGCGTTTGATTTTATCGAGAAGCCCCTGGACCTGGATTACTTCCGCGCCAAGGTGAACAACGCGGCCGAGCGATCGGCGCTGCAGAAGCAGAATCAGGTATTGCAGGAAGAGCTGGCCGAGCAGCGCGGCTTCGAAGGGATCATCGGCAAGAGCGGCGCCATGCAGCAGGTGCTGCAAACTGCCCGGCAGGTGGCGATGAGCGATATTCCTGTGCTCATCATGGGCGAAAGCGGCACCGGGAAAGAGCTGATCGCCCGCGCGATTCACAACAACAGTCGCCGGCGCAAAGAACGGCTCGTGACGCTGAACTGCGCGGGGCTGGCGGAAAGCATTCTCGAGGATGAACTGTTCGGCCACGAGCGGGGCGCGTTCACGAATGCGGTGAGCGCGCGCGAAGGACGCTTCGAGCATGCCGACGGCGGCACGATCTTCCTCGATGAGATCGGCGACATGCCCGGCACGATGCAGGCGAAATTGCTTCGCGTGCTGGAGAACGGTGAGGTCGTGCGTCTCGGGAACAACGAGCCGGTGAAGGTGGATGTGCGGCTCATCAGCGCGACGAATCGCAATCTCGACGAAATGGTCGCGGAGAAACAGTTCCGCGAGGATCTGTATTTCCGTATCAAAGGCGTGACGATTTCGCTCCCGCCCCTGCGCGAGCGCCGCGAGGACATTCCGCTGCTGATTCATTTCTTCACGCAGCAGGCCGCGGAGAAATACAACAAGCCAGTCGAAGGAATCGAGCCCGAAGCGCAGCAGGCGCTGATGAGCTACGGCTGGCCCGGCAACGTGCGCGAGCTGAAAAACGCGATCGACACGATGGTGGTAATGAACAACGATTCCCGGCTGAGCGTCGCGAGCATCCCGCGAAACATCCGCCCCGCGAGCGGTGCTTCGCCCGGCGGACTCGACAACGTCGCCGGCATCCCGCTCGATGAACTCGAGAAAGAGGCGATCCGCAAAACGTTACAGATGGTCAACGGCAATCGCGAACAAGCGGCCAAAATCCTCCGCATCGGCGAAAGGACGCTGTATCGGAAGATTAAGGAGTATGGATTGTGATGGCGCCTTGGTTCGTTTTGTTGACGATGCTTGTAGGGGCGACGCCTGCGTCGCGTCGACGCGCAGCGTCGATTTCCGTAGGATTGCGGACAACCCACAGGTTTTAGAAGCACGCGCATTTCTGCAGGTGCGACATGACCGCTCGATCCGACATCCCATATCGCAAACACCTGCGATTACGTGGCTTTGACTACCGCGCGAATTGCGCATATTTCGTGACGATTTGTATTCGAGATCGGCTGAATGTATTTGGCTTGGTAAAAGACGATACGGTTGCTCTCTCGCAAAGAGGTCTCGTTGCACGCGACTGTTGGCTCGACATTCCCAATCATCATCCGCACGTGGAACTCGACGCGTTAGTCATCATGCCGAATCACATGCACGGGATTCTGCTATTCGTCGGCGATGCCCCGTCTTCAACTGGATCGGTTCGGCGATCCGGCTTCGCGATTGGGCCCGCGCGGGGATCGCTCGGTGCGGTCGTTGGTTCATATAAGGCCGCGGTGAGCAGAACGATCAATAAGCTCCGCGTCGGCGCCGGAACCGATCTATGGCAGCCAAACTATTACGAGCACGTCATTCGACATGACGTCGCGCGCGAGCGTATTCGCGAATACATTGAAACGAATCCGCTACGTTGGGAACACGATGCGGAGAATTCAACTGGCGACGGTACGGATGTACTGGACGTATTTTTGCGATCGCTGGAAGATTCGCCGCTAGGCGGCGAACGCGACGCAGGCGTCGCTCCTACCGGGGGATACGATGCCTGACCTTCGCATCGGCCATGGCTACGACATTCACCGCCTCAAGACTGGAGGCGAGCTGTTCATTGGCGGAGTGAGCGTTGCCCAGGGAATCAGCCCGATCGCGCACAGCGATGGCGATGTCGCGGTTCATGCGCTGATCGATGCCATGCTCGGAGCGGCCGGCCTCGGGGACATCGGGGAAATGTTTCCGAATACGGATGAAAGCTGGAAGGGGGCTGCGGGGGCCACGCTTCTTTCCGAAGCCCATCGCCGCGTTAAGGAAAAAGGATTCGAGCTGGTCAACGCGGACATCACGATCCTCGCGGAGCGACCGAAGCTCATGGCGTTTAAGCCGAGGATGATTGAGGTTCTTGCCAGTGCGCTTGGTGGATCGATCAACATCAAGGCCGGGACGAACGAAGGGTGTGATGCGATTGGGCGAGGCGAGGCGATCGCGGCGCACGCGGTGGTGCTGCTTCGCTTGAAGGAATGATTTGTCTTCGGGAGGGCGAGGCTCCTGCCGAGCCGTTTGTGATCAAAAACGAA
>JAICIO010000242.1 GCA_025924315.1 Phycisphaerae bacterium
AAAAACGTATTCCGCTGATCCCGATCTTCATCATCCCGTACATGTCGATCGACCTGTTCTTCTTCGCGTCGCCATTTCTATGCACGGATCTCGGCGAGCTGCGCACGCACGGGAAACGCCTGCTCCTCGCGATCACGTTCGCGGGCGTGTGCTTTGTCGTGTTTCCCTTGCGATACGGATTTGTTCGGCCGGAAGTGGGCGGCGTCTTTGGCCCGATCTTCAAGTTTCTCCACGGATTCGATCGCCCGTACAATCTCGCGCCCTCGCTGCACATTGCGCTGCGATCGCTCATCTGGATCGTTTACGTGCGGCACACGCGCGCGATCCTCCGCTGGTCGAGCCGCGTGTGGTTTCTGCTGATCGGACTGTCGACGCTGTTCGTCATGCAGCATCACGTGATCGATCTGGTCAGTGGTCAGCTGCTCGCGATGCTCTGCTTCTATGCGATTCCGGATCCGGTCGATCCCGCGGAGGCGAAACTCTTTCAGGAGAAGCCGAGAAACCTCCGCGTCGCGGCCGCTTATCTCGCCGTGCTCGGCGCCATCCTAGTGGCGGGTGTGATGATGCGGCGGTGGGGCTGGATCATGATCTGGCCGGCGTTTGCGATGGCGATGATGTCGCTCGCGTATCTCGGATGGGGCGTGCAGGTATTTCACAAGCGACGTGGCCGGGTGCCGATCACCACGCGCGTGCTGCTCGGGCCATACTATGCGGGCGCGGCAATCGCGTGGATGTGGTTTCGCTCGCGCGAACCATGGCAGGCGGCCACGCCGAACGTGCTAATCGGCCGCTGGCTGAATCGGGAGGAATCGCAGCGATTGCTTGACCAGGGCGCGTCGGCGGTGCTCGATCTGTCCGCGGAATATCCGCTTCCGCAGGGGTTGTCGTATTTGCAATATTGCAATATTCAGATCCTGGACATGACCCCGCCGACCAACGAGCAATTGACCGCCGCCGTCGAATTCATCGATGGCCACGCGCGTTCGGGTAATGTTTTCATCGCCTGCGCGATGGGCTATTCGCGCAGTGCGACAATCGCCGCCGCTTATCTGCTCTATTCCGGGCGATGCCAAACGGTCGATGAGGCACTCGCGACGATTCGAGCGAGCCGCAGCGGCATCCGGATTCGCAGCCGCAATGAGCGAGCGCTGCGCGAGTATGCCAAAACGCTCTCACGCCCCTCATTGCCGCCGGCTTCAGAGGCTGCGATGCTTGTGACCTCATGATGGACACTTCACCGACGTCGCCCTCGGTCGATACCGACCGCCGGCCCATCGCGGTTCGTCGCTTTCGCGTCTTCAATGCGATGGCGGGGGCGCTCGCGCGGGCGGGTGTGTCCGCCAACGCGATCTCTGTTTCGAGCACGATCTTCGCTATCACCGCGGCCACTGCGCTGGCCGGAAGCGCGCATGTGCGCGAGCCGTGGTCGCGGCTCTTGCTCCTCGCGAGTGCTTGGCTGATTCAATTGCGTTTGCTCGCGAACATGCTCGACGGAATGGTCGCGATCGAACATGGCAAGGCTTCGCCGGTGGGCGCGTTGTACAATGAAGTGCCTGACCGCATTTCCGACACCGCGATCTTGATCGGTGCCGGATATGCCGCCGGCGGAAGCGCAACACTCGGCTTCATCGCGGCGTTGACCGCCATGTTCACCGCATACGTTCGCGCGATGGGGAAAGTCGCCGGGTCGAACCAGGAGTTCTGCGGGCCGATGGCCAAGCAGCAGCGGATGGCACTCGTCACCGCCGTCGCGATTTACCTCGCGCTGGCGCCTGCGGTCGCTCGGCCAACCTGGCGCGGATTTGGGCTGATGTCGCTGGCGCTCGTAATTATCATCGCCGGCAGCATTATCACGGCATGCCGTCGGCTGGCGCGAATCAGTCGCACACTGAAGGGCGGGGAAGACGCGAAGCGCCCGATCGTTTAGCATCCCTGCACGCATGAGACAGATCGGCACTATTGCAAACGAAGAAAACGCCCATCGCTTCGGCGATTACCTCACGACGCTCAAGATCGAAAACTCGATCGACTCCGCCAGCAATGGTTGGGCTGTCTGGGTGCACGACGATGACGAGCTTGCCCGCGCCAGCGCCGAACTCGCGAAGTTTCAGGCGAATCCGGCGGATTCTGCTTACGACGGCGTCGCAAAAACGGCGCAGAAGGTGCGCGTGCAAGTGCAGCGCGCTCAGGAGCGCCGCGCGAAAAACTTTTACGATGTCCGCACCGAATGGTCCGGCGTCGCGGCTCGCGCAGCCCGGCCAGTCACGATCGGCCTGCTCCTCATCTGTGTTGTGGTCGGCCTCGGGACACGGCTTCACCCATTCGAAGAGAATACCCCGCTTTGGGAACATCTGATGTTCGCTTCTCCGCGGTCGATCGAATCGACAAAGGAGGACAAGAACGCGTGGCTCAAAGATCTATCGCACGGCGAAGTCTGGCGGCTGGTCACGCCGATCTTCATGCACATGGGCGTGTTGCATATTGCGTTCAACATGCTCTGGCTCCTGGACCTGGGCAGCATGATCGAGAAGCGTAAAGGCGCACTGATCTATCTGCTGCTGGTGCTGTGCTCGGCGATCGTTGCGAACATCGTGCAGAACTACTGGGACGGTCCGGTCTTCGCGGGGATGTCCGGGGTGGTGTATGCGCTCTTCGGTTACTGCTGGATGAAAGGCCGTTTCGAGCCGCAGGAGGGCATCGGCGTTTCGCAGCAGACCGTGATGCTGATGATCGTGTGGCTCTTCGCATGCATGAGCGGGTTTCTCGGCTCGATTGCCAATGCCGCCCACGTCACGGGGTTGATCGTCGGGATGCTGTTCGGATATGCGCCCACGTCATGGCGACGCGCGAAGCGAAAACTGCGACAGGGAATTTGATGCGCATGGAAGCGCGGAGCAATTGGTGGCACAGACATTCTTGTCTGTGATGCGGCGATGTAAGCATCGACGCATATTCGGCCGCCGAGTCGGCATCCGATCACCGACACGAATGTCGGTACCACCGAGCGCGCGGTCAAATCAGATTACGCCGCATGGCTCGATCGTTGTTTCGATCGCGTCAATTTGAGCGGCGATTGCGCCGCTTCCTGTTTCACCTGCTTCATCGTGCATTGCTTTGGCGCCTTATCCGGGCGCCAACGAAGGAGTTTCGTGCCGTGGCGGAAGCGTCCGCCGGTGAAATGGTCGTATTGCACCTCGACGACGAGCACGTGTTTCAGCGGTTGCCATTCGGTGCTGCGCTTCGTGCTCCAGCGGCTCGGTCCGCCCGGCGCGGAGCCGGTAAAGCCCGGCGGTTCGATCAGCTTCTCGAGCTTCGGCGTGAGTGCTTTGCGCTCCGATGCTTTGAAAGAGCTGCAAAAGCCGACGTGATCGAGTTTGCCTTCCTCGTTGTACAAACCGAGCAGCAGTGAACCAATAACCTTCGCGTTCTCCGCATAACGGAATCCGCCGACGACGCAGTCGGCGGTGCGGATGTTCTTGATCTTCACCATTCCTTCGCGGTTGCCGGATTGATACGGCATGTCGGTGCGCTTGGCGATGATGCCGTCGAGCGCCGCCCCGACTTCACCGAACCATCGCTTTGCATCCGCGTAACTCGTCGTCGAGGGCGAAAGGGTGATACGCTCTTCGTCCTTGAAGTACTTCTTCGCGAATGCTTCGAGGTGCTTGCGACGAACCGACAGCGGCTCTTCGACCAGCGACTTGCCCTTCTCCGCGACGATGTCGAAGACGATCAGCTTTCCCGGCGTTTCCTTCGAGAGCTTTCGAATGCGGCTCTCTGCCGGGTGAATCCGCTGCAGCAGCGCGTCGAACGAAAGTCCTTCGCCTTCGGGAATCACAATCTCACCATCGATGACGAATTTGTCCGCCTTCAGCTTCGCGATCGTCTCAACCACTTCGGGAAAATATCGCTCCAGCGGCTGACCGCTCTTGGACTGCAGATGAATCGTCTTTCCATCGCGGAACACGATGCAGCGGAAGCCGTCCCACTTGGGTTCGTATTGCCAGTTGTCGCCTTTGGGAATTTCGCTGACGAGCTTGGCGTTCATCGGCTCGTAGCTGGTTTTGATCGGCAGCGCCATGACGGAACCTCGCTTGCCCGTCCAATGGGCTGTGATCTCCATCAAAAGAACGGAGCGCCCCGCCTTTGTAGGGTCCGGTTGCGCGGCCCGGGGTTTCG
>JAICIO010000243.1 GCA_025924315.1 Phycisphaerae bacterium
CACGTTCTGTGGAAAGTTCTCGACGAGCTTCGTCGCCGCGATGACGGCATCGTCGTATTCTCCGCCGGCGAGCAACTGATTAACCCGATCGGTTGTTGTCGTGACGCTTTCGGCTTCGGCGCTCATATGCATCCGGTCATACTCGCGACGGCTGATGATGACCTGGTTGTCACCAGGAAACTGCGCTTCGAGCGACACAAGCAACCGGAGCGCCTTGTTCCATTCCTGTTTGGCCGCCAGTTCCAGCACATCGCGCGCGCCCTGATTCTTGCGATCGGCCAGCGTGCTGCTGAGTAGCTCATGCCGCGCTTCGTCGCTCAGAAGCGACAACTCGCGGATCTCGTGTAGCAACTCGCCGATGCGATCGAGCTTGGTCGAGTCGAACGATTGCTCAGTCGGTGTGTTAATCGACAGCGGCTGCTCTTTCAGCCGCTCTTCGATCAGCGCGAACATCATCCGCAGTCGGGTGCCGAGCTCGTCGATCTGCGCCTGGAGCAGTTGAATGGGTCGCGCGACATCCGTCTGCGGCGCGGGGCCCGCCGCCGGCGTACCGCCGTTCGTGCGCACCGATTGGTTCTTCATCATCCCCGCCAACACGAGCAGCGTCGTGCCGAAGCCGAGTGAAAACGTGAGGAAGATAAGGGAGCTCTGAATCAGCGGCCGAATGTGCTGGAAATCAAACGGCTGCGCATGCCGAAGTTGCGTGATAATCAGCAGAGCGCCCAACCCGTAGATGAGAATGCCGACGACTCGCGCGATAATTCGAAGTTGTTTTGACATAGGTGCGTCTCGCGAAGAAACCTCGCGACTATAGCAGAAGACTGCTTCTGCGCGATCAAACTTTTTATATAGACGACAGTTGCGCAAAAGCACGTTATCGGCCGCACGACATAGAACTTCGCGGCACAACGCAAATCCACAGTTAGCCTGAGTTTTCACCGTTTTCAATACATAACGGACGCCGATCAGGTGCTTGCTGTGCCCGAGCGACGCGCGCAATCTCGTCCCCACAAGGAGTTCAAAATGTCCGATCAAACGATCCAGCGAATCAATGTCATCAGCTTCATCTCAGCACTCGCGACCATCATCATCGGCGCGGCCGTCGCAACGCTCGGCGTGTGGGGCGCGATCCCGCGAGAGAATGATCTTCTCTGGCGGCTGCTCGGCACCGACGGAATCTTCTTCGCAAGCGCGGTGCTCACGAACCTCGCGATCGCGTGCTACCGAAAACCCGGGGGGGCGGTGGTGTGAGCAGAGCAGAATATATCCGAAATTGGCGCGGCGACTCCCGCATTTGTAGGGTCAGCTTCAGCGGACCGGTTATTCGTCTGTTCGAAGGCAAGTAACCGGTCCGCTGAAGCGGACCCTATTGTTCCTTTACCGCGTTCTTGAACGCGAAGTCGCGATCGATGTCTTCGTGTTCGACGTCAACCGAAATGGTTTCGGCGCCCGAAGCGCGGAATATCCCCGGCGGTCTGGAACCGATGGCGACGACGTTGTACCCGCCGGCGGAGACGTGCTCGAAACGAAAGTGACCATGGTCGTCCGTCTTTTTGATGACGCGAACTTCCTGCGGTTCGTTCCGCAGGTACAGGCCGACGAAGCCATTCTTCATCGGCTCGCCCGCGATCGTGAGGGTTCCGGAAATGCTGTACATTTCGCCATAGCCGAGGTCGGCGCTTTTGTTCTCGCCTTCATTAATCTCAACGACCGCGCGGCCGATCCATGGGTAATAAAACGCCGAGCCACCTTCATCGCGAATCGATTGGCCGGCGATGAACAGTTTGTATTCGCCGGGCGGAAGGTTCTTGAACTCGTAGTGGTCCTGATCCTTTCCGATCGGCAACTCGATCTCGTCGTGCCAGTCGGCGGCCGAACGAAGCGTGAGGTGATCGATCGGCTCAAACGCCTTTCTGTTGATTTTGCCAGAGAGCGTCGCGAGGGCGGGGATTTTCAGCTCGAGCTTTTCGCGCTCGTCGGGCTTCATGCCTTCGATGTTTGTCACGCGCGTTTGCGGAACGCGATCGCCCCAATAGGCCAGATCCATATTCCCGCCGCGGACGTTTGCGAAACGGAAAGATCCATCGGCGGCGGTGCGCGCGGGATCGATCGAGCGCGTCGATTCCTGGTAACTGAGCTGCCCGCTCTTGAGCATGCCCCACTGGAACATCATGCGGCCGTCCAACTCGCGGCGCTGGGTTGGCGCGTATGTGATTAAACGGACCTCGACGTTCGCGATCGGCTTGCCATCGTGATCGACGACCCGTCCCGCGACCGTAACGGCGTCGGCGGGGTGTTTTGAAAGATTCACGACGATGCCCGAGTTCTTTCCACCGGGCGTGGGGCGAACGTTATCGACATATTCCGGCGCGTATCCCGGCGCCGTGACATGAAAGGTCAGCGGCGCGCCGACCTTCAGATCCGGCATGCGAAACGCACCCGTCGGTGAGTTGAAATTCGCACCTTCAGTGCCAAGATCGGAGGCGAACGACGGACTCTCATCCTGATCGTTCCGTTGCGGGGAAAAGCGTAGGCGAATGTTGAACGTCGTGATCGGCTTACTGGTATCGGCATCGACGACCGTCCCTTCGACCGCGCCGCTCTCCTCCATGACAACCGTGTTGGCATCCGAATCGATCGTCAGCTTCTTCCAATGCACATCGGAACAGCCGGGCATGTAAAAACTGAAGACGTCTTTATCGACCAGCGAGTCGAATGCGAATCGGCCGTCGGCATCCGTCGTGCCGGACGTGCCGAGCTCGTCCTGACCCATGAAGTTGCTCGTCTGAATGCGCGCGCCCTGGACCGGTTTCCCGTCGGCGTCAACAACGCGGCCTTTGATCCAGTGGCCGCGCTCCGTCATTTTGATGACGAGCTTGGAGGTGTCGACGAATGGGACGGATTTGCCATCTTTGTTGAGCCGAAAGTTCACACTAACAGGCGCCAGCCCTTTCTTCGACGCGACGAGTTGCTCTTCGCGATCGCCGGCGGGGATGATGCCGGTGATCGGGAATTTTCCCGCGTCATCGCTGGTTGCTTTTCGAATGAGATCGCGCGGGCCGCCTTTCCATCGGACTTCGGCGCCGGCGATGGGAGCGTTGTCGGCGTCGAGAACCGTTCCGCTCACGGTAAACGTCGGCGGAGGCGGATCGAGTTTGAGATCGATATGCAGCGAGCGCTTCTCATGCGTCAGTGTCGCCTTCGCGGCTTTCTGTGGAAGTTCTTCGGGAAACGCCTCAACCTGCAGCGGTGTATCGAGGGGAAGATGCTCTACAACGTAAGCGCCCAGGGCATCGGTATGCGCATCGCCGGTCCACATTCCTTCCTGATTCGGGTAAACGCCGATCCACACCTTCGCGACCGGTTTGCCCGCAGAATCGACGACCTTCCCCGCGATCGATCCTCCATCGGCGAGCGCGAACTGCAGCGTCGCCTCAGGCGCGTCCATTAAGGTGATCGCTTTTTCGACTTTTGCGCGATTCGGCGCGAAGGCCTGAATCTTCCAAGTTTCTGCTGTGAGCCCACGAATCACGGCGACCCCGTCGTCGCCCGTGCGAATCTCGGCGTCCGTATCCGTCCAGGGCAAATGCAAAGTCGCACCGGCGATCGGCTTGCCGTCGGCCGCGCTCAGGACCGTCACGCGAAGACTCGGCGCCGGATGCGCCACGAGTTTCACCGGCGGCGCGTGCGGATCGGACGCGGCGCTGATGATGTCGCCCTGAAATTCTTTTTGCCGCGTCGCCAAATCCCCCGCGAAGGCCCACACGCGGTAATCGCCGGGTTCGATTTTGTCGAACGTGAACGACCCGTCCGCCGCAGAGGTGGTGCGCGTCGGCGGGGTCGACCACGTCTTCCCGCGTTTGATCATCCGCACATCCGCGCCGGCGACGGGCGAGCCGTCTTCTTTCACGATCGTGCCGGCGATCTTATCTGCGAGCGAAGATGAACTAAGACAGACGGCGAGAACGATCGTAACAAGCGGCGCGAAGCGGTTCCCCTTTTTCATGCCGGGTATCGTAGAGCGCTTGGTGCCGAATTCACAAAAAAATCCTCAGTGTAGGGTGCGCTTCAGCGCACCGGTTATTCATATTTCGCATCGCGCGAATAACCGGTGCGCTGAAGCGCACCCGACTGGAATGATTGCGAGAA
>JAICIO010000244.1 GCA_025924315.1 Phycisphaerae bacterium
GCGGAGCTGTTGACCACCGTCTAAGCCGCGCTTCGAACCTGGTAGGTACAATAATCGCTATCGTGTTGGGTGCGCTTCAGCGCACCGGTTATGCGCGTTCTATTTAATAACCGGTGCGCTGAAGCGCACCCTACAAAATGCTACTATCCCCGGCATGGATTCATCGTTCCAATGGCCGGACAATAAGCGCGCGGCGATCAGCCTCAGTTTTGACGATGCGCGCCTCAGCCAATGCGATAAAGGCTTCGCATTGCTCGCCTCCTTCGGTGTAAAGGCCACGTTTTACGTTTCGTTTGGTGCGCTCGACAAGCGCCTCGACCAGTGGAAGCTCGCGATCGAGCAGGGGCATGAGATCGGCAACCACACCGTCACGCATCCGTGCACGGCCAATTTCCCCTGGGGCAGAAGCAATGCGCTTGAGGAGTACACGCTCGAGCGCATGGAGAAGGAATTGACCGGCGCGAACGAGCGGATTCAGTCGCTGCTCGGTGTCACCCCGGCGACGTTCGCGTATCCATGCGGGCAGAAATTCGTCGGCCGTGGGGAGCAGACGCGCAGTTACATTCCGCTTGTCGCGAAGCATTTCAAAGTCGGCCGCGGGTTTCGCGATGAGGTGCCGAACGATCCCACGTATTGCGATCCGGCACAGGCGCTCGGCATCGATGTCGATAACCGGTCGTTCGACGACCTGCTCCCACTCATCAACCAAACCATCGAGCGCGGCGGATGGCTCATCCTCGCGGGGCACGAAATTGGTGACGCCGGCCCGCAGACGACGCTCCGCGATACGCTCGCGCGGTTGTGTGAATTCTGCGCCGAGGAGAAGAGCGGCCTCTGGCTCGATACGGTCGATCGCGTTGGTTCGCACGTGATCGCTTCGCGAAACATATAGTGCTGACAACGACCGCAGTGGCACTCAAGTGCCGCTGCCGGATGTCGTTCATTACGCTTACATCCTCATGCCCACGCTGAAGTCGACCTTCAATGCTGTGCTTTATCTCACCACCGTCTTCACAGGCGCGTTTCTGCTTTTTGTGATCGAGCCGATGATCGCGAAGATGCTGCTGCCGAGAGTCGGAGGATCGCCGTCGGTATGGAATACGTGCATGGTGTTCTTTCAGGGGGCGCTGCTGGCGGGATATGCGTATGCGCATTGGCTGAGCGGACGCCACTCCGCGAAGACGCAAGTGATTGTTCAGCTGCTCGTCGTTTGCCTGCCGCTGATTGTGCTGCCAATCGCGGTGCCGAAGGGATGGATTCCCTCGCCGCGCGCGAATCCTGTCGGATGGCTGCTTGTGCTGCTCGCGATTTCAGTTGGGTTGCCATTCGTTGTTCTTTCGACCTGCGCGCCCTTGATGCAAAAGTGGTATGCCAGGTCGAGCGGCGAGGCGTCGCGCGATCCGTACTTCCTGTATAGCGCGAGCAACGCCGGGAGCTTTCTGGCGCTGCTGGCGTATCCCGCGATGGTCGAACCGTTTCTGGGATTGCACGAGCAGGCGACGCTCTGGTCGATTGGATATGCCGCGTGGGCCGTCTTGGTTGGCGTCTGCGCGCTTCGACTGTTTGCGACTCGCCGTGTCGTCTCGTCGTTGACAATCGAAGACGGCTCGGCGGGAGCCTCGCCCTCCCGCGTCCAACGTCTCCGCTGGATTGCGCTCGCGGCAGTGCCATCGAGTTATTTCCTCGGCGTGACGACGTTCATTACCAGCGACATCGTTCCCGTCCCGTTGCTGTGGATCGCGCCGCTGGCGATTTATTTGCTGACCTTCACGATCGTGTTCTCGCGCCGGCCGATCATTTCACATCGGCGGATGGTCTTTGCGCTGCCGTGGGCGATGTTGCTGATCGTACTGTTCGTTCTCGCCCGGCCGATGACACCCGCGCCCGCGATTGTGGTTGTTCATCTGCTCGGTTTGTTTGTCGCAGCCATGGTGTGCCATGGGGAGCTCTCTCGCACGCGGCCAAATGCCCGGCATCTCACGCAGTTCTATTTGCTCATCTCATTCGGCGGGGTCATCGGCGGACTGTTCAATGCGCTCCTCGCGCCGCTGATTTTCAATCGCGCGTGGGAATATCCCCTGGCGATCGTGCTCGTGTGCTTGATCGCACCGTCGCGGCGATTGTTCCGTCCGAAACGCACCGGGTCGATTCGCAAGCATCCGGTGCAGGATATGGCTCTCACCCTCGCGCTGCCAACGGTGGCCGGAATTATCGCATGGCAGTCCCTGACCTACGCGCCCTATCTGTCCGACCTTGCGGGCGCGGTGATCTTTCTCGTCTTTCTCGCGCCCGCATTTCTCCTCGCGATGGCGATGGCGGAGCGACCGCTGCGCTTCTCGCTTGCGATCGCGGCGATGCTGCTGGTGACGATCGCGCACCCGGGCGAGCAGGCGAACACGCTGCTCGTGCGCCGCAGTTTCTTTGGCATTTGCCAGGTGCAGTCCACGCCATCGAATCGCTTCGTGCAGTTCCTCCACGGTCGAACGCTTCATGGTTCGCAATTGGAAGATCCGACGACTCTGCGGCCGATCGCGCCGGAAATCCCGCTGGCGTACTACACGCGCGAGGGGCCGATCGGACAGGTAATGCGAGCGCTTCCGCAAGATCGACCGCTAAGCGTCGGCGTGGTCGGGCTGGGGGTCGGTTCGATGGCCGCGTACGCGCGGCGCGGCATGTCGATGACGTTCTACGAGATCGATCCGTTGGTGCTCGACATCGCCGAGCGATCGGGATGGTTCACCTATCTCGCGGGCGCGCGCGAGCGCGGCGCAGTTGTGCGAACGGTTCTCGGCGATGCGCGGCAAACGCTCGTCGACGCGCCGCCGGAATCGTTCGACCTGCTGATCCTTGACGCCTTCAGCGGCGATGCGGTTCCCGTGCATCTGCTCACGCGCGAAGCCGTTGCGATGTATCTCACGAAGCTCAAACCGCATGGGTTGCTGGCGGTTCATATCTCAAACCGATTCCTCGAACTTCAGCCGCTGATCAGTTCGCTCGCCGCCGACGCGGGGTGGACCTGCTACGTGCGAAACGATCCGATGATCGACGCCAGCCTCGCGATGCAGGGCGGGGTGGCATCAAAGTGGACGGTGATGGCGAAGCAGCGCGAGGATCTCGGCTTGATCGATGATGGACGATGGACCGAGAGTCTTCCGAAGCCGGGCGATCCGCTCTGGACGGATGATCGATCGAACCTCCTCAGCACGGTGAAGTGGCGGAGCGACTGACCGTTTTGAGTCGTGACTTATCTTCGTTAGCCCCGCCGCTTGCGGCGGGAGCCGGCCGCGAGCGGCCGGGCTAACCGACATCATCGTGCCTCCCATTTTTACAGTTATTGGACCTTCCGCGCCGATACATCTCACAGTCTCGTGAGGTGATCCGTTGAGCCAGCCGAACATCGTCGCGTTTGTCCCCATGCGCCATGAAAGCAAGCGCGTGCCGGGGAAGAATTACCGTTCGTTCGGCGGACGCCCGCTGTATCACCACGTCATCGAAACGCTCCTCAGCTGTTCGCGGATTTCGCGCGTCGTCATCGACACCGATTCCGACACAATTCACGAAGACGCAACCAAACATTTTCCCAGCGTAAAGATCCTCACACGCCCGCAACACCTTCGCGAAGACACGATTCCGATGAACGATGTGTTGCTTCACGCGACCGAGCAGGTGAACGGCGACTTTTATCTGCAGACGCACAGCACCAATCCATTATTGATGGCCGCGACGGTCAATCGCGCGATCAATCTGTTTCTTTCAAAGTATCCAAGCCACGACAGCTTGTTTGGCGTCACGCGTTTGCAGGCGCGGCTTTGGGACGGCTTGACGCGGGCGGTCAATCACAATCCCCAGATCCTCCTGCGCACGCAGGATCTTCCGCCGATCTATCAGGAGAACTCATGCCTTTACCTCTTCACACGGCAGACGCTGCAGCAGCGCCGCAATCGAATCGGCGAGCGCCCGCTGCTCTTCGAAATCGATCGGCACGAAGC
>JAICIO010000245.1 GCA_025924315.1 Phycisphaerae bacterium
CCTCCACCAGCGGCAAGCACCCCGATGCCCTGGCCCCCATCGTCCAGGGCCGGGCCGAGGTGCTGCGCCGGGGCTCAGGGGTGGCGCTTCTGGCCTATGGGAACACCGTGGACGCCGCCCTGGACGCCTACGATCTCTGTGCCGGAACCAAGCCGACCGTGGTGAATATGCGCTTCGCCAAGCCGCTCGACGAGGCGCTCCTCATGGAACTCCCGGATACCCATTCGCACGTTATTACTCTAGAAGAACACTCGCTCGCAGGCGGCTTCGGGTCGGCGGTCGTAGAGTTCGTCTCGGATCACGGTCTGGGTTTGGCCGTCGAGCGTATCGGGGTGCCGAACAACGCCCTGGTTCAGCACGACTCGCAGCCCAAACAGCGAGCCCTTTTCGGGTTGACAGGCGAGCATGTGGCCGCGCGGGTAGCGAGCGTTCTTGTAGCGCCCGTCCGTCCGTGATAAAACTGTACGGGTAACTAGGAGTAACAATTGATCTCAATGCTGCTTGCCGCGGTGGCTCCGGCTGCCAAAGCGACTGCTGCGGCTGCCGCCCCTATTAAGGTCCCGGTCAACGCGGTTCCCACCAACGGTCCCCTTCAGGTTCCCACTGGTCTGAACTATTCGTATCAGACGTGGTTCCAACAGCACGCCGGCTGGCTTACGCACACGCTGGGCGCGCTTTTCGTGATTGCCGCGCTCGCGCTCATCCTGCTGCTGGCGCTGCAGACCACAAAACAAGAGGGCCTCTCCGGAACGATCGGCGGCCGGGTGGAATCCGCCTACGGACGTCCGGGCGCCGAAGAGCAGCTCAAACGCGTCACCGGCGTTGCGGCTGTCGCGTTCGTCGTCATCGGCACGATTCTCTCGCTGACCGGCATCTAGCGCCACCGCATGCCCCTTCTCGACGTCAAAAATCTCCGCACGACCTTTCGGACCGAAGACGGCCTGGTCACTGCGGTGAACGGGCTCTCCTATTCGCTCGAAGCCGGCTCGACGCTCGGCATCGTGGGCGAATCCGGTTCGGGAAAATCGGTAAACGCGCTTTCGATCATGCGCCTCATCCAACGTCCGGGCGAGGTGCATCCGTCCAGCCAAATCTTCTTCAACGGCGAAGATCTGTTGAAGAAGAGCGAATCCGACATGCGCAAGATCCGCGGACATCGCATCGCGATGATCTTCCAGGATCCGATGACTTCGCTCAACCCGGTGCTCACGGTCGGGGAGCAGATCTCCGAAGCGGTGCAATTGCACCTGGGCTATAACAAAAAAGACGCGCTCGAAAAAACGATCGAGATGTTCAAAAAGGTGCGCATCCCCGCACCTGAAAAGCGCATCAGCGAGTATCCGCACCAATTCTCGGGCGGCATGCGTCAGCGCGTGATGATCGCGATGGCGCTCTCGTGCGATCCGCAGCTGCTCATCGCCGACGAGCCGACCACCGCGCTCGACGTGACGATTCAAGCGCAGATTCTCGAACTGATGAACGAGATGCAGCGCGATACCGGCGCGGCCATCGTCATGATCACGCACGACTTGGGCGTGGTCGCGGAAGTTTGTCAAAACGTGCTGGTGATGTACGGCGGCAACATGGTCGAGTACGGGACCGCCGAGCAGATTTTCGACAATCCGAAGATGCCGTATACGCAAGGCTTGCTCTCATCGCTGCCGCGCATGGACATTCGCGAGCGGCATCGCCTCGAACCCATTCCGGGCCAACCGCCGAACCTGCTGCGCTTGCCGCCGGGCTGCGCGTTTGCCCCGCGTTGCCGTTTCCGCATGCCGATTTGCGACGAACCCGTGCCGGTGTATGACTTTGGCGCCGGGCATGTCGCCCGGTGCTTCCTGTACGACGATCGCGCCAAAGATCAGCGCCCGGTCGACGTTGAGATCGCTCCCGTTACCGAGGCGGCTCCCGTAGCCACCACCGGCGAGGTCGCCCAGTAATACATGGCAGTGCAACAACCTGAAACCGCCGCGCCGAAGAGCACCAAAACGCTCGTCGAAGTTCGGGATCTCTACAAGTACTTTCCGATTCACGCGGGTTTGCTCTCGCGTCACGTCGGCGACGTAAAAGCGGTCGACGGCGTCGACTTCTCAATCTCTGCCGGCGAAACGCTGGGCCTTGTCGGCGAATCCGGTTCCGGAAAAACGACGATCGGCCGCGTCATTCTGCAACTGTTGAAGGCCTCCAAAGGCGAGGTCATCTTCAACGGGCAGAACATCGTCGATCTGCCGCGCGGCGAGCTGCGCAAGCTGCGCAAAGAGATGCAGGTGATCTTCCAGGATCCGTTTGCATCGCTCAACCCCCGCATGACGGTCGGCGATATTGTCTCCGAGCCGCTCAAGATCCATCACATCGCGACGGGTAAAGCGGCGCAAGACCGCGTGCAAGAGTTGCTGCGCCTGGTGGGCCTGCAGCCGTATCACGCGAACCGCTATCCGCACGAGTTCTCGGGCGGTCAGCGTCAACGCGTCGGTATCGCCCGCGCCCTCGCCGTCAATCCGAAGTTCATCGTCTGCGATGAGCCGGTCTCCGCGCTGGACGTGTCGATTCAAGCGCAGGTCATCAACCTGCTCGAAGATCTGCAGCAGCAGCTTGGCCTGACGTATCTCTTCATCGCGCACGATCTTTCGGTGGTCCGCCACATCTCCACGCGCATCGCCGTCATGTACGTCGGCAAGATCATGGAGCTGGCGAACCGCGACGATCTGTACGAGAACCCGCTGCATCCGTACACGCAGTCGCTGCTCTCAGCGATTCCGATTCCGGACCCGCACGTGGAGAAGCGCCGCAAGCGCATCGTGCTGACCGGCGACATTCCATCGCCCGTCGCGCCGCCTTCGGGTTGCCGCTTCCACACGCGCTGCCCCGTGGCGTTTGACCGCTGCAAGACGGAAATCCCGGCGTTCAACGAGTACCGGCCGGGCCACTTCGCTGCATGCCACTGGGTCGAAGAACACAACGGCCACGCACCGGACCTCACATCAAACGTGGGGGCGGATTCCGGAACGGTGGTTGTGGCACCCGGAACGCAAAGCGGAGAGTGAAGGAACCGCCCTGCCGCGCTTTGAGAGATGTTTGAGCCCCAGACGTCATGATGCTCTGGTGCGGGCTACGGCATTGCCGCCGCCCTCAACCAGAAAGGTGACCATGACAAAGCACTTCGCACGTTTAACGGCCGCGCTTGCGGCGCTTATGTCCTTCGCTGCTGCGCCCATCTGTGCGCAGGCAAGTCCCCTGGGCGATGTCAACCAGGCGTGGCGCACCTTCGGAACGGTAAAGTCGTTTCACGCGGAGATCAAGATGCCGAACAACCGTACGGTATCGCTTGACGAGATCGTCCCGGACAAAATGCACGTCACGCTGCCCCAGGGCATGCAAATGATCCGCATCGGCTCCGATCAGTGGATCTACCGCGAGGGGTCGTGGATGAAGATTCCGATGGCCATGCCGCAAGCCGGCGGGATCGCCGATAGCGCGCGGGGCATGGGAATCAAAGGCAAGCCCGACGCCGACACATACTTGATAACGAGTCTTGGCGCCGCCGTCGTAAACGGCATGGCGACGCAACACTACCGGATTGCGCGCAAAGATAACTCGACGAAGCCGATCGAGATGTGGATTGGCGCCAATCATCTTCCCGTCGAAGTGATGACGCAAAGCGACGAAGGCCCCACCACGATTTTCTACTCCAATTACAATTCCGTTCCGGACATCGCGGCGCCGAATTAAGCGGCAAATCTGCACCTTCAACCTGCGATTTTTACGCGGCGGATGTCCCGGTATTTTTCGTGCTGAGCAAGGGCGCGATGTTCGAGCGATGCATCGCCGATGTCGCG
>JAICIO010000246.1 GCA_025924315.1 Phycisphaerae bacterium
ACGCTGCGTCGATCATGAAGATTCTTGACGTTGGACAGTGCGGCATAGACGGACCCGGAATGGAGCAGCTTTTCACGGAAGAGCTCGATGCGGACGTGCTCACCGTCGATACCGCCGCCGAAACCAAGCAGGCGCTGAGCGAAGAAGATTTTGACATCGTGCTGGTGAATCGAGTGCTCGACGCCGATGGCTCGTCCGGCGTCGATCTGATCGGACAGCTCAAAGAATCCGGTGTGACGACCCCAATCATGCTCGTGAGCGATCGTGAAGACGCACAGGAGCGAGCGGTGTCGCTGGGCGCCCTGCGCGGCTTTGGAAAGTCCGAGCTGGAGGATCGCGCGACACTGCGGCTGATTAAGAAAGCCGCCGGCAAATGACGTCTACTCAGCGATCTCAACCGCGACGACCTCGTCCAGGACGTTTAACGTAATGGAGTTCGACGTCGCTTTCGATTCGACCTTCATCGGCGATGTGCCCACGTAGTGGACCGTTCCTGTCTTGTACTGCTTTCCCAGCTTGATTGACGCGAAAATCGGTGCGACTGACAGATCCTTTTGGGCTTGCTTGTCCCAGATTGGCACCTCATTCCACAGCAGCAAGTAGAAATGCCCATTCGACTTCTGCAGAAGGAGATGCTCGAGCTTCGCGTTCCCGTCGCTCGTTGAAATCTCGAAGTCGAGCGATCCCGCCTTGAACTTTTTCTTTGCCGCTTGAGCGTCCTTCAACAACGTCGTGAGGTTCTTGATCGCGACGTAAGCCGGCTTTTCGGAGAGATCGAACCGCAGCAGGCCGAAGTTCAACTCGCGATTGTTTGGATCATTCCCTTCATCGATCAATTCGTAGATGTACGTCCGCTCGATGCCAGCCTTGAACGCGAGCGCGAGCAATCGCGGGAGGTACTTCGCGGCGCCAGCCTCGGAAATCTGCTTTCCATTCGGCGTGCGGTTGTAGTAGCCAGTTTCGGTAATCCAGATCGGGCGAAGCTGTCCGTCCGGCGTTTTCATCGCCTTCATCTGATCGATCTTCTCGCCAAGCGCGATCGGCGGTTCGCCGCCGAAGGGATACGTGTGCATCGAGCCGATGTCGAACGGAACACCGTCGAGATATTTCTGCCGCTCCACGTGCGCCATCGCGGGCGAAAGCACGACGCGCAACTTCAGCGCCGCGTCCGATTTCACCGCCTTGTACAGCGCTTCCTGATAGGCTTTCGTCGCCGGGTAATTTGGCGAGCCGCCTTTCGTCACATCCGTCATCCCCTCGAACGATCGCGGTTTGCCGTCGGGCTCGTTAAGGCCTTCGATCGCTTCGTACGCCGCGTGCTGCTTCAGCCACGTAATGTAGTCGCCGATCGGTCGCTGCGTTCCGTTGGGGACAAGAATGGCGTGAATGCCCGCGCGTCCGAGCCCATCCACGCGAGCAAATCCCTCCGGCGATTCGGTATTGTCGCGGATGTGACGAATGCCCAGAGCGAAGAGTTTGTGATCGAGGGCGACGTTGCTGTACGGAGATTCTTTGTACGCAGCGTTCGTGTAGTGCGTGTTGACGCCGAGCGAATCGACAAACGCGTCGGCCGACTTCGCTTCTTCGACTGCACCGAAAGCTGACAAACTCGACAGGGCGACCGGCAGCACAAGCGCCAAAAATAGAATTCGGTGGGGCAGACATTCCCGTCTGCCATCCGGCACGGTACTCCCTGACCAATTCGGTCTGATGAGTACATCCGCCCGAGGCACACAGGAATGTCTGCCCCACCGTGCGGATAGCTGAAAAGCGCGACGTGCACGCATCACTTGATCTTCATCACGAAGATCTGCCCTGTCGAGCCCGTTCCCTGTCTTCCCCGCGCCACGGCCTCCAGCATGTACTTCGTCTGCGGGTCGTACTTGTCGAGCGTGACGTCGTACTGATTGCAATCCTGCACCACGCCGGTGTAGCCGGAATGTTTGTCGATCGATCCGCCTGGCGTGATCGTCGCCTGCTCGGTCAGTAGCCATGCGCCGGCGCGCAGCTCGAAGGTAATGCGATACGTCCCCGGACCGCTGATCGCCTGCGAGATATCCCAGCTCATCGTCGGAGTTTTGGCGACGAGGTCCGCCTTGGACCACATCGCGATCGGCTGACCGTAGTCGGGATTGCCGATGAGCCGCTGCTTCAGCCCGAGGCGCTGATCGGCCGGCTGACGATCAATCCACGATTGCGCGCGCAGACAAAAATCCGTGAAGTCGCGCGGCGCGCCTTTGGGATCCTTGGGCGACCAGCCGATCTCCGCCATCGCGAGCGCGCGCGGGAACGCGTGGAAATCTACGTCCGCCGGCGTCGATAGAGTTTCCGCCCACAGATTTCCCTGCGCGCCGAGGATGTGACTCACGAGTTCCGGCTTCAGGTCATCCGGCACCGGATCGAAGCTCAGCACCTTCGAGGTCGGCAGCGCGTTGTAGATGTGATCGAAGTAGCAGAACTCGCTCGGCGAGCAGACGACGTCGAGCCCCGCCTCGGCGGCCTCTTTGGCGGCCTTTAGATTCCGCCACTGCTGCACGATCACGCCCGGCGGAAGATTCGTCCCTTCGCGAATCTCATCCCACCCCTGCATGCGTCGTCCTTTCGACGCCAAAAACTTCGCCACGCGCTCGCTGAAATAGCCCTGCAGCGCCGATGCGTCCTTCAGGTGCATCTCCTTCATCTTCGCCTGACACACCGGGCAATGATTCCACTGGTAATGGAAGCACTCGTCCCCGCCGGTGTGAATCACCGGCGAATGCGGGAACAGTTCGATCAACTCCGTGAGCATCCCCTCCACGAACTGATACGTCCGCTCATCGCCGAGGCACAGCAATGCGTCCGATCCCCAGAAGTCGTAGCGCACCGGCATCGGTTTACGCGTGCAACCCAGCTCCGGATATGCCGCAACAATGTCCGTCGTGTGCCCGGGCAGGTCAACTTCGGGAACGATCGTGATGAACCGCGCGTCCGCGTACGCGACGATCTCGCGAATGTCGGACTGCGTGTAGAAGCCACCATATCGACCCGGCTTCGACGATGATGCGCGCGGCGCGCCTTCATCCACATCGGTGCTGTTGGCCCACGATCCGATCTCGTTGAGTTTCGGATACTTTTTGCTCTCGATGCGCCATCCGCGATCGTCCGACAAATGCCAGTGAAACCGATTGAGCTTCAGCTCGCTCATCCGGTCGAGCAGCGAGAGGATGTACTCCTTCGTCTGCATGTGCCGCGAGGAATCGAGCATGAGCCCGCGATAGCCGAAGCGCGGCGCGTCGGTGATCTTGCAGGCGGGGATCTTTCCGTCGCTGCCGATCATCTGCTTGATCGATTGGATGCCGTAGAAAATGCCGGCGGGTTGGGTCGCCGACACCGTGATCTTGTCCGGCGTGACGAGGAGCTCGTACCCCTCCGCCCCCGTCGGCGTCGCCGGATTGGTCGAAAGGACGATCGACCCTGCACTCGCGCCTTCCGCCTTCTTCAACTTCAGCGCATCCGCAGCATAAGCAACCAACTCAGCGGGCGAGCCGCTGATGGTGGTCTCGGGCTTCAGTTGAAACACCCCAGCGGTCTCTTCGACGTTCACCGGCTTGGGGACAATCGGAACAACGGCCCGTGCGCTGCCGACAACAACAAACAGCGCGACGACGAGTGCGATCGTTTTGATGGGGTTCATAAGTGCGGCGCGTCCCGATAGGGACATAGCGGGTTCTCGGGTTCTAAACCCATCAGAACTCGCGACGCTGCGCCGCTCTACGATTTGATCTTATTATCTTCGGGAGGGCCAGGCTCCT
>JAICIO010000247.1 GCA_025924315.1 Phycisphaerae bacterium
CGCTCCCACGCCTGGTCCAGGGCGTCCAGGAGTGCCCCGGTGGCTATCCCGCGGCCGTTCACTTTTTAGCGCCTTACGGGCTAATCGTCGAGATGCAGCTCGGCGTCCGGGGCGGGGTTGAGCGTTCCGCTGGCGCCGTGATGATGGCTCGTGCCCGGCGGTTCGTCGTGCGAGTGGGCGGGCGGGATTTCTTCGGGCATGTTCAGGCGGACGATGGGCCCGATGACGGCGGCGGAGAGGAACATCATGGCGATCAGGATCAACATGATCGGCGGCCAGTATGCGTCTTCGTCGAGGATGGGATGCGATTCGGTGGCGGTGGCGTGGATCGCGTCTGATGGTCCGGGAGAGACTGCTTCGCGCGTTTGTGCGAATGCGACGCGCGCGACAAAGACGAACAGCATCACGGCCACAATGCGGCGCATGGTTTGTCTCCTCGACTTCGTTGCGTTACCCGGTCTTTAGCCCGTTCGTGCACCGTCAGCGCGGCCTGAAAGGCCGTGTCACTTTCGCGGTCTTTCACCGCAAGAGATTCAATTCCGGCAGCTTCTTCAGCACGTCGTCCGGCTTCAACGACGGCACCGCCCAGTCGGCATCCGACAGCTTTTCGATCGAATAGGTCGTCGCGACGGCGAGCGTGGGGAAGCCGACTTTCTTCACCGATTTGATCACGCTTGGGGCGTCTTCGACAATCAAAAAATCCACGGGTTTGAGCGATCGCTTCAATTTATCGGCGATCAGCTTGCTCGTGAGGAGATAACCCTGCGGATCGGGTTTGCCGACGGTGACATCCTCAGCGGAGACGATCACGGAGAAGCAATCGCGCAAAGCGGCGGCCTCCAGCATCAGCTCGATCTCCTCGCGTAACGCGCCGCTGCACACCGCGAGCGGATAGTTGCGCCACAGGCCTCTCACGAATTCCTCGGCGCCGGGCAGCGCCAGGTCGCGGCGGCCCTCGATCAGCTCGCGCATCTTTTCGCTCTTGAGCGTCATCACGCGGAGAAACGTTTTCGGATCAAGCGCGCGACCATGAATTTTGAAGATGTGATTGAACGCCCCGCGATCGTCGAAGCCGATCATTTCGTTGTAATACTCGGCCTCGGCCAACTCGATGCCTTCCTTGGCGAGGACCTCGTGGAACGCGAGGTAGTGCAGCGGCTCGCTGTTGACCAGCACTCCGTCAAAATCAAAGATCACGCCAGCGGGCCACTTCGTGGGCATGCGAAAAAACTATCGAGGGGATGCGAGCGCTGCAAGCGATCGAAGGCGCATGATCACGACACCGACGAACGAAGTCGCTTGCGGTTTCGCAGATCAAAACGGCTCGATCTGCGAAACCGCGAAGCGACTTCGACACGGTTTGCTTATTGCAAGCGCATTAGCGCGGCAGCGATACGCTGGTCGCGCCGTGCGGGTCGACATCGGCCGACGCGTGGCAACCGGTGATCACGGCCGTGAAGCACAAAGCGACAAGCAGCAAAAGAACCTTCTTCATGTGGACTCCTTGGTCGAACGGGAACTTTGAAAAAGCAGAAAACGGTTTTGTTAACGTGCGGAATGCATCGACGTGTCACCGATGCCGGCATCCGCATGACATCCAATATTCACGAGCGCAAAGACCGCCAACAGCGCGATCGCGATGACCTTCACCATGTGGTTTCTCCTTTCGCCCATTGGGCGGTTGTTGCGCGCATTATGGTGCGACCTTGCTGAATCCGACAACGTGCATTCCGGTGACGCGTTTCATGCGTTAAGATGAATTCGAACGATGCCAAAGGCCCCGACTCAGCCTGATGTTCTCGTTCTTGGTTCCCACCCCGCGTCGTACTTTGCGGCCATGCTGCTTCGGGAGGATCCGAAGCTTTCCGTCCTTCACGCGCCGATCCCCGGTGAAGAAACCCCCGACCGGCTCGTCTTCATCAACCCGGACTTTTTCGATCTTCACAAGGCACTGGCACCGTTGAAGAAAAAGCTGGACCTTCAGCCGGTGTACGGCGTTCGCTTTCTCGCCAACGAGTCGAGCGTTTCGAGCGAATACGTCGGCAAATCCATCGTTGGCTACGTCGGCGCGTTCAAGCAGGTCCAGGACGCGATGCTGCAGCTGGCAAAAAAAGAAAAGGTGATGATGGCGGAGGCGGATGCGATCCACATCGACCGCCTGGACGAGTCCGGCGCGCACGTGCGCGTCGGCGAGAAAGCGATTCACCCGAAGTTGATTTTGCTCGGCGGGAATCTGCCCGAGCCGCAGCTGAAAATGCTCGGCGCCGCCGAAACGTGGGAGCAAGGCGTCCTTCATCGCTACACGTACTTGATGCTCAATGGCGAGAAATGGGTTGAAGAGTCGGCCAAGCCGATGATGCCGATGTCGCTCGACCTGAAAGGCCAGCTCTGCTGGGGCTGGCTCCTTCGAGGGCCCCACAGCGTTCAAGTGTGCGTCGAGCAACCGCTCGAAGCGGTGGGGCGAATGAGCCCCGAGCAGCTGCTCGATCATTGGATCGACGTGCTCGTGCGTCATGGCGAACTCAAAACGCCAAAGCAGCCGGATGTGAGCCAGGCGGTGTCAATCGATCTGCCGCTAAGTGGTGCACTCAATCAGGAAGGCGTTGCGAATCGCACGCTGCTCGTCGGACCCGCTGGCGGATTCTACACGGCGTGTGCGGAAGACATCTATCCGAACTGCTGGTCGGCGATCTTCGCCGCCGACGTCGCAAAGAAGGCGCTGAAAGAACAGCACCTCCAGGACTACATCCAGATCTACCGCCAGAAGTGGGGCACAACCCTCGGCGACTACCTCCGAGGCCCGCAACAGAACCTGCGGTTCCTCCTTCCGCTGGTGTATCGCAACCCGGTGATGACCACGCGTCTGGCGGAGGCGATTCTCTCCGGAAAGAGCGTCGTTCGATGATCCTGCTGTAGGGTGTGCTTCAGCACACCATCCGACGCAAAAGCGGTGTGCTGAAGCACACCCGACCCGCGACCTTGCAACGTCCGATTTCGCCGGTGAAAACGCAAAACCCGCGCGTCTCATAACCGCCTTGTCCGGTAATAAGTGAGGGCGATAAACTGACAGTTTCAACGGCCCCGGAAGATGGGTTGTCTCGATAAGATGGGTAAACATTCGGCGGGGAAAAATCTGCGAGTTTGTCGGAAATTGTTGCGCCTCAACCCGACGTTAGGAGCGTAAGTTGCTGTGGAATCTTATTTTGTGAGAAAATCGAAGATGCCTTTAGACGCTCAAGAATCGCCTGATCACCCGTCGATACCAATCTTGTCAGCTTGAGGCAGGCTGATGAGGGCGATGGAGTCGCCTTCGACGAAAGTGGCGCCGCGAGCGTCGATTTTTACCGGGATGTGACCCATGAGCTCAATCAACTCCGTTGGCGGAAATTCGCCCGTCCAGAAGATCACCACCAACCCCATCAAAAAGGAAATCAGCACCCAGGCGCCGCAGTCATCGAACACCACCGACAAGGTCGAGCTGTCCGGCATGAGCCACCTCCTCAAGGCGCTCAAGACCAACGACGTCCGCACCGACAAGGTCGCCGACATCCGCGCCCAGATCGAAGCCGGCACGTATGAGACTGACGACAAGCTGGACGCCGCCGCGGATAAACTGCTCGATGATCTCATGAAATAAGTTTTTGCCACCGATGGGGCACGACTCGACTGAGCTCGTCGAAGTCCGATGGACACCGATGA
>JAICIO010000248.1 GCA_025924315.1 Phycisphaerae bacterium
GGGTGAAGTTGCGGTCGCCCAGGATCGGCTTGTTCGCAGCGATGGGGAACCGGCTGATGCGGCTGACCAGTTCGCCCAATTCGGGAAGCTTCGCCAGGTTGTACTTAGTGTCGAATCCGTAGAGCACGTGCAGCGCGACGATCAGCTCCTCAAGTGCCGCGTTGCCCGTCCGCTCGCCCAATCCGTTGGCGCAACTATGGACGCAGTCGGCGCCGGCTTCGACGACGGCCAGCTCAGTTGCCACCGCCATGCCGAAATCGTTGTGGGTGTGCACTTCCACGGGGAGGTTATTGGTCAGCTTCTTCACCATGCGGACCATGAACTTCATGGCCTCGGGCAGAATGCAGCCCATGGTATCGACGACGCCCACCGCGTCTGGCGGCGCTTCCTGCATGATCCGTGTCAGAACATTGCTCAGATCGCTTTCGAGCGCGCGAGTCGTGTCGTAGGGGAAATACACCACGTGCATGCCGCGAGATTTGGCATAGTTGATCACCGGAACGCTCTTGCGCAGAACATCTTCCCAGGTCCACTTGAACTGGTACTTCAGCTTGGGATACCCGATAGGCACTTCAATGATCACGCCGTGACAGCCGCACTCGATGGCCTTGTCGATATCGGCGTTGATGGCGCGCGCGAACGTGTAGATCTTCGACTTGAGTCCCAGCTTCGAGATTTGCTTGATGGCCTCGAAGTCCATATCCGAGACCGCGGGCATCCCGGCTTCGATCCTATCGACGCCGATTTCGTCCAGCTTCTCGGCAATCTCGATTTTGTCCTTGATGCTCATCACCACGCCGGGCGTCTGCTCACCGTCGCGCAGCGTCGCATCGTGGATGGCTACGCTCTTCGGAAGTTGGTACGTGTTCCGAACTGCTGGGACGAAGTTATAGGGGCTGACCCACCACTCGTTGTCGCGAAAGTACTTGTCGTTCATCAGCAACAATTATAGACCTTGGGTTGGTCCGGATCCAAAAAACTCTTGCAAGAGAACCACGTCTGTAGTAGAGTGACGAACATGGATAGTCCTTACGCATGCCGCTGCCGAAACTAAGCAAACTGGAGCTGCAGATTATGGAAGCTCTGTGGAGCCGGGGGCCCTGCTCCGTCCGGGAGATTCAGGAGTCGTTTCCGGCTAAAAAGCGCCCCGCCTACACCACGGTGCAGACCACGGTTTATCGCTTGGAAGTCAAGAAAGCCCTGCGCCGGGTCAAGAAGATCAGCACCGCTAATATTTTCGAGGCGGCGGTGTCACGTGCGGCAGCAGAACGCAGGCTGATCGACGACTTACTGGGATTGTTCGGCGGCCGGAGCCGGCCCATCATGGCCCACCTGGTGGAATCCGGCGCGCTGACGCTGGATGACGTGCGCGAGGCGGAAAAGGCGCTCCTGAAGCTCGCCGGGGAGGAGGAACCAAAATGAACGCGATCGCCGACCATCTATGGCAATCAACGATCTTCGCCGGAGTCGTCTGGTTGCTAACGCTAGCGCTTCGAAAGAATCGCGCGCGAGTGCGCCACGGGCTGTGGTTGGCAGCGTCGACCAAGTTTCTCATCCCGTTTTCGGTGTTCATCGCGCTGGGCAGCCAGGTCCATTGGCGGACGGCTCCGACAGCAACGCAGTCCAACATGACGATCGTGATGGATCAGGTTACTCAGCCCTTCACGGTCCCCGCGGTTGTCGCTATGGCACCGCCCGCTCCGAGCCTGCTCCCATCGTTTTTATTGGCTGTATGGGCGTGCGGATTCATCGGGATCACTTGTGCATGGTGGGTTCGTTGGCGTCGCATCCTGGCTGCCGTTCGCGCGGGATCACCGGTGCAACTAGACTTGCCCATCCGGGCGATGTCGTCACCCACCCTGCTAGAACCCGGCGTCTTCGGCATCTTCCGACCGATTCTGTTGCTGCCCGAAGGCATCTTCGACCGTCTGACGCCCGCGCAACTCCAAGCCGTGATCGCGCACGAGCTGTGTCACGTCCGCCACCGCGATAATTTCATCGCTTCGATTCACATGTTCATCGAGACCGTCTTCTGGTTCCATCCTCTGGTGTGGTGGATCGGGAAGCGCATGGTCGAGGAGCGTGAGCGTGCCTGCGACGAAGATGTGCTGCGCGAGTTTGGGGAACCTAAAGCTTACGCCGAAGGAATTCTCAATGTCTGCAAGCTCTGTGTGGAATCGCCCTTGACCTGCGTCTCGGGAGTGACCGGTTCGAACCTCAAGAAGCGAATCGAGGCCATCATGACCGATCGAGTTGCGCTTGGACTGAACCTTGGGAAGAGAGCGGCCCTGGCAGTCGCCGCACTGACGGCTCTAGCCCTGCCTATCGTCGTTGGCATGATGCACGCGCAAACGCCTGCTGCCGCCAGACCGAAATTCGAAGTCGCCTCAGTCAAACCAAACGGGTCGGACGGCGCATCTCGAATGGATCGGACACCCGGGGGACTTACCGCCACCGACGCCGACTTCAACTGGCTCCTTGAAATGGCGTTTCAGACCCGGCTGATCGACTGGTCGCACGTACCGGAATCGCTCCGATTTGAACGATACGATGTGATCGCTAAGGCTGCGGAAAAGATCAGCGGCGATCAGTATTGGGAGATGCTCCAGACGTTGCTGGAGGACCGGTTCAAGCTCACGTTCCACCGCGAGACCAAGGATGCCCAAGTCTACTCTCTCGTCCTTGCTAAAAAGGGGACGAACCCGGGACCAAAGCTGAGCCGTTCCGTCAACGCAGAGTGCCCCGTGAACCCGGATGGCGGCAACTTCTGCGGCGTGCTCTCTCGACCGGGAATGATGGTTGGCCAGCGAGTCTCGATGGCCCGAATCGCTCGCGAGCTGTCGCCGGTCGCTGGACGCCCGGTGCAGAATGAGACCGGCTTAACCGGCTCCTACGATTTCCAACTGACCTGGACGCCGGATCCCGGCGAGTCCCGCGCGGATGGGGATAAGGTGAAGGCCGCCGGCATCCCCGTCGATCCCTCTGGCCCGTCGTTCTTCTCCGCGATCAAAGAGCAACTCGGGCTGAAGCTCGAATCGAAGAAGGGTCAGGTTGAGATCCTGGTCATCGATCACGTGGAGCGGCCAACGGAGAATTGAGATGCTCGCTGCTATCTTTAATCACCTTTGGCAATCGACCCTCTTTGCAGGAATCGTCTGGTTACTAACCCTCGCGCTTCGAAAGAATCACGCGCGCGTGCGTCATAGTTTGTGGTTGGCCGCGTCGATCAAGTTTCTCATCCCGTTTTCGGTGCTCATCGCGTTGGGCAGTCAGGTCCATTGGCGCACGGTGCCGGCGACACCAAACGTGTCGGTTGCGATAAACGAGGCCGCTCAGCCTTTTACGGTCTCTGTTGTGGCAGCTGCAGTTCCGCCAGTTCCAAGTCGACTTCCGGCAGTTCTATTCGGCATATGGATCGTCGGATTCATCGGGATCACCGTTTCGTGGTGGGTTCGATGGCGTCGCATCCTGGCTGCCGTTCGCGCGGGATCACCGGTGCAACTAGATTTGCCGATCCGGGCGATGTCGTCACCCACCCTGCTAGAACCCGGCGTCTTCGGCATCTTCCGACCGATTCTGTTGCTGCCCGAAGGCATCTTCGACCGTCTGACGCCCGCCCAACTCCAAGCCGTGATCGCGCACGA
>JAICIO010000249.1 GCA_025924315.1 Phycisphaerae bacterium
TAGTTTGCTCGATATGTCTCCAATTAGGAGGAGTCCGCGCTTGATGCACAGAGCCTTCATCATTGAAGACACGATAGCTACGCCGTAGGGAAATGCCGAACAGCCTAAATTGATGTCGAAACAGATGCAATCGGTCCGCAGACCGAGCTTGTTTTGCAAGATGATGCTTGTTGCCGGGACCGGGAAATCACCGGTTTGCGTTATAAGGACCATCAATCCCACGTCCGGACCCGACCATCCCGTCTCACTGAGAAGCGCCGCGGTCGCAAAGGCGCATAAATCGGAGGCGCACTGCTGGTCCGTTGCGATTCGGCGTTGTCGTATTCCAGTAGCTTTCGTGAAGCGCAAGCGCTCGTCTGGCATCAGAACGTCGTAATTTTCGATGCGGGAGACACTTTTTGGAACGGCCGCCACGACTCCGCGAATTGTGACGCCGCCGATGCTATGCATCTCACCTTACTCGCAACGCGACTGTATCGAAAAGATCGTTCACGGTCCTGGATCTCTCGATGTCATTTCCTCCCACGCTTACTCCGTAATTCGTGTCGATCATCGCGATCACCGTCAGGACGCATAGCGAGTCCCAGACCCCGAGTTGCTTGAATTCTGTCATCCCACTAATCTGTTCCGGCGCGATTTCGATGGCCTCGGCAAATTGGTTCGCGAATGCGGTTATGTCCATATCTAAATCCGGTCGATAGATGGAGCCGACGGTGCAATATGCGTGCCGCGCATCCCCAAAAAAGAAAGATTGTTCATGCGCCCGGTAGCCAGTCCGGCCAATCATCCTTGGCCCTCACCTCGGTCAACGTCGATACTGTGTGCGATCGCTCAGAGGGAATACCTAATATCATGAGGGAGATGAGATTTCCCTTCCAATAATTTACCCGGTTGCCGAAGTAGTTATCTTCGCTGAACACCGGCGCCGGATGCCAGTAAAGGCGATATCCGAGCGTTTTCATAGCAAATTCCAAGAGGTTGGCCGACGCTCCGCGAACGTCGTTCTCGAAATACAAGATCGGGCGGAATCGTTCGATGGTCATTTCTGCACTGCGCAGAACATCCAGTTCCTTGCCGTCGACGTCGACCTTGATCAGATCGCAGGCAGCGAGATCGAGTGCATCGATGGCGAGGAAGTGCGGTGTCCATGTTGTGCCCACGTAGGCAGTCGGCCCCCAAACGGCGCTTCCCGTGTCGACGGCCGCCGACGTCGCGACGAATGCGTTGATCGGCTTCGTATTCACGATCGAATTCAACGCAAGGTTCCCGCACATGATATTAAAGTTCTCGGGATTAGATTCGAGCGCATAGACGCGTCCTGACTCGCCTACTATCCGCGAAAGCGGAATCGTTAGGTCGCCAATGTTCGCGCCGATGTCGATAACCGTATCTCCAGGCCGCAAGAAGCTGCGCATCATCTCGACTTCCGATTCGCTGTACTCCCCATAAAGTTCAAAGCTTTTTCCAATAATGGGACCGTAGAACAGCATCCAGCCATACCGGCACGGCCGTAGCATTAACTCGCCAAATCGGATGTCGCCTGCCATCGTTTTAGCCATCAATTGTTCTAAACGCGTCGCTGACTCGCACTATTTCTTTCGGCGATTCACCGCCAGTCGAGTGACAATGTCCTTCGTAACGCGCTCAGCGAAGTCGTCGCTATAGCCCATCTCTTTGAGCTGCCAGTTGAAGACGTTTCCAAGCTTCGCCGTTTTGTAAACCCCGAGCTTGTTTTCACCTTGATAGCGCACTGCGCGGGCACCGAGGCCTTCAAGAATCACCTTGATTTGATGTTTTGCCCCGGGATCTGTCCTGGCTTCGGAAGCCGGCGGAAACCGTCGACCCAAATCGTTCGCGAGACTCTTCGCGAAGTCGTCCAGCTCAGCGGTGTTGATAAGGCCAAATAGCGCCATGGTAGCGGTTTGAATTGGTTAAAATTACAAGACGGTATAGGGATCGACTGCCGTACATCCCTCGATCGCAACATCGATTTCGACTTCCTCTGGAACGCCCAGTAGTCCCTGCGCCCGCGCATCGGGAAAGATGTTTTCGGTGCGGCGATTATAGTTGTCCGGATCGAACAATGGCGACTGGAATCGCCAGAGCTGATAGCCATGATCACGCGCAAGACCACACGCTTCCGCGACATGCGCTTCGTCTTCGACAACCACGAAGAGCCAGGGCCGAAGCCGCCAAAGCGTGTCTGAAGCGCCGGCAAGCACTTCGGCAGGGGAGGAAACCGCGGCGACTCTTATCCAATCAAGACGTGAGAGCCTTAGGTCGTCGAGGGTGTCGACGCTGTTCGCAGTGCCAGGTCTTCCAGTATCGGAGGGTCCGCCGCTCTGCGCTGATCCGAGGCAGCGGTGAAGAAGTGTGACGTTCCTTATCCCGTTTGCCGTGAGATTCTGCCGAGCACGCTGATACTGCACGTGATTCTTTTCATAAGCGATCAAATGCCCGGATTCTCCGATCGCCTTTGCAAGGAAGAGTGATACGGCTCCAACGCCGCAGCCTGCCTCGACTATCCAACTCCCCGGTCGAATGAACCTCTCCATGAACGAAAGTTCGGCTTGGCGGTATTCGCCGTAATGTTGAAGACTGACAGCCAGAGCGTCGCCGGGCGGATATTGAATGATTCCGTACCGCGTTTCGTCGACCCGGCACAACGCGTCGGAACGGTTCCCCGCGCCAGCATCAATCATGTCATCCGTTACGCAGGCGGAAGAAGTGTCACGCGCAGAAGCGGCAAACAAGGGCTTCTTGCCCGCTGTCACAAGATCTTGAAGAGCGGTAGCCACCTCGTCGACCACCGAATCCCACCGATTCCTTTGCGCTTGGCGAAACAGTCGCATAGTCGGATACCAGGGCGTCGTGCTTCCGCGCATGAGCCATCGCCAGTCGCACGGCTCGGAAAGCAGGACCCACGCGGGCTTGGCGAGCGCGCCGGCAAGATGCGCTACGGACGTGTCGACGCTGATGACGAGATCGAGGTGCGTGATTGCCGCGGCGGTGTCGCAGAACGTAGCAAAGTGGTTGCCGAGATCGATGATCTCGAACCCGCAGGTCGCTATATCGTCAGTTGCCCGCGCTCCCTTTTGTAACGAATAGAGTTGAACACCTTCGATCTTCGCAATCGGCATTAACTTTCGTAGCGAGATGGATCGGAGCTCGTCGCGCACGTGCTTTGGGTTGCCTGCCCATACCAATCCTATCTTGAATTTCTTCGTTTGTGCGATGGCCTGCTCCCATCGCACGCTGCGCGATGCTCTTACCCTCACATACGGTACGTGGGCGGGGATCGATCTAAGCTCAGTTCCAAAAATGCGAGGCAGACTGAGCAGGGGAATGTGATAGTCAAACCGAGGCATCGGCCCATCCCGTGCAACCTCGTCCACGTCCTCGAAGTCGGCCGAGATCTCTTCGAAATCCTTGAAGGCATCGAAAATAACTCGCGCACCGCGATCTTTAAGAAGTCTTGCGTACCGGATGAATTGGATAGCATCACCAAACCCCTGCTCGGCA
>JAICIO010000250.1 GCA_025924315.1 Phycisphaerae bacterium
ATCAAAAGCTCGCGGCTGTGACTGAGGCCGATCACCGGACTCAATCAAATGATGCGTCCAGCGCGACGACATCGGATAGATGCTTGGAAAATCCCCTCGTCACCGTCACCCCTTGACGGAGGCTTGCTCATAGATGCCACAACATCACTTGGCAACTTCGACTTCAATCGGCGAGGCGGCGCGTTGCGAGGCTTCGTCGACGTACTTCTTCCACGCGTCGTAATTCTCGAACTGGCCGGACTTGTCCCAGTAAAAACCGGTCCAGTACGAGATTAAATTGTGCGGGCCAGATGGCTTCAGCAGCAGCAAATCGTTCTTGTCGTCCTCCGCCTGCTTATCGAGCTGTTTCGGATCGACGATCAGCGCGACGCCCTGCATCCCGCCGTTCTTTTCCATCTTTTCGTTCTTGCTGAGCCACGCGTGCTCGCCATTAAAATCCTTCGTGTCGCCGGGCATCTTGCGCAAACCGACGGCCGCTGTCAGCGCACCTTTTACGCCGAAAGGCGTGTAACTCACGGTGATGTGATCGAGGTTGCTTCCCGCATCCAGCGAGATCACGCGCGTTTCCATCGCGGCCTTGCCGTTGAATTCGAACACGTCGTAATCGAGCGCGAACTCCACACGAAGGGGCCCCGCGGCGATCATGTGCGAGTTGATGAACCCGCGCGCCGGCCAGAGTTTTTCATCGCCCCAAAGCGCATCGCCACCGCAGCCGCGCGTCGTGCCGGCGGAGTAATCGTCATAGCCTTCGCCACTGTCGAGGTGATACGTGCCGAGCATGTACCAACGGTCGATCACCAGCTTATTCGTGCGCTTCGACCAGATGTCGATGCTGCTGCTGATCAATCCTTCGCCGCGTTCGACGGCTTTGCCGTAGGTGCGATGGGCGATGCGATCGTTCTCCCACGCGAAGTCATCGAAGCGCTCGCGAACGAAGCGGCCATAGGCTTTGTAATCATCGACGGTCAGATGTTTGTGGCCTTTACCGAGCGAAAGCGTAAACGTCTTCGTTTCACTCGCGGCGAAATCGGACTGAAAGATGATCATGTTCGGCAAAGCCTGCGAGAGAACTTCTTTGCCAGTCGAATCCTTCACCTCGATCGCGGCCATATCCAGCGCTTTGTCTTCGGGCACATTCTGAGGTTGCAGCGCATCAAGCGACGTAGCGGGGACTTCGATCGTTTCCTGATGACGAGCGATCTGAAGCTTGTTGGTCGCTTTGACTGTGATGTCCGCTGATGCTGTCGTTGCAAATACAAGAATTGCGAAAGAAAGCAAAAGTCGTCGTGCCATGTGCCTCTCCAAGTAGCACGGGTTTCCAACCCGTGCATGTCTTTTGCAGCGGATGCACGGGTTGAAAACCCGTGCTACTTCAGTTCGCGCACTTAGCGAGCGAGCCATCCGCCGTCGACATTCAGGATCGCGCCGTTGACGTAATCCGCGTCGTGCGACGCGAGAAACAGCACGGCACCGGAGATGTCGTGGGGCTGTCCCCAGTCTCCTTGCGGAATGCGGTCCTTGATCGCCTGATTCCGCGTCGGATTCTCGCGCAGCGCTCGGGTGTTGTCGGTGGAGATGTAGCCGGGCGCGATCGCGTTGACGTTGATCCGCTCCTTCGCCCACTCGTTCGCCAGCGCCTTCGTGATCCCCGCGATGCCGTGCTTACTTGCGGCGTACGCGGGGACGGTGATTCCACCTTGGAACGAAAGCAGCGAAGCGATGTTGACGATCTTCAAACGTGAATCGTTTGGCGAGGCGGCGCGGCCTTTGTCCAGCCACCACTTCGCGACGGCTTGTGTAAGGAAAAATGGCGACGTGAGGTTCACGCGCAGGACATCGTCCCAGTCTTGTTCGGAGAAATCGACGGCGGGGGCGCGGCGGATGATGCCGGCGTTGTTGACAAGCACGTCGATCCGACCGTGCTTCGCGATGATCTCATCGACCAACTCGCGGATCTGTTTCTGATTTGCGTTGGCGAAGTCGAAGTTCACGGGTGTGAACTTCGTTTGATCCATCGCCGATCGCGCGATAGCGATGACTTTGGCGCCTTCGTTCGCGAAGGCGAGGCCGATCGATTCACCAATTCCGCGGCTTGCGCCCGTGACGACGACGACTTTGTCCGCGAAGCGCTCGCGCGGGGCGAGCCCCGCGGTTAAATGGGAAGAAGTTTTCGACATTTAACGCAGCTCAATCGCGGCGACGCCGTCCATGTCGTTGAAGACCTGGTTTTCGCCCGCCATCGCCCAGATGAATTTATACGCGGCCGTTCCGCATCCGCAGTGGATCGACCAGCTCGGCGAGAGCACGGCCTGCTCGTTGCCGACGAGCACATGTCGCGTTTCCTGCGGCTTGCCGAGCAGATGCACGACGATGTTCTGGCCGAGATCGAAGTAGAAGTAAATCTCCGTCCGCCGCGAGTGCGTGTGCGGCGGCATGGTGTTCCACACGCTGCCTTCGTTGAGCGCGGTGAACCCCATCACCAGCTGGCAGCTCTTAATCCCGTTCGGATGGATGTACTGGTAGATCGTTCGCGAATTCGCGGTTTTCTGATCACCCAGCTTGACCGCGTTGCACTGCTCGCGAGACACCGCCGTCGTGGGATGCGCATGATGCGCCGGACAGCTCATCAGGAAAAACTTCGCGGGCTTTGAACTATCAGCGCTTTCGAAGCGAACGTCTTTGCTGCCCATGCCAATGTAGATGCAACCGAGGGCGGGGACGTCATACCGCTTTCCGTCGACCGTCACCGCGCCCCCGTTTCCGGAAACATTCAGCGCGCCCAGCTCACGTCGCGCGAGGAAAAACTCCGCACCGGTCTCGCGATCATTTTCGAGCATGACGGGGTTCACCGGCGCGACGACCGCCATCGCGAGGCGGTCGAGATCGGTGAAAACGAAATCGAGTTCGTCTGAATGTTCGAGCTGGTCGATCAAAAACGACTTGCGCACTTCGTCGCTCGGAAGCGTCGCGAGCTCCTGAGCGCGGGGCGTGGAGAGGGTCTTACTCATAGGAAGTGTCATTTGTCACTGGTCACTCGTCACTTGTCAAAAGACCTTTACAAGTGACAGGCTGTGAACCGCCAAGTCGCCGAGGATGAGGGTTGCGCGCAAAGATCGCAAAGCTCACAAAGAAAACAAAGATAAAGCGCAGTGACCTTCCCCACGAATGGTGGGCGCGGGTTGATCGTCAATTGAGGCTGGCCTCGAACTGTTCGGGGCTCTTGTAGCCTATCGAAGAGTGACGTCTCTTGCGATTGTACCAGCACTCGATGTATCTGAAGATCGACTGGC
>JAICIO010000251.1 GCA_025924315.1 Phycisphaerae bacterium
ATGCGGGGCTGCTCTGGTCGAAGCAGTTTTATCATTACGTCGTCTATGACTGGCTCAAGGGCGATCCGAACGAGCCGCCCCCACCGAAGGAACGCAAGCACGGGCGCAATCACGACTGGAAACACCTCTTCAATCGCGACGTGATTTCGATGCCGGACAAATGGGAGTATCCGTGGTACGCGGCCTGGGACCTCGCGTTTCACATGCTGCCGATGGCGCAGCTCGATGCGAAGTTCGCGAAGGATCAACTGATCCTCCTGATGCGCGAATGGTATATGCATCCGAACGGGCAATTGCCGGCGTACGAGTTCGCACTCGGCGACGTGAATCCGCCGGTGCATGCGTGGGCGTGCTGGCGCGTTTACAAGATCACGGGGCGAAAGGGTTCGCGCGATCGGCTCTTCCTTCAGCGCGCGTTTCACAAACTGCTGCTCAATTTCACGTGGTGGGTGAATCGAAAAGACGTGCAGGGAAAGAACCTTTTCGCCGGCGGATTCCTGGGCCTCGACAACATCGGCCTCTTCGATCGATCGAAGGCATTGAGCGAAGGGGCGGTGCTGGAACAGGCGGACGGCACCGCCTGGATCGCGTTCTTCTGTGCGACGATGCTGTCGATCGCGTTGGAACTGGCGAGCGAAGATCCCGCGTACGAGGACATCGCGTCGAAATTCTTCGAGCACTTCGTCGCGATCGTGGATGCGATCAACACGATCGGCGGGACGGGGCTTTGGAATGAGGCGGACGGATTTTACTACGATCAGCTCTCCGTTGATGGGAAAGCGGTGCCGCTTCGAGTGCGGTCGATGGTGGGATTGATTCCGCTCTTCGCCTGCGAAATCCTCGAGCAGGAAGTAATCGAGCGCCTGCCCGGATTCGCCAAGCGCATGCAGTGGTTCATCGAGCATCGCCGGGATCTTTCGCGACATATTTCATTTGGCTCGTCGCAGCACAATGGCACTTCGCAAGGCCATCTGCTCTTGGCGGTGCCACCGAAGGATCGGCTCGAGCGCATGCTGCGGTATGTGCTGGACACCAGCGAATTTCTTTCGCCGTTCGGTGTGCGATCGCTCTCGCGCTATCACGCGGAACATCCCGTCGTGTTCAAGATGGACGGGCAGGAGGTGTGTGCAAAGTATGCACCGGCGGAGTCGGACACGGCGCTGTTCGGTGGAAATTCAAACTGGCGCGGGCCGGTGTGGTTTCCGCTGAACTATCTGCTGATCGAGGCGCTGGAGCGCTATCATCATTTCTATGGCGACACGTTTAAGGTGGAGTGCCCGGTTGGATCGGGAAAATGGTTGAACCTCGCGGAAGTGGCGCGCGAATTGGAAGGGCGGCTCTCGAGATTGTTCATTCCCGATGCGAGCGGTCAGCGGCCGTCCTTTGGAGATGATCGGCGCTATGCGGACGATCCGAACTTCAAACGGCTCCTACAATTCTTCGAGTACTTCGACGGCGACAACGGCCGCGGATGCGGCGCGAGCCACCAGACGGGATGGACGTCGCTGATCACGCGCTGCCTGGACGACCTCTCGGGAAATTCCGACGAGGACGACGATCGAGCGTCCTTACGTTCCTCCGGCGAGCGTGTCCTTGAGAGAGAACCATCAGGGGTGCCGAATGAGTAAACGCTGGACGCGAATTGGCACGAGCGCGATTGCGGTTGTGTGCATGACGTGCGCGGCGATGGGGGATGTGCTCGTGCTCAAAGACGGCACGCGTCTCGTCGGCGATGTTAAGAAGGGCGACAGCGGATATTCGATCACCGATTCGAGCGGAAAGCGGCGAGAGTTTTCGACGGACGCGGTGAAGTCCATCGAGGTCGGTGCGCCTTCGACGCAGCCGAAGGACGTGGAGGCGGATCGCCTTGCCTCGCTGCGGCGTTCGGTCGAAGCGCTGTCGGACGTCAATGCGATCGTCGAGCGATACAACCGGTTTGTGCAGACGCATCATGGCACGGCCGTCGGCGCGGATGCGGAGAAAGATCTCGAAGTGTGGCGCGACCGGCAAGCGAAGGGCCTGGTGAAAGTCGCGGACAAGTGGGTCACGCCGCAAGAGCGCGTGGACATGATCGGCCAGGCGGTGACGCTTGCGGATCAGGCGCGGCAGCTCATGAAGCAGGGGCAGCTCACGCAAGCGCAGCCGATGCTCGATCAGGCGCTGGCGATCGATGCGCAGAATCCGACCGCGCTCTATCTGCTTGGGCTCATCCAGTATTCGCAGAACAAAATCCCGCAGGCGCGGCAGTCGTTCGAAGCGGTGAACAAGCAGGTGCCGGACCATCCGCCAACGCTGAACAACCTCGCGGTGATCCTGTCGCGGCAGAATTCCGCGATGGCGGCGCTCAATCTGTATGACAACGCGATGCAGGCAGCGCCGGGCACGCGGCCGATCGTCGATAATGTCGCCGAAGCGCTGCATGCGCTTCCAGAGCAACAGCGGACCAATGCCGTCGCGAAGAAACTCGCCCGGCGGTTTCAGGATCAGGATGCGCAATTGCAGATCGCGCTTGGCCAGCAGGGGTTGTTCCGGTGGGGCGCGACGTGGGTCGATCAGCGCACCCTCGACATGCTCAAGGCCGCCGAAAAAGAGATCAAGGACAAGCTCGACAAGATGGCCGCGGATTTTGATGCGGCCAAGGCGAAGGTCGAAGATTACGACACGCAGATTTCCGAAACCGAGCGCACGATGCGGCGGATGGAAAGCTCGCGCTACTATCGCGATGCGCAGGGCAACCTCTTCACCGCGCCGCTGCCCTCGAGCTATTACGATCTGCAGCATGATCTCGATTCGCTGAAGTCGGATCGCGACAAGCAGCTCAAGACGCTCGACGGCCTGCGTGACGCCGCGGTGAAGCTGCAGGCGCAGCTGCCCGTCCCGCGATTCTCCGGCGTGCAGCAGATGATCGGCCCCGAAGGCGCGCCCCTGATCGTGCCCGGCGCTACGACTCAACCAACGCAACCGGCGCTTTCGCCCTCGCCCATCCCCGCGAGCGCGACGACGCCACGTCCCGCTACCACCACAAGCAAACCGTGAATAATCAAGAAGAGCCTCGGAAATAAAGGTAGCGGGTACCTTTTTTTCCCTCGCGACGCTTGTAGGGTCCGCTTCAGCGGACCGGGTACTTGCCATTCGAAGCGAGAGTATAACCGGTCCGCTGAAGCGGTCCCTACGGGGGACTCAATGCGAGACCAGC
>JAICIO010000252.1 GCA_025924315.1 Phycisphaerae bacterium
AGCGGCATCGAAGTCTGCCGGCGGCTACGCAGAAAATCAGAAACCGCCCATGTTCCAATCATCATGCTCACCGCCCGAGGCGAGGAGAACGACAGAATTCGCGGTCTCGACACCGGTGCCGACGATTATGTTACAAAGCCCTTCAGTCCGCGCGAGCTGATGTCCCGGATCGGTGCGGTCTTGCGCCGGGTTCGGCCCGCGCTCGCCGGTGGCACGCTCTCCTACGGTGACATCGAAATGGATCTTTCAGCTCACAAGGTTCGCCGCGCGGGCAATTCCGTTCAGCTCGGGCCAACCGAGTTTCGGCTGCTTCGCCACCTGCTGGAAAACCCCGGGCGCGTTTTCTCGCGCGAACGGCTGCTCGATTCGGTTTGGTCGCATGATGCCGACATTGATGCGCGCACGGTGGACGTTCACGTTCGGCGGCTCCGCAAGGCGCTCAACGAGAGTGGCCGTCCCGACGTGATCCGGACCGTTCGGTCTGCCGGCTACGCTCTTGATGCAGAATCCTGACCGGCTGTCATGAAACTGAAATGCGGGAGTCGCGGACCCGTCAGACAGGTGCGGTAAGCAGCATCCATGATCAAGGAAGCAAATGGTCCAATGAAGCACGACGAGGATCCGCAATGCCTGTCCTAGCAGCGCCCCCTGTTCCGGCGATCGAGTTCAACCTGTCGAGCATTGGCATGTCCAAGGGTCTCGCCCAGACGACGGGGCCGCAGCTTCTCGCTCGCGGAGAACTGGCCTTCGGAGCCCTGTTCATCGGGGCTTACGCGAAAAACGTTGATTCGACGACGTCCGATGGCGAGGCCGGAGCCTTGGTGGGGGTACGAACGAAGCAAGCCGGTTTCGACTTGTCGGCGGGCGCAGCGCTGAAGCGTGCGATCGATCCGGCCCGCTTTACGGATGCGAACGCGCTCGAACTGAATGCCAGCCTCAGTCGGAAGCTACATCGGATCACAGTCAAAACTTCGGTTGTCTGGAGCCCCGACGATCTCGGCAGCACCGGCCGAAGTCTTTTCGCGGAAGCCGGCGCAGCTTACCGGGTCTCATCGACCGTTTCGGCCGGCGTGGCGTTCGGCCTGCGCCGGCGAACCGGGGGACAGGATTACAACGCCTGGAATGTCGGCATGACTTGGGCTCCTCTGCGCGCACTCTCCATGGACTTGCGCTACTACGACACCGACGGAGCAGCCTCTCAGCCCTACAGGGCTCGTGCCGTGCTTTCGGCGCGAGCAAGGTTTTAACGTGGTTGCGGCGCATGAAAGCGACGGGTCGTCACGGCATTGCCGTCCCGAAGTCCCTCTACTAAGCCGTGACGCCATAACAGGGGGCGTAATGTTCAACTGGTTCCAGCGGCTTCTCCCGCAATCGGCAGATTTCTTCGGGATGTTCGAGGCGCATGCGGCAACGGTCGTTGCCGCGGCGAACGCGCTGCAGACGATGGTGGAGGAACAGACCCCGCCCGCCGAACAGATTCGCGAGATCGACAAGCGCGAACATGAGGCCGATGAGATCATCCGCCAGGTGCTTCGCTCTGTCCGGCAAACCTTTCTGACACCGTTCGACCGGGGAGCCGTCACCGCGCTCATCGCCGCCATGGACGACGCGATTGACGAGATGCAGTCGACCGCGCGAGCCATCGATCTCTACGAGCTCACTACATTCGAGCCTGAGATGGTGCAGATGGCGGGCATGATCGCACAGGCCGCGCAATTGACGGCCGAAGCAATCCCCTTGCTTCGAGACATCAGCCGCAAGGGTGCGCGGATCCACGTACTGACTGAAAAGGTCGTGCGGCTCGAAGGCGATGCCGACGATGCGCACGCTGATGGCCTCAAGAAGGCATTCAAGCGCGATTACGAACGCCCAATGCAGTTCATCATCGCCCGTGAAATCTACAAGCATCTGGAGCGGATCACGGACGCGCTCGAGGATGTCGCGAATGTGATCGACGGCATCGTGATCGATCACGCCTAGACCAAGGGTCACCCTAGCCGTGTACCAACTCGCCCTCCCGCTCCTGATCGGCCTGATTGCCGTTGCGCTATGCTTCGACTTTCTGAACGGTTTGCATGACGCCGCGAACTCGATCGCCACGGTTGTCGGAACACGCCTCATCAGCCCGGTATGGGCGGTCGCGTTCGCCGCCTTCTTCAATTTCGCCGCTTACTTCCTGGCGCTTCGATGGCCATCCCTTCACAATGTGGCGGACACGATCGGCAAGGGACTGATCGACAAGAATGTCATCACACCAGCGGTGGTTTTCGGCGCCCTGATCGGCGCAATGTTCTGGAACGTCGTAACCTGGATCAAGGGATTGCCCTCCTCTTCCAGTCACGCGCTGGTCGGCGGGATCGTTGGCGCGGGCGTGGCGCATGCCGGCTTTCCCAGTATCCAGTGGATCGGGCTCAACAAGACCCTGATCGCGATTGTACTCTCGCCGCTTCTAGGCCTGATTCTCACTATGGCGATCATGCTCGCGACGAGCTGGCTCGGTGCTCGTGCTACCGCTCGAGGTGCGGAACGGACCTTCCGCGGCCTGCACCTGGTTTCGTCGGGGACACTGTCGCTCAGTCACGGTCTCAACGATGCCCAGAAGACCATGGGGCTGATCACGGTGCTGCTTTATTCGACGGGATATCTGCACGGAAAATTCGCGGTCCCCAATTGGGTCGCGCTTTGCTGCTACGTGGCGATGGGCCTCGGCACTTTGACCGGGGGTTGGCGTGTGATCGAGACGATGGGGACCAAGATCACCAAGCTCTCGCAGCATCAGGGGTTCAGCGCTTCGGCCGGAGCTTCCATCATGCTCTTCATCGCTTCCCTCCTTGGGATTCCTGTATCGACCACCCACACGGTCACCGGCTGCGTCATCGGCGCAGGCGCTGCAAGACGAGCATCGGCGGTGCGCTGGGGAGTCGCCGGAGACGTGGCGATCGCGTGGATCATCACCATACCGGCCTCAGCG
>JAICIO010000253.1 GCA_025924315.1 Phycisphaerae bacterium
CGCGTTCGCCGGAGGCGTCTGCGCGAAGCTCGTGCCGACGGTGACAATCACCGCCGCAAGGAGCAACCCCAGCAGCGCGATTCGGAATTTTGAGTTCGAGTAACGACTCATGCGCGATCCTTTCGGCCTTTCGTAGCACGGGTTTTCAACCCGTGCACTTCTGCGAGCAAAATGCACGGGTTGAAAACCCGTGCTACGTTACCTTACTGCACATCTTGGACGGACACGTGCTTGAAGATCCCGTGGCCTTCGTCGGCGATCTGTTTCAGGACTTTTTCGAACGACTTGTCCGCTTCCTTGTCGCGTCCGCTGACGAAGGCGATCGTGTTGATCTTCGCGTTGACGCCTTTGTTCAATTCTTTCAAACGCTTGATGACCGCATCGTTATCCGGGAAATCGCCGTCGGTCAGCAGATAAATCAGCTGCGGCCTGCCCTTCATCGCCATCTCAAGTCCCGGGATGGGATCGGTGCTGCCTGCGGCGGTCACGTTATCGAGAAAGTCGTACGCCTTTCGCTTGTTGTCCGGGCTGGCCATGAGCATCGTCGGCGCCAGCGCCTGCGGTTTGCGATCGGAGTCGGAGAAGAAGATCACGCTGAAACCCTGCACCGGCTTAAGGACATCGATTGCCTTTTTGAGCTCGTTCTTCAGCGGCGACATTTTTTCGATCATCGATCCCGAAGCATCGCACACATACGCCACGCGCGTCGCATTTCCGCTGATACCCATGAACGGGCTCTTCGGCCCCGCGCCGCCCCCGCCGCCGGCAACGCCGAACGGCGCGAGCGCTCCGCCTTCGCCTTCGCCCGAGCCAACCGTTTCGCCCACGCCCGATCCCGCGCCCGTTCCCTTGCCGAAACCGACATTCGGCCCGACCGCGATCGTGGTGTCCGATGCGCTGTCGGCGACGCCTCCGCCCATCAAACTCTGCGCGAGCGTTTCGCTCGGCTTCTGGGCGAAACCTTCGCTGGCGTTGGTGTCGAACTTTTCCTGAGCGGCCGAGCGATTTGGATCACCGCCGAGGCCCGGATTGGGAATGCCACCGACCGGCGCGTTTTCGATCATTGCCGCATCGGGGACGATGTATTGTTCCTGCGAAACTTCTCGGTACTTGATCTGCGGAACGACCAGCATCAGGCCGACAACGATCACCGCGATGTGAATGACGATGCTGGTGCCGAGCGGGAGAAAATTCTGCACCCAGGGTTGCTGCCAGAAGCCGAGTTCCGCGTGCGGATGCTGCTCGGGCGGTAGCGCATCCGGCGCCGGCAATGGCGCAGCCTGACCTTCAGGAAGCGGAGGCGGCGGGGGCACTTGGGGTTGTGCAGGAACCGCGGATTCCATGGGGCTCGTCTCACTCATAACGTCGACGCGCAAACGATCTTAGGCTTGGCCGTATCTTCTCTCTGCAAGTGAATGGAAGCAACCTTAAAGACCGGACAAATGTGTGAGTGGTGAGTCAGGACTCGGGATTCGGGACTCGGGACTCGGGACTCGGGTGAAGAATGGGCCTTGCCCGAATCCCGAGTCCCTATTCCCGTCCGGATCGCTTCGATAAACTGCGCGAATGAACTCCACCGCACGCCTGATCGCCGGAGCGATGAGCGGAACCAGCGGAGACGGTGTGGACATCGCCATCACCCGCATCACCGGCCACGGGCTTCAGATGCGGGCGGAGCTCGTGCATCACCAACACGCGCCGTTCGCGCCCGAGTTGCGAACGCTGCTGTTCCGCGTTCGCGACGGCGGAAGCGTTCCGCTCTCAGATCTGGCGCGGTTGGGTCGTGAGATCACGCTCAGCTACGCGCGGGCGACGAATGATGCGTTGCTTGCCTCACACTTGAGTGCGAAAGATTTGGCAGCCGTCGCGGCGCATGGGCAAACGCTCTATCACGATCCGCCGAACACGATCCAGTGGTTTGATCCGGCGTTACTCGCCGCGGAAGTGGGATGCGCCGTCGTCAGCGATTTTCGCCGAGCCGATTGCGCCGCCGGCGGGCAGGGCGCGCCGCTCGTCCCGTTCGCCGATTATGTCCTCTTCCGTGATGCTAAGAAGAATCGTGTGCTGCTCAATCTCGGTGGAATCGCGAACCTCACGTGGCTTCCTGCGAACGCGACGCCCGAGCAGGTTCTCGCCTTCGACACCGGTCCGAGCAATTGCATTTCCGATTGGATCTGCCGCACGCGCGGGCCCTTTGGGCTCAGCTGGGACGTTGATGGCGCTGGCGCGTCGCGCGGAAGAGTAATTCACTACGTTGCCGACGCGTTCATCGCAGAGACCTACTTCCAACAGACTGGTCCACGATCGACGGACGGACCCACCATGATCGCTTTATTCGAGCGAGCGTTGGAAGGTCAGGTTGACCGCGAGATGACTGATTTGCTCGCGACAGCGGCTTTTGTCACGGCACTGACCGTTGCTAATGCCATTAAAGCTCTTCCCGCCACACCGCATGAGGTGCTGGTCAGTGGTGGAGGAACGCAGAACAAGACCATGGTCGGTTGGTTGCATTCGCTGCTTGAACCGATCCCATTGCGGATGCTCGACGACGTCGGCGTCTCCGGCGCCGCGAAAGAAGGCCTCGCCTTCGCACTCCTTGGCGCGGCGACGCTCGACAATGAACCCTCGAACATCCCCTCCGTCACCGGCGCCAGGCGCCGCGTCATACTCGGATCGATTACGCCAAGACCGGTATAACCCATGTGGCACAGCCGCCCTCGGCTGTGCTTCGGCGGCGCACAGCCGAGGGCGGCTGTGAGACTATGAAGCAAGCCTCCTTCGAGGAATATACGGGATCACAAAGTGTCCCAATTCCCAAAGGAGGCTCGCATGTACAGCGTCGGAATCGATGTTCACGCAAAACGGTCGTCGATCTGC
>JAICIO010000254.1 GCA_025924315.1 Phycisphaerae bacterium
GTCACGCCATCGGGCCAGCGAATTTTGGCTAAAAATTCCGTGGTGACATCGGCATCCTAGAATAATCGAACGGCTTCCAAAAGCGACTGTGGATACTTTATCTTCGCGTTCATGCCCAAATCTTAGGGCAAAAGAGTGGATTAGTCAAGTATATAAATGCCCTCTGTAGGGTCCGCGTCAGCGGACCGGTTATTAGCCGTTAGAACCGAAGAAAAAACCGGTCCGCGGAAGCGGACCCTACAAGGGCGCGCGCGAATTAAGTGGGACCCGAATAACCGGCGCGCTGAAGCGCACCCTACGAAGATTCGGGAAAACTTCGGCGCATTGATTGCCGACGTCGATCGCTGATGCGCCTGAGCAATTCGAACGCTTCATCGGCTTCCATGACATCCCCATTCGCAATGTCGCGTTCGCCTTCTGCAATGAGTGCATCCAGTTCACCGGGCTCCAAGTCTTCCGTTCCGACGTCTGTCTTGGGCGCGGCCATGATGAGCATTGTAAACAAAAACCGCGCACCAATTGGTGCGCGGTTTAAAGTTCGACAAATTGGATTTACGTCTACCGTCCCAATCCCCGTCCCGTCAGCGCTCGGGCGATGGTCGCGGGGGAATTCGGCACGCTGTTTGGCCCGTGGTCTTCCACGAGCTGCGCGGTTAAGCGTCGATTGGTTTCGACGGGCGGTTTGCCGATCACTTGCGCGATCTGGTTTACTTCCGCCTTCTTGGCCGCTAGCTTCGCTTCGAGATCGTCGAGCTGCTGCTCGATCGACTGGTATTCCTTCAGCGCGGCGTTGTACAGATTTTCACCTTCGCTGATCCAGTCCTTGAACGACTTTGTCACGGCCGGTACCTCCTGGGACATGCGAGTGAATTATACACGATCTTTATCGGGAGGAAGGGCCCGCGGTCAAAAACAAGCGACGTTTCGCAACCGTCCCATAATCCGCGCATGATTCCGTCGTAGCTGCGACGCATCTCGTTTCGCGACCGTCTGATCGTTTGCACGCGACGCGCCGCGCATTGCCCCGCGGCTATTGGCGGATATCATCTAACCTTCGAGTATTCAACGCTTTCAATGAGGTAATCGTGCAAAAAGCAATCATCGGCGCCGTGCTGATTCTCTGCTCCATCGGTCTTGCGTATGCCCAGACGTCGGCGCCGTCGGCTGACAACAAGCGAACGACCGCGTCGGGGCTGCAGATCATCGAAGTGAAGACGCTTAAGGAGCCGCTCAAGGCTCAAGCCGGGGACAAGGTTTGGGTCCATTACACCGGCAAGCTGCAAAGCGGCAAGGTGTTTGATTCCTCACGCAACCGCAACGAGCCGATCGCGTTCAACCTCGGCGCGGGCGAAGTGATCAAAGGCTGGGACGAAGGCCTGCAGGGCATGCAGGTGGGCGAGAAGCGGCAGTTGATCATCCCGCCGAACCTTGCGTATGGCGATAAAGACCAGGGCGACGGCCTCATCCCGGCGAACTCGACGCTCGTGTTTGACGTCGAATTAATCGGCATCGAGCGCCCCGACAAGGCGGACAACGCCGCGCCGGCAGCGCCCGCGAAATGAGTCGAGGTCGATCTGGGCTTAACGAAGGGCGACGTGACGGTTGTTGCAGACGAAAGCTTAAGGACAGACACGTCGCCCGCGCCGGACAAGCGGCTTTCGCGCCGGCAGTTTCTCCGTCGCGCGGCAATGTGCGGTCTGTTGCCGTTCAGCACCGCGGCGTATGCGACAGAGATTGAGCCGTTCTGGCTTCATTCGCACGACGTCGAAATTCCGATCGCAAATCTCCCTGCTGAATTCGATGGGTTCCGCATTCTTCACGTGACGGATCTGCACGCGGGACCGATCGTGCCGATCGGGTATCTCGAGCGCGCGATCGAGCGGGTGAACGCGATCGACGCCGATCTTGTGCTTGTCACCGGCGATCTCGTCACGCATGACATGGATTGGGTGCAGCCGATCTGTTCGCTGCTCGCGAAGATCAACAAGCGGACGTACGTCTCGCTCGGCAATCACGACTACAGCGAGCTTTCGCCGGTGCTCGGCCAGCCGTTCGTCGCCAGCGCCATCGAGCAGGCATTGATGCTGACGCATTGCACGCTGCTGCGCAACAGCGCCGCGTCGATCGAGCGAAACGACAAGCGATTGTGGATCGTCGGCCTGGAAGACTATTACACGCCGCTCTACAAGCCGGCGGAGGCGTTTGCGTCGTTCAAAGCGGACGGACCGATGATTGTGATGTCGCACAACCCCGACACGATCGATGACCTCACACCATATCATCCCGCACTGGTGATGAGCGGCCACACACATGGCGGACAAGTCCGCCTGCCGTTCATCGGCGCACCGATCCTTCCGATCCAAACCAATTACGACCAGGGCCTCTTCGACGTGAAAGGCACCCAACTCTTCGTCAGCCGCGGAGTAGGATATCTCAAGCGCATCCGGCTGAATTGCCGTCCCGAACTGCCTCGTTTGATTTTGAAGCGCGCATGAGGCGAGATCATGTGGCACAGCCGCCCTCGGCTGTGCTTCTGCTCGCGCACCGCACACAGCCGAGGGCGGCTGTGAGACTATGAAGCAAGCCTCCTTCGAGGAATATACGGGATCACAAAGTGTCCCAATTCCCAAAGGAGGCTCGCATGTACAGCGTCGGAATCGATGTTCACGCAAAACGGTCGTCGATCTGCA
>JAICIO010000255.1 GCA_025924315.1 Phycisphaerae bacterium
CACTCTTCCACGCCTTCCGCTCCGCCAGCACCCTCACCTGACCCGACATCCGCCCCCCCCGCACGTTGAGCTGCCGACGCCTCGCCCGTCGCGACACCGTGATCAGCGCCACCGTGAACGCCACCGCGATCATCAGCGCGACGCTGCCGAAGAACATCGCGACAAGCCCCGCCTTGAGCGTCAGCGCCACCAGTCTCGTCTGCTCGAGTTTCTCGGGCGAAACGGTGGTCCCGGGCGGCGGAGTCAGGATCGAAATCGTCTCCCGTTTGAACCTTGCCATCGAAGGCAGAACCGTGCTCCACGGCAGCAGCACCACGAACAGCCACGCGAGCACACATAAAACGGCGACGATCCAGATCCGTCGCCGATCGCGCTTGAGCACATTCCGCGTCAGCTCGTCGATGTTCACCGGATGCTCGCCCGCGAGCAGCGCCTTGCCTAAATCTTTCTCGTTCATAACGCGTTTCCTCGTGTTTGATATTTTCGTTCTATTGCGTGCCGGAGCGCCCGCTTGGCGTAATGCAACCGCGAGCGAACCGTGCCGACGGGCGCCGCGATCACCTCGCCGATCTCGTCGTAGCTCATGTCCTCGACAAACCGCAGCAGCAGCACCTCGCGATGCTCCGCCGCGAGCTGGTCGAGCGCGATTCGCACAGCGGCGACGTCCTCCGCCGACCACTCTTCGTCGCTTTCTTCGCTGATCGAATCCGCAAGCAGCCCGTCAATCGGCACATGATCGCGCCGCCGGCGCGAAAGCTGCTTGTACGCCTTATCCCGCGCGATCCGATAGATCCACGCGCCAAACGCATCCGCATCGCGCAATCGCGCCACCTTCGCGAACACATCAATCCACACGTCCTGCAGCAGATCGTCGCAATAACGATCGCCCGCCATCTTGCGGAGATAGAACCGAACGCGCGGCGCATACCGCTCGATCAACTCTGCCAGCGCCGCCTCGTCGCCCGTCTGGCAGCGAACGACCAGCAATCGCTCGTACATTCGCTCCGCGGGATCGGTCATTGAGGATTAGGTTCGGGTTGGAGGGAAAAGGTTCAAAGGAAACCGTAGGGTCCAGGGTTCGGGGTTCAGGGTTCAGTTCGCGACGTTGACTGAACCCTGAACCCCGAGCCCTGAACCCTTTTCTCATCCGTGCTACCACTACGCGTTATAAACGCGCCGTGAATTGTAACGCATGGAGCAATCGATTTTCGTTGCGTCGCTCACATAGCACGATATAAACAATCCGCGCAAACGAATACGCGTCGACATCGGCCATCGCCGCGAAAGTTATTGCGACACACCGGGTGGTTTGCTTGGGGCCGGGTATGGGAGGTTGAATATGAACCGCACACCGTGGCGCATCGCGCCCTTTCTCGTTGCACTTGTTCTCATGATGACGCTCGCGATTCCCTCGCGCGTCTTCGCTCAATCCGAACCGCTCACCGAAGACGATGTCATCAGCGGAACGATGAACATCGACTTCAAGACGCGCACGGACCTCGATACGTCCGGCGATCTGAAGAAGGATTCGCCCGCGATCGGCGCGCAGGACACCTATCAGTTCCAGATGAACGTCGCCAAGACGACGGAATACAGCGGAAAGATCCTGCGTCAGCCCAAGCTGTTCAGCAGCGTGCTCGGCCGTGTGAAGCAGCAGGGCAACATGCAGTTCGACATCAACATCGCTGTGCTCAATCCGCGCGACTTGAAGCAGAAGCGCAACGTCGGCAAGTGGGTCGGCACGGTGCCGACCGATCCGAACACCGGCAAGTACGATCTCGCCGGCGGCGCCGCGCAGCAAAGCCCGCTGCGCATCGCGATCGACCAGGTCGGCAAGGCCAGCGCCTTCACCGATCCGTTCGGCGGAAAGATCCAGGGCAAGGCGGAGAAAAAAGAGTCGCTCGCCGGCGCGACCTACAAGCGTCTCATCGGCGACAAGACCGTCGAGATCACGGTGAAGAAGGTCGATCCGATGACCTTCGAAAACGTCGAGCTCGCCAAGGGACCGGCGGAGATCTATCCGCACACGATGGTCACCGGCCGTCTCGACTACGACTACGAAACCGGCAACTGGCTCACCGATGGCATCCACTTCAAATACAATATGGACGGCAAGGACATCGAAGATGTCGTAACCGGCACCATCAAGTGGATTGAAGATCCTGACCGCCAGACCAACGGCAAGGGCCACTACGAGTTCAACCTTCGCTTCAACGAAGACAAGAACAAGCCCGCCCAGAGCGAAGCGGCCGCGTTCGACAAGGCCTCGGCCGAAGACGCCTTCTTCGCCGTCGACAACACCGTGCCGAGCCTGACCGGGAAGATCGAATACGTCGACACCTTCAGCGGCGGAACGACCACCCCGATCAACAGCAAGATCACCTATCACCTCGGCGCCAACAAACTGACGAAGCAGCAGATCACGAACTTCTTCAAGATGTGGATGCTGGTGGTGGGTCCGACGAACGACGAATAGTGCATGACGTTGTCCCCGTAGGGTCCGCTTCAGCGGGACGGGTATTTTGTTTTGGTGGAGAGGAAAAAACGGGCCCCCGAAGAGGACCCTACGGGGGCAACCTGAATCACAAATCGTCGTTCGGAGGTC
>JAICIO010000256.1 GCA_025924315.1 Phycisphaerae bacterium
CTCGGAGGCTTCGGTGCCCGTTCTCGTTTTAGCGTTCCTGATTGGTGTGGTTGCGGGGTTGCGCGCGATAACCGCACCCGCCGCGGTGAGTTGGGCGGCGAAGCTGGGCTGGTTGAATGTCGAAGGCACTCCCTTCGCATTTCTCCGGTACACGATCTCGCCAATTATTTTCACGGTTCTGGCGCTTGGAGAATACGTCAACGACAAGCTGCCCAAAACACCGAGCCGTAAAGCGCCCGCTTCGTTCGCGATCCGCATCGTCATGGGTGCGTTCAGCGGAGCAGCGATCGGCGCCTCCAGACAGAGCTTGCTTGCCGGCCTGATATGCGGTGCCATCGGGGCGATCGTCGGCACCCTGGGCGGGTACGAAGCCCGGGTGCGCCTTACGAAGGCGTTCGGCGGTAGGGACCTGCCCGTCGCAATATTCGAAGATCTGGTTGCAATCGCGTGCGGATTCGCGATCGTTTCGCAAGCGTCTTGATGGTTACTTCGCGACCGTGCTCATCCAGGCTTCAGTCTCGGCACGCGAGCGCACGCCCGTAACAGCACCGAGCTTCTGAACGCTCAAGGCCCCAACGGCGTTGGCGAACTCTCCGGCTTCCTCCCACGATGCCCCGCGCTGCCGCGCATCGAGGAATCCTGCAACGAACGAATCACCCGCGCCCGTCGTGTCTTTCACGGCAACGCGGAACGGCGGACAAACAATCTCGTTGCCCTCCGTATAGATCGCGCAGCCGCGTCCGCTGAGCTTCATTACGGCGGTACGCACGCCCTTCTCGAGGACCACACGAGCAGCAGTCGAAGGATCTTTCGAGCCTGTGACCATGAATGCTTCGTCCTCATTCATGAAAAGAATGTCGAGTTCCGGCAGGCAAGGGGCCAGCGCCCTCATCCATTCGCCCTCGGCGTCCCAATTCGTGTCAAGCGAGGTCGTCAGTCCAGCCTCTCTCGCGCGGCGCAGCATCTCTGCTCCATGCAGACGCAAATGCGGAAGGATGTACAGGCTCGCGAAGTGGTAATGCGACGCATTCTCGAGAAGCTCCGGCGTGAAGGTAAGGGGCCGGGAGAAGGCCTGTTGACTCGCCCCCAGCTGATGCAGAAACTGGCGATCACCCTCCTCGTTCACGAGTACAACGGTTTTGGCTGTCGGGCCGTCCACACGGATGACGAAATCCGTATTGACGCCTGAACGCCGCAATTCCGCGAGCACAAACTCTGCCGAGGCATCAGTGCCCACCGCTCCAACCAGGCGCACGGAAGCTCCGATGACGGCCATCGCTCGTGCCGTGTTGGCGCCGTTGCCGCCGACGTGAGACTCGATCGATCTCATGAGGCGCGTGGTACCCCAACTAGAACTATCGAAGGGGTAAACGAGCGTATCGCAGACAATGCTGCCCGAACAGATAATGGCGGGTGCCTTCATAGGCCGAGTCGCTCTTTCAAAGCTTCGACGCTTGAGCGCGGACTTGAAAGCACGGGAACGCGCTGCTCGATCGATGGCACCAGGCGTGCCATGCTGCCCTGCGCGAGCACGATGACGTCGTTCTCATCCATGGCCTTCTCGATTGCGGCCCGCAGAAGCCGGTCATGCTCTTCCGGCTTCCCTGCCACGAGAGCGTCGAACGCACTGTCAACCAGATACCTCTTCGTCGTGATACTTCTTCCCGCCTCGTCTGCTTTCCGCTGGATCAATCTCTCGGTTGGATCAAGTGTGGTCGCAACTGTGGCAACAATGCCGATCCGGGAGCCTTGTTCCACAGCGTTCACGGCCATGCGGTTATCGATCTTCACGACAGGAATGCCAACCGTCTGCGCCAGCAGGTCCGCGGCCTCGCCTACGGACGAGCAGCAGTTTAAGATCGCATCGGCGCCCGACGATTCAGCCAGCATTCCATAACCAAGGATCCTCCGCGTCACCGAGGGAGTGAGTCCGCCGGCGGCACGGACGTCCGTCAGTAGGCCGTCGTCGACGATGTTCACGAGTCGCACGTCAGGTAAGAGTTCCGGAAACAACTTCTTGAACACATCAACTAAAACAGGACCAGTATGAATTGCAAAAACGGTTTTCATAATGAAAGATAGTCAACATCGCAGCGAGCTGATGGCCGCGATCGCGCGTCCGTAGAAGTCGTCGCTTCCGAAGTTCCCTGATTTGAACACAACCGGCATGGGAGACGAGGAAAGAGTCACGCAAAGAGGCACACCGGGCTCGATATTCGGTCCGACGCGTAGAGCGCGAAGGCCCAACGTTCGCGCGATCGTGCTGGACGTTTCACCGCCGGCAAGCACCAGACCCTTCGGACGCGCATCGGCGACGATTCCCTGGACAACGCCTGCGAATCCAGCGGCGATCCGCTCACCCGCTTCTATTTCGGTTTTCCCCAAGCCTCGGAAGAAAGCGTGCACTTGTTCGCGGTTCCGCGAAAGCTGAAGCAGGCACACTCGACCGGCAAGCAGCGCGCGCACAGCTTCGCCTGGCACGTCGGGCACGGAACTACTGGCGGCGAGTTTCAGAGTATCCAGGGTGATAACAGCGGCCCCATTTCTCCCGAGCCATTCATTC
>JAICIO010000257.1 GCA_025924315.1 Phycisphaerae bacterium
CGTGGGGCATTTGCGAGCAGTGTGGTCAGCCGATCGCTCCCGAGCGCCTGGATGCGCTGCCATTTGTGGCACTCTGTATTACCTGCCAGGAGCTGAAAGATAGACGCGGAGATGGCCGTCGGTGAATGACCCTGAAGCGCAACGTCACGGGGGCGGGCGCAATTTCCTGATCGCGGCGCTCGTGCTGATCGCGATCGTTGTCGCGGACCAGGCGAGTAAAGCATGGATTCTCACGCGGATCGGGCCGCGCGGCGATAGTAACGAGATCAAGATCATCCCAGGCTTCCTGCGCTTCATCTATGTCGAAAACAGTGGTGCCGCCTTCGGACTCTTCCAGGGGAAGAGTCCGATCCTTACCATCCTGGCGATGGTGGTTATTGTCTTCCTGATCGTCTATTTCCGTCGTGCCATCGCCGGGAGCCTCTGGCTGTCAATCGCGCTCGGCCTGCAGTTGGGTGGAGCGTTGGGTAACGTGATCGATCGCTTCCGACACGGATTCGTTGTAGATTTCGTGAACGTGCCGAAGTGGTGGACCTTCAACGTCGCGGATAGCGCGATCACGATTGGTGTCATCATGCTTGGGCTCTATCTCGTGACGCGAGATCCGGGACCGGAGGAAGAGAAGACCCAGAGCGGTGCGCCGGTGAGCGAGGCGCCGCACGCAGAAGATTGAGTTGGAACGTGGCTTCGAGGATATGACCGACGCGATCCGCCTCGTACTGGATGTTTCCCCAGACGAAGATAGCGAACGACTCGACCGGCTGATCGCCGCACGGGTGGCGGACATTAGCCGATCCTATGCGCAAGATTTGATCAAGACCGGCGATGTCAAAGTCAACGACGAAGTGGCGCGTCCATCGCGCCGTGTCCACGCGGGCGACATCGTCGAACTCGCATTGCCTCCGGTGGAAGAGCCGGTCGGCTTGAGCAAGGCATATCTGCCGGTGCCGATCGTCTATGAGAATGATGACGTTATCGTCTTCGACAAACCAGCCGGCATCGTCACGCATCCGGCTCCGGGGCACGAGCACGGAACGCTCGTGAACGTCGTGCGCGCGTTGCGACCGGATCTGGAGTTACGCGACAGCGCGCGACCCGGCATCGTGCACCGGCTGGATAAGGACACATCGGGGCTGATCGTCGTGGCGAAGAACGAGTCGACGCGGCGCTATCTGCTTCACCAGTGGCAAGATCGCTCGGTGGTCAAGCGCTACACGGCGCTCGTTCATGGCGTCATCGTCGAAAACGAGGGAACGATCGACGCCCCGATCAGCCGTGATCCGAATAACCGCAAGCGGATGTGGGTCGTGGCGGGTGGTCGGCCGGCGGTCACGCATTTCACTGTGCTTGAGCGCTTTCGCGACGCGACGCTCGTCAGCATCATCATCGAAACCGGACGCACCCATCAGATTCGCGTGCATTTCACCTATATTGGGTATCCATTGATTGGCGACCAAACCTATGGTGCCCGGCCATTTCGCTACCCGCTCGATCGGCAGTTCCTCCATGCAACGGCGTTGACCTTCAACCTGCCGGGCAGGCGTCCGATCGAAGTCGAAACGCCGTTACCGCCCGATCTGCACGCGGTTCTTACCGAGCTTCGAGCGGAAACGGAGGCAGCGAAACGCTATGGAGCTTGAACGGGCGCGCGCCGACGCTAAGGTGATCTTCGAGGCGGTTTTGCGAGCGCTTGATCCCGCGACGCTCGTCCAGAAGTCGCTGACGCTCGATGGCCGTGTTGTCCATGCGGGTGAATCTCAGTACGAGGTGACGGACGATGGACGGATTGTCGTACTCGGCGTCGGCAAGTCGGCGGTGGGAATGGCGCGCGGCGTCGAAGCGGTGTTCGGTGACCGCTTGACCGAAGGTCTAGTTGTCACCAAGCGCGGCTTGGGCGGTGAGCAGCATGGTTTGCGGCACACCTTGGTGCGCGAAGCGGGCCACCCAGTGCCGGACGATTCGAGCGTCGAAGCGGGCGAGGAACTGCTGCGGCGAGCGGCGTCGCTGGGACAGGGTGATCTAGCGATCGTCGTCATCTCTGGTGGCGGCTCCGCTCTCGTCGAAACGCCGATCAACGGCATCGCCCTTGGGGATTTCAAGACGACGACCTCGCTGCTGCTCAAGGCTGGCGCCGATATTTCGACGTTGAACGCCGTACGCCATCGCCTGAGCCGGATTAAAGCGGGCGGTCTCGCCCGCGCCATCGTGCCGGCGAAGGTGATCAATCTGATCCTCTCGGATGTTCTCGGGAATCCATTGAATGTGATCGCCAGCGGTCCAACGGTCGCGCCGGACGTGAACGATCGAGGCTCCATCGACCGTCTGCGTTCTCGGGATGTGTGGAGCGCGCTCCCTGGAAATGTTCGCCAGGCGTTGCAGAAAGACGCC
>JAICIO010000258.1 GCA_025924315.1 Phycisphaerae bacterium
GATGAGGTGCAAGCGCGCATCTCGGATGAGCAACTCGCCGATATCTTCGATTTAGCACCCCATTTGAAGCATATTGATGCGACGTTCGAGCGGCTCGATCTGGCGTTGTCGCCGGTGACGGCGGGTTAGGAGGACGCGTTGGGGGTTCTGGTCGATCTGCCAACGATTCCAGGCTTGCGGCCGTTCGGTCGTGGAAAGGTTCGCGAGACGTTCGATCTCGGCGACCGGTTGTTGATGGTCGCCAGCGATCGGATCTCGGCGTACGACTCGATTCTGCCGACCGGCATCCCGAAGAAGGGCATCGTCCTGACGCAGCTCTCGAAGTTCTGGTTCGAACGCACCGGCGACATTATTCCGAACCATATGTTGACGACCGATCTGTCGAGCCTCCCCGAAACGGCGCAATCGATGCGGGATGCGATCGAAGGCCGGTCGATGATCGTGCGCAAGGCGGAGCGGATCGATATCGAGTGCGTGGCGCGCGGCTATCTTTCCGGCTCGGCCTGGGCCGAGTACCGGCAAAGCGGCTCGGTCGTCGGGATCGCGTTGCCGAGCGGATTGACCGAAAGCGCGAAATTGCCGGAACCGATCTTCACGCCGGCCACCAAGTCGTCATCGGGGCATGACATCAATGTGCCGTTCGAGCATGTCGTGAGCGAAGTCGGAGAAGATCTTGCCCGGCAACTGCGCGACATAACGTTGCGAATCTACCGAGCGGCCGAGGATTATGCCGCCGGTCGAGGGATCATCATCGCGGATACGAAGTTTGAGCTCGGGTTTATCGACGGCAAATTGACGCTGATCGATGAGGCGCTGACGCCGGATAGCTCGCGCTTTTGGGATGCCGAGCAGTATGCGCCGGGCCGGGCGCAACCGTCGTTTGACAAGCAGTTCGTGCGTGATTGGCTTACGTCATCCGGCTGGGATCGCGAGCCACCGGCGCCGCCGCTGCCGGACGAGATCGCCGAGGCGACATCGCGCAAATACATCGAAGCATACGAGCGGTTGAGCGGTCGTCCGCTCTTTCCGTTGGCATGAGTAGGGTGAGCCAGGAGGGTTCGTTGCAGAGTCAGTCCACGAACGGTCAGCGCCGCTGGCGCGCCGATGTCTATGTGACGCTGAAACCGGTTGTCAATGATCCGCAGGGCCTCGCGGTGCGCGATGGCCTGCATATGCTCGGCTATGACGAGGTCGGGGCGGTGCGCGCCGGCAAATATATTCAGGTCTGGCTCGAAGCCGAACGAGAATCAGACGCCGAAAAGCGAATGACCGAAATGTGCGACAAGCTGCTTGCCAATCCAGTCATCGAGCAGTATCGATTCAATCTGGTCGAGCAAGCGCACGACGAAGCGGAATAGGGGCACAATGCGATTTGGTGTCATCACGTTTCCCGGCAGCAACGGCGATCACGACGCGCTTAAGGCGATTGAGCTTGGATTGAAACAGCCGGTCGAGGCGATCTGGTATCGCGAAACGAACCTCGATGGCTTCGACTGCATCCTGATCCCAGGTGGTTTCTCGTATGGTGACTACCTGCGCGCCGGAGCGATCGCACGGTTCGCGCCGGTCATGGAATCAGTTGCCGAGTTTGCGAAAAAGGGCGGTCCGATTCTCGGCATGTGCAACGGCTTCCAGGTGCTGACCGAGGCGGGGATGCTGCCGGGTGCGCTTTTGCCCAACGGATCGCTCCAGTTCCGTTCGCAGTGGGTTCACGTGCAGGTCGAGCGGAGCGATACGCCCTGGACAGCGGGCATCGATGATGGCACGGTCCTGAAACTTCCAATCGCCCATGGTGGCGGCCGCTATTTCGCAGATCCGAAGACGCTGGCGCGTCTTGAAGAGAACGGACAGGTCATCTTCCGCTATACCGATGCGAGCGGAAACCGCGCGCCGGACGCGAACCCGAACGATTCGCTCAACGACATCGCTGGGATCTGCAACGAACAGCGGAATATCGTCGGTCTCATGCCGCATCCGGAGCGCGCGTTCGATACGATCATCGGCGGGGACGACGGAATCAAAGTGCTGTCATCGGTTCTCGAAGCTGGTATCGCCGCGGTCGCCGGGCGTTAGCCGGGTACCGGACGAAGGAACGAAGAAGCTTGGTCGAAGTTACAGCGGAAGTCCTGGCCGAGGTCGCACTTTCCAGCGACGAATACCGGCTGATCGTCGAGAAGCTCGGACGCGTGCCGAACGCGGTGGAGCTCGGCATGTTCGGCGCCATGTGGAGCGAGCATTGCGGCTATAAGAACTCGCGCCCGTTGCTGCGCCTCTTCCCGACGACCGGTCCACGCGTGGCGCAAGGACCGGGCGAAAACGCCGGGGCTGTCGACATTGGCGACGGATTGGTCGCGGTCTTCAAGATCGAATCGCATAATCATC
>JAICIO010000259.1 GCA_025924315.1 Phycisphaerae bacterium
CACCGGCCGTCGCTGGAACGCCAGGGTTCGCGGCGGCGTACCTGCGCAACTCGAACCGGAATCACAGGCAGCCGACTAGCGCCAGTTACGCAACGAAAGCTCGATGCTCGCCGGGCCAATACTGGCCAGGTTAACCCGTTCTACTCGTCATTCTGAGCCGCAGCGAAGAATCTCTTTTGCGTGCCTGTGAGCGTAATGCACGGGAAACGGAGAGGAGATTCTTCGCTGCGGCTCAGAATGACATTATTGATGTGCCGATGCCGTATTCAGCTCCCACAGCACGTACGTACGCATGTACGTTATTCGGGTGGGACGATTGCTTCGTTGAGGCTCATGGGGCCGAGGTTTGGTCGTCGACGTTGATGAACAGACGAAGCGATCGATAGGGAGACGTGTTGTCGGTGGAGTTTCCACGATAGAGGTTGAACGTGAGCGCCAGCGGCTGGCCTGGTTCGACGGCGGTAAGTGTGGGTGGAATTTGGATCGTCACCGGTCGCTGCCAGGTATCGCCCTTCGCGACATGGATCGAATCGATCGAGCCGACGGTCGTTGATCCCGCGACGACATCGAGCGAGTAAGCGACGTCCTTGCCTTCGTGATTTTCAATTTCCAATTGAATCTGCTGCGATTGGCCTTCCGCGAACGAACGCGGATAGAAGGCCGCCTGACCATTCTGGTTGAAGATCGCGAACTCCGTGCTCGGGTCGGAACGCAGGCGCTGGGCGACCAAGGCCGCGCTCGAGCCACCGAAAATGAGCACCGCCACAACCAACATACCGGCCGCGATTTTGCTGGTCTTGCCCCAGGTCGAGATCGGGGGTACGTACGGTCTGGGGATCTCCGCGACGAAGCGAAGATCTTTTGGGAGCCGATTGCGGCGCCAGATCGCAACCAACGTCAGGAGAACGCTCAGCGTGAGGAGGCTGCCGGCGATCGGCCCAAGCGTAAGCTTCCAGGGCGAGAACTCGATCCCGAGCGCCATCAGCGGGATGATCGCGAGCGACAGACCGAAGCCGAGCGCGATCCGCTCAAGCCCATCGAGCCCTTCGCTTGATGGAAAAAGCATTGTCACCAGAGCGTAACCCGGGATGAAGACGATCAACGGAAGCCCGAAAATCAGGCGCAGTGGCACCGGCGCCCCGACGAGAGCCGCACCGACGCCGATAGTCCCGATAATCAGGAAGAGGATCAGTTCCCATTGCTCGCGGAAGTTGATGGGGCTCGTTTCGGGTGACGGAAGCGGAGCAACAGTTGTGTCGGTGGGCTGCTCAACGGCCTGTTCCGTCGTCATATCCCTCCTCGTCCGAGATGACTTGTCGACCTTGAGTATAGCGGCTTTCGCGGAGTAGCGAGGATGCAGGATTGTTGGTTACCACTGCGGCCCCACCGCGGCGTTGCCGGATGTGAAACGAGCGGTTGATGAGTGGCGAGGGTGCATGGGAGTCGAACCCACCTGCGAGGTTCGTCACCCCGCACAACAGTTTTGAAGACTGCACAGACCACCGGGCCTGATCCACCCCCACGAAGTATGGTTTTCGAGCGGCCTACTCTCGTTTGCGTCGTCGCTCGTAGGCTGACTCCAGCAGGTTATCGATATCTTCGTTCGAGAAGAGATATGTTTCCGGGTAGCTGAGTCGTTGCTCGCTCACGCTCTTGTCAGCGGCGATCTGGCCCTTGATCAAGAAGCCCTGCGGGGTCTCGACGAGGACCACCTGGGTGAACCGGTTCTGGTCGAGATAGTTCCCCACGGCGCGAAATGCATCCTCATAGCGCACGCGAGCTGTCCCACTGTGATCGAGCATTCGCTTTTCGCCTTCCCGAACCGTCGCGCGAACCGGTGATCGTCATACCAGCCTCAAACCAACACGCGCACGGATTATCGCAGATTATGATACTCAACGAAACCGGCATGATGCTCAATCGGATCGACATGCACGTCCACGACGGCCGGCTGACCATCGAGATTCGCTCGCCGTGCTGATTCCAGCGCGCTGTGCAGATCGCTCGCAACCTCGACGCGCGTCGCCCAGCAACCGGCTGCCTGTGCGACCTTGACGAAATCAAAGGGCGCCGTGAAATCGGTCGCGATGATACGGCCACCGAGGTTCTCGCGCTGCGTCAGCTGCGGCCAGCCGAGTGCGCCGTCGTTGAAGACGACCCAGGTGACCGGA
>JAICIO010000260.1 GCA_025924315.1 Phycisphaerae bacterium
AACGCGGTTCCCACCAACGGCCCCCTTCAGGTTAACCCCGGTCTGAACTATTCGTATCAGACGTGGTTCCAACAGCATGCCGGCTGGCTGACGCACACGCTCGGCGCGCTGTTCGTGGTGGCGGCGCTCGCGCTGATCGTGCTGCTCGCGCTGCAGACCACCAAGCAAGAGGGCCTCTCCGGAACGATTGGCGGCCGGGTGGAATCCGCATACGGACGTCCGGGCGCCGAAGAGCAACTCAAACGCGTGACCGGCGTTGCGGCCGTCGCGTTTGTCGTCATCGGCACGATTCTCTCGCTGACCGGCATCTAGCGCCACCGCATGCCCCTTCTCGACGTCAAAAATCTCCGCACGACCTTTAGGACCGAAGACGGCCTGGTCACCGCGGTGAACGGGCTCTCCTATTCGCTCGAAGCCGGCTCGACGCTCGGCATCGTAGGCGAATCCGGTTCGGGAAAATCGGTCAACGCGCTCTCGATCATGCGCCTTATCCAACGTCCGGGCGAGGTGCATCCGTCCAGCCAAATCTTCTTCAACGGCGAAGACCTGTTGAAGAAGAGCGAAGCGGACATGCGCAAGATCCGCGGACATCGCATCGCGATGATCTTCCAGGATCCCATGACGTCTTTGAATCCGGTGCTAACCGTCGGCGAGCAGATCTCCGAAGCGGTGCAACTGCACCTGGGCTACAACAAGAAAGACGCGCTCGAGAAGACGATCGAGATGTTCAAAAAGGTGCGCATCCCCGCACCCGAAAAGCGCATCAGCGAATATCCGCACCAATTCTCGGGCGGCATGCGTCAGCGCGTGATGATCGCGATGGCGCTCTCGTGCGATCCGCAACTGCTGATCGCCGACGAGCCGACCACCGCGCTCGACGTCACGATTCAAGCGCAGATTCTCGAGCTGATGAACGAAATGCAGCGCGATACCGGCGCCGCGATCGTCATGATCACGCACGACTTGGGCGTGGTCGCGGAAGTTTGTCAAAACGTGCTGGTGATGTACGGCGGCAACATGGTCGAGTACGGCAGCGCGGAGCAGATTTTCGACAATCCGAAGATGCCGTACACGCAAGGCTTGCTCTCGTCGCTGCCCCGCATGGACATTCGCGAGCGGCATCGCCTGGAGCCGATTCCCGGTCAACCGCCGAACCTGCTGCGCTTGCCGCCAGGCTGCGCGTTTGCGCCGCGTTGCCGTTACCGCATGCCGATTTGCGATGAACCCGTGCCGGTGTATGACTTTGGCGCCGGGCATGTCGCGCGGTGTTTCCTGTACGACGATCGCGCGAAAGATCAGCGCCCGGTCGACGTTGAGATCGCCCCCGTTACCGAGGCGGCTCCCGTCGCCACCACCGGCGAGGTCGCCCAGTAATACATGGCAGTGCAACAACCCGAAACCGCCGCGCCGAAGAGCACGAAAACGCTCGTCGAAGTCCGCGATCTCTACAAGTACTTTCCGATTCACGCCGGCCTGCTCTCGCGCCACGTCGGTGACGTAAAAGCGGTCGATGGCGTCGACTTCTCGATCTCTTCCGGCGAAACGCTAGGTCTTGTCGGCGAATCCGGCTCCGGTAAAACGACGATCGGCCGCGTTATTCTGCAGCTGTTGAAGGCCACCAAAGGCGAGGTCATTTTCGACGGACGCAACATCGTCAATCTGCCGCGCGCTGAGCTGCGTAAACTCCGCAAAGAGATGCAGGTGATCTTCCAAGATCCGTTTGCGTCGCTCAATCCGCGCATGACGGTCGGCGACATTGTCTCCGAGCCGCTCAAAATCCATCACATCGCGACGGGTAAAGCCGCGCACGACCGCGTGCAAGAACTGTTACGTTTGGTCGGCCTGCAGCCGTATCATGCGAACCGCTATCCGCACGAATTCTCGGGCGGTCAGCGTCAACGCGTCGGCATCGCTCGCGCGCTCGCCGTCGATCCGAAGTTCATCGTCTGCGACGAGCCGGTCTCCGCGCTCGATGTTTCGATTCAAGCGCAGGTCATCAACCTGCTCGAGGATCTGCAGCAGCAACTCGGCCTGACGTATCTCTTCATCGCACACGATCTTTCGGTCGTCCGCCACATCTCGACACGCATTGCCGTCATGTACGT
>JAICIO010000261.1 GCA_025924315.1 Phycisphaerae bacterium
GACCGTGATGTCGCCTTACCTAATCGTACCAGTTCCGCCTGAAGCAGGGCTTAACGTACGTCTTGAACCGCGTTGTGCGGTTGTGTCAATATTTGTTGGTTGACCGGAGCGCGCGATTCGCGCCGCTGTCTGGTCATGCATTACCATTGCCGAGGAGCGGAACAGCCAACCTCCTATCGCGCCGGATAGCACGGCGGCGACCCGGCAGACAACTCAACGAAAGGAGTTGCGGCATGTCTGGCCACTCAAAATGGTCGACCATCAAGCGACAAAAAGGTGCCGCTGACAACAAGCGCGGCGCGATGTTCAGCAAGCTGGCGCGTGAAATTCACGTTGCCGTGCGCGAAGGCGGCCCAAACCCCGAAGCGAACCTGCGCCTGAAGATCGCGCTAGAGCGCGCCAAACGCGAGGGAATGCCGAACGACACGGCTGAACGCGCGTTGGCCAAGGCGAGCGGAGCAGGCGCCGACGCCGAAAACTGGGAAACGATTATCTACGAGGGTTACGGCCCGGGGGGCGTCGCCATTCTGGCGATCGGGCTGACCGACAACCGCAATCGAACAGCCTCCGAAGTCCGCTTCGCCTTTAACCGCCATGGCGGGACACTCGGCGAATCGGGCTGCGTCGCCTGGCAATTCGATACGGTCGGTCAGATCGTTGTGCCGATCGACGGCCACGACCCGGACGAAGTCGCGCTCACCGCGATCGACGCCGGTGCCCGGGATGTGGAATCGGACGAAAACGAGATCGTGATCACCACCGAACCGGCCGAACTCTCGCTGGTGGCGGATCGCGTCAAGGAAAACGGCCTGGCGATTCAAGCGGCCGACTTGCAGCGGCTGCCGCAGGCGACGATCGAAATCGAAGGCCCGCAGGCGCAAACGACGATGAAGCTGCTGGAAGCGCTCGACGACCTCGACGATATTCAGGAGGTCTACACCAACGCTGTCTTCGCCGAAGAAGTCGATCGCGCGGTTGCCTGAGTCGCAGGTCGTTGAATTGAGCGCAACAACAAAGGGCGGGAATCCCGCCCTTTGCCCTTTGCCTGTTTCTTGCGAGATCGCAAATCGACGCGGCCTACGACATATTCGATTCGTCCGTACGTGAAGGTTCGATGCTTATGACGCAGAGGGCTTGGTCGAACTGATATGCCAGCACTCATGCGCTCCTTCCGCGGCGAGACAACGTCGCATGTCTTCGTTGTTCCGGACGGAATATCCAAGCGAGCACCGCATCATGGGACGACTTCTTCCCTTAAGAACGAGATGTGTGCGGCGCAACATCGAACATCCAAGATGGAGTTCACCGGATTCCTGCGTAGACGGCGCCGTTTCGGCTCGGGGAAGTTCATCCCTGTTTCGAGACATGGCACACGTCACCTTCTGGATGCCGGTCGTCTTGTTGCCGGTTCGGAGTTTCTCTCCTCATCCGTTGATCGTTTTCCGGTGATGGGTCGTTCCGCGACTGCGCATCCAAACCCATCTGCACGTCATTATACACGTCATCTATGCATCGTTTGTTCGCGACGGTTCGTACCGCCTCGCGCTGGATCGTGGCATGATTTCCTCTGCCGGTCGTGATTCGGCGCTACGCGCGCCGGTCGCTGGTGGATCTATCACCTGAGAGGTCAACGCTCGCTCATGGGTCTCATGCAATCGTCGGACGCGGAGGCGCTTACTGCCGATCGACCGAGAACCAGCCTACCGTGGCGCGCGGTGCTCGACGTGATCCGGGCAAACCAGATTCCGCTGATCGTCTTTTCGCTCCACGCCGTCCTCGTCTTTACCGTCGCGGCCTTCGCTATTTCAAATTTTTACGCGCTCAACGAAGTACCCGCGATCCAGTACCGCCTCGGTCCGATGACCGGCGTTAGCCACTATCTGGTGCAGCCGTTGCGCAACTGGGACGGCTACTGGTATTCGCTTCTCGCCAACTACGGCTACAGCATTTACACCTCGAGCGCCGCCTTCTGGCCGCTCTA
>JAICIO010000262.1 GCA_025924315.1 Phycisphaerae bacterium
CGGCCGTCGAGGCGTACCTGCGCATATGCGGGCCCGAAGCGGGCTGGCATTCGAAAGAGGTGGCACAGGCAACGCTGACTCCTGACGGGCATGCCGCCATCACCGCCGGTGCGACCGGGCTGGCGATGACGGCCATCGATCTGCTGACTTCGCCAACGCTGCTCAACGACGCGCGTGCCGAGTTGGCGGAGTCGATGATGAACAATTGTTAACCTGGCGCGCCCACGACAACTGGGCTGTACGAGCGGAGCGTACGTACGTTCGCGGGAAATGTGGTGGCCAGGACGATATTTAGCGCGAACGTTCGCATTGAAACCCGACATTAATGGCGGAGAATTCGTCGAATAGGGTCTTCCCATTGTGCCGGGAAGTCAAGTACACTAGGGGAAGACTAACTCGTTGGGGGACGATCTCGTTGTAACTGACATAGGTTTGCATAACCGGCGAACGGCTGCTCGGTGCGAGAGCCGAGCGCTCTGTCTTGAGTTGGGCGTTTGCGCCGGATACGCGTCTGGGGACCGACGATAGTGTGTGACCGTCACCAGGGCGGAACATTGATCCAGCCGACCGTGAACCACTGAAAAGGACGTTATATGATGAGCCGTTACGACATGTACTCGGTTCGGTATCCTCTGCTGCCTCTCAAGAATGTGGTCATCTTTCCGAGAAATGTCGTAACCCTTCTTGTCGGCCGTACTCGATCGATTCAGTCGATCGAAGAGGCGATGAGCCGCGATCGCAAGATCGTGGTGGTGGCGCACCGCGATGCGAACAACGACGACCCGCAGCCCGAAGATCTCTACGAGGTCGCGACGCTCGCCGAGGTTTCGTCGATCGAGCACCAGCCAGGCGGGAACATTCAGGTCTCACTCGAAGGGCTGAGCCGGGTCAAGATCGTGCAGTTCGATCCGCCCCGCCCCTTCTACACGGTGCGAGCCGAGCAGTCGCTGGAGCGCGTGGCGCTCACGCCTGAAGTGCAGGCGCTGGTGCATCATATTCAAGATCTGGCGCGGCGCTTCCAGGAGGTCAAGAACGTCTTCAGCAGCGAAGTCATGGAAATGGTACTGGGGACCAGCGATCCGGCGCATCTCGCCGACCTGCTGACGACCCAGTTGATTCGCGAGGCGGACCAGCGCCAGAACTTTCTGGAGAACCTCGATCCGCTCAATCGCCTCGAACTGCTGACCGTGCATCTCACCACCGATCTCGATATCGCCGCCCTGGAAGCGCGTATCAAGGAGCGCGTGCGGGAGCAGATCGACAAGAACCAGCGTGAGTACTACCTGCGCGAGCAGTTGAAGGTGATTCACGATGAGCTCTCCGGCGAGGGCGGCAGCGAGATCGAAGCGTTGCGCCAGCGCATCATCGAACGCTGCCTGCCCGAGTACGTCGAAGAGAAGCTGATCAAGGAGATCGCGCGCCTGGAGCGCATGCCGACCATCTCGGCCGAAAGCACCGTTGTGCGCACGTATATCGACACCGTGCTTTCGCTTCCCTGGGGCAAGCAGACGGACGACAA